>JADFOI010000168.1:0-295 GCA_022562935.1 Acidobacteriota bacterium
TGAAAATCCTCATGAGTGAAGATGGAACTCCCTTTTTTACAGCAGTTATATGGAATTTGTTTATAGGGTTTGGCCAGGCTCTATGGGAAGTGGCACGCTTCGTGCTTGTTTTAAGCTGAACGGATATGAAGTACGACGCAGAGAATCAACGAATCATCACGCCTGACCAACTTCAAAGGCTTGAAAAACTTCTGGGAGGTTTTAAAGGAATTTTCAACATCATCAGCAAAACCTACAGTTACTCCCCAATCTCTTCCACGATCAACCCGCTCATCGAGGACTTCGATTGCCTCGT
>JADFOI010000168.1:305-4725 GCA_022562935.1 Acidobacteriota bacterium
CCATTCAAAGGGGGGGACCCGTGACATTGTTGCTCTTCAACCAAGATCCAGACGCTCCTGACAGGGAAGGACGATCAGATCAAGTCGGCGCGCAGGCGGCAATCTGTTGCCGTGAACGGTTTCTAAGACTTCATATCTTTTTGGATGATAGGAGGCTTACGGTGCAATGCTTTATTTAGCCTTGTTGACCATGACTCTGGCCACAAGCCAGACACTAAAAATAGAAGTCAGCGATACGGTTGAAGAATATTTATCCCAACTCGGCCTAACCCCGAATGAATACATCATTGTCGTTTCCGATCAGATGTCTAGAGGGGCCGCAGTACTTTATGAGAGGGACGCTTCTGACCACGATTTCGTAACATTCTTCTTTAACCTGAAGCTCCTTCAGAAGCTCTCCAGGGGAGAGAGAAGAGTGTTGATTAGCCATGAGGTGGGCCATCTCGCTCCGGAATGTCAGCGTCTGTGGGAACGGATCTATCGGGAGTTGTGCGCTGATGAGGTCTCTCTGAAACTGGTTCCCGTGGAGGACGTCTCAGCCATGCTTTCCAAGTCCATCCGGATGTTTCCTTACTACCCTGCACGGCAAGAGTTTGTGCTCAGGCTTGCCCTGATCCAGGAAATGAGGCCGGTGAACAGAGAGGGAGAGCCCACAGTCGCTCGATCATCAGGGGCATCGGCAAGGGATGACTGGATGGACTGCGCCTGATCCGAAATCTCACTGACAGGTAAAGTTGCTCGCCACCCAGTTGGCAGGATCCTTCTCTCCACCTGCAGGACCCGTGTAAACAGCTCTCTCTGGGTAGGAACAGATGGGTCGTTCGTTGTCCACCACTCCGTCGGTGCTGTGGGTGGCAACGATGAATTCCGGCGCCTCGCCCTTTTCCACCCATTCCACCAGCGGCGCCAGCTTGTCCCAGGCATTCGGGCCGGGACCACCGCGACAATGGCCCATCCCGGGTACCATAAAGAGCTGCACCTTCTGCTTTGCCGCGTCGATGTCGCCGTTGAAGGTCGTCTCCACAACGTCCTGGTAATAATCCAGGGTGGGTTCGGGATTGGCCGCGGCGTCCGCCCATCCGTGGTAAATGATCAACTTACCGTTGTTCTTGAGCAGAAAGCGGCTCAAAGAGCTGGCGGCCACTCGGGTTCGATTTGGCTATCGGCGGCTGACAGTGCTGCTGAGACGGGAAGGCTGGATGGTTAATGCGAAACGGATCTACCGATTGTATCAGGAGGAGGGCTTGGTGATTCGGACCCGCAAAGGCAAGAAGCTGGCTCGTCGGGCACGAGTTCCGGTGAGCCCGGCTGAAGCTCGAAACGAGTGTTGGAGCATGGATTTTATGGTGGATCGGTTAGCGGATGGGCGACGGTTTCGGATCTTAACGGTGATTGACCAATACACGAGGGAATGCCCTGTTCTGGTAGCGGACACCTCGTTGACGGCAAAGGCAGTGGTGGCGGCTCTGGATCGGGTGTTGGATGTGGATAGTGTTCCGAAGTCCATCACCGTAGATAATGGTTCGGAGTTTGCCAGTCGAGCCATGGATGCATGGGCTTACCGCCAGGGGGTACAGTTAGAGTTTATCCGGCCGGGCAAGCCCATGGACAATCGATTCATCGAAAGCTTTAACGGGCGGCTACGGGACGAATGCTTGAATGTGGAGGTGTTCTTCTCGATCCCGGATGCCCAAGCCAAGCTAGAGCAGTGGCGCATGGACTACAATCAGCAAAGACCTCATAGCTCGCTTAGGGATCAAACGCCGGAGGCTTTTGCCCTCGCTAGCGAGGGCAAAGAAAGGGGAGGCACTCACGTGAGTAGGGTGAGTGTTCTAGAGCCCCACGGGGTGGGTGTTTCACCCGTCCCAACCTGAAAATCCTAACCCTATGCTTGGTACAGTTTCCCGGGCCAGGTCAATGGTTCCAGGTCTAACTTTGAAGGTGGACTCGTTCGTGGGGGCAGGTCACACGTTGGTCCGGTTAATTTCTATTGAAGTTGACAGATAAATATCAGTTAAACAGGAATCAGTCACTAATCTCAGCCTTATTTCCCAAGACTGATCGCATAGTTCTCAAGAATTGTCAGCTCATCAGAAAGTCTTCGGAAAACTCCAAAGCATAGCCGAGACAATCCTGGGAATACATCGGGTCTCCCCAAATGCTATTCAGGACTGATGCAACAGCCCAGGGCTGGAAGCCCCTTAGTACCCTCAAATGACGACTACACTGACTGCGTCCTCTAAAACGCTGTTCCCATAAGGGTTTGAGTGTAGTCAAACCTTCGGTAGCGACCCCAGGGGCTGGTCAATGTTTACCGGAATCTCCGGCTCGTTCAGCCGGTCCGACGAGATTCTTATTAAGCGGTCTTGGTCCCATCTGGGAGTTCGCCCCAAAAACGCTCCCATTTCGTGACTTGTTCTAAACCACTTGGCATCCTTGAGTGTGAGAACAAAGGCCATAGCCGTGACCGGTCCCACTCCTCGTATCTGTTGAAGGTGTTGTGTCTCCGGATACTTATGCTGGCACAGTTGCTCAATCTGTAGATCGTATTGGCAGATCTGTCCAGTGAGTTGTTCGATCATCTCCAGCAGGGGTTCCAAAGCCGCTTTTAGGCAACCCGGAATGTGAAGTCTGTCTTTATGATGAAAGCTCTTGTCTCGGATCGAGTGTAATGAAAATGATCATCCGCAATTTTGCCTAAATTGTATCAGTGCACACAAAGAAAAAGTCACTAAAAAAAGTATGATTCATTTGGAATTGATCCAAATAAGCCGTCGGACTCCAATGTTAGGTTAAACACATGAAGTGCATTTGTTGTGCTCATGAACTTCCTGCTGCAAGGATAAAAAGCGCCTTTGCAACACCGTGCTCTAGATGTTCGCAACTGTCAATCAACATACTTCCTGTGATGCCTTACGTTTGGACCGAAGGCTATCTGCCGGATGAACTAGCAGAGCCGAGTGATGAGGAAGTCTTTGAACAATTCTTCAGCGCTTTTCATAGGCTATTTAAGGAAGACCGTCAGGGGAGAACTCACCTGATCCGACTTGCAGAGCACCCGGAAGTTCTCAACGACATGGCACATGCGGGTAACGAACTGGGGCGGAGAGGGTTTTCCTACACTGACCTTCAGTACAGATTCTCTTTAAACGTCTGGCGGTCGTCTCTACTCTCGGACGCTGAACTATTTTCCCGGGATACCATTGCCACAAAGATTCACCCCTATTGCCCAGAAGAAGGAGACAGGAGAGAGAAGAAGTCAAAAGACAGAAGTCAGAATGGAAGATTTAGGACGCGATCTCCCCAGGTGAAAGATTTGATATCCTGACTCTGGTTCGCTCTAAATGAGTGTCAGTCGTTATTTTCGTGTTCGTTCGTGAACCATGAAGATCTGTGTGGTTGGAACAGGTTATGTCGGCTTGGTGGCGGGAACTTGCTTCGCTGAAACCGGCAATGACGTCATCTGTATGGATGTCGACGAGGAGAAAATCGCCGGGCTGCAAAAGGGAAAGCTCCCCATATATGAACCGGGTCTTCAGGAGCTCATCCGACGAAACGTACAGGAAGAGCGTCTTCGGTTTACCACCGACCTTCCCTGGGCGGTGCAAAATTCCCTGATCGTTTCCATCGCCGTTGGAACGCCTCCAGGTGACGGCGGCTCCCCAGACTTGAGCTACGTCATGGAGGCGGTGCGGGCTATTGCCAAGGCGATGGACGATTATAAGATCATCGTCACCAAGAGTACCGTTCCGGTAGGCACCGCCGACAAAATTGCCCAGGAGATCTCGGCTCGGACGACCTGTGACTTTGACGTTGTTTCCAATCCGGAGTTCCTGAAAGCAGGAGCGGCAGTCGAAGATTTCATGAAGCCTGACCGGGTCGTGATCGGAGCCACCAACACCCGTGTGGTGGAGATCATGCAGGATTTATATGCGCCGTTCACTCGAACCGGCGCACCCATTTTAGTGATGGACCCACGCAGCGCTGAGATGAGCAAATATGCGGCTAATGCCATGTTGGCCAGCCGCATCTCCTTTATGAATGAAATTGCCAATCTCTGTGAGCGCACAGGAGCGGATGTCAATCGGGTCCGACATGCGATTGCCACCGACCGACGGATTGGCCCTTCCTATCTTTTCCCCGGATTGGGTTATGGCGGATCCTGTTTCCCGAAAGATGTCAAAGCCCTGATACATGTGGCCCGTGAGAATAATTTCCCTTTAACACTGATCCAGGCCGTGGACGAAGTCAACGAACTTCAGAAGCAGGTTATGATCCATAAGATCCTGGATTTTTACTCCTCGGAAACGAGCGATAAGAAGCAGGATGAAGATCACAGTCCGGTGAAGGGGAAGACCTTTGCCATCTGGGGACTGGCCTTTAAACCCCAGACGGATGACATGCGAGAGGCCCCCTCTCG
>JADFOI010000062.1 GCA_022562935.1 Acidobacteriota bacterium
GAGGCCGGTTTCTCCTGTAATGAGTGAAGGAGGGAGGCAAAACTCCGTCAGGCTAGAACCGGCAAACATAGGGTACAGCAGGGGGTGTCAGGAGGATGTAGTTCCCATGGACATCAAGGAAGCAGGATTCCTAGCCCGGATTATGCATAAACTTTTATAAACTTTAAATTTCTCCCATTTTTTGTGAAAACCGGAAGGTCATCTTTGGAATGGGGTGTGGATGGCGGGTTGGGAGGAGGAGAGGGAGGTGTCAGGGGAGAATCGGGCCGAATTTTGAGACACTTCGACTCCGATGTTGTTCAAACCGAAAGGTGAGAAGCCGGAGCCCGACTCAGGTGGGACACAGTCGCTGCATCAGAACCGAGAAGAGCTCCTGCTCCGGATAAGAAGAAGCAAAATGAATCCAGATCCGGCGTGAGCTCTGCTGGACTCGAGCTCCGATTTTAAAGAGCCTCCGACGCAGGGTTTCCACTTCCAGCTTCTGCCAGGGGGTGCCTTGCAGATAATCTCGCAGCCGCACTATCAACTGATAGGCTAAGGCATGAAGCCACAGCCGGAACTGGTTGGCCAGGAAACGGTGGCAGCTGAGCCGGTCCATGGCCAGATCTTTTTTGAAGGCTTTCACGAAGTTCTCGGCCTGGCCGCGATCCACATAGTGTTCGTACAGATCTTGGGCCGAGAGATCCTCTCGGTTAGTGACCACAAAACGCCGATTCAATCCCAGATCCGTCACTTCCACCTTGGCAATCATCCGCCGGGGATGCTCCCAGCTGTCGGCTTGATATAACAGTTTAGTAAACTGACGCTGAGCCTCTTGGGTGTGCTGGAAATCGGCCATGATTTTTTCCACAAATGCTTCGATCCCCGCCTGCACACGCGAGTTGCGGGCAAAGCCAATCACATAGCTGAGCTTCTCGCTCTCACAAAAATCGTACAGCGCGGGCGTGGCAAACCCACTGTCGGCTCGGATTTCAATGTCTAGTTTCTTTCCCAGCTTGCGCCGCATCTTTTTCACCAGCCGCTTTAAAACCGAGACCACGCCCGAAGCGGCTCCCCGATTCCCAGGCCGCAGCAGGGCCGTGATGAGATCTCCCGTGTCGGCATCGAAGATCAAAAGGGGATGGTAGATATGCTCTCGGTAAAATCCGTGATAGAAGCTCAACTCCTGCTGTCCGTGAGTGGGATCGTGCGTGCTGTCCACGTCCAGCGTAATCTTTTGCGGCTTGCTCTTTTTTCGACGCTTCAGGTAAGAGTCGCAAAACCATTCCCCGATCCGAAACAGATCTTTGCGACTCACCGAGTTTTCCAGTCGGGACAGGGTGGACTGGCAGGCCAGGTCGGGATCGCCTTCGGGCAGCCGGCTGCACACGGTCTTGAAAATCGGATCCCTGCGCAGCGAGTCGGCATCGTTGCAATCCTCATAGCCGGCCACGATCTGAAAACTTCGCTGGGTCGCCATCTCGGAGATCTCATGGCGAATGTAGCGCCCATCCCGAACATCTTGAATACAAGCAGCGAAATCGGCGGTCAGACGCTGCTGCTGATCCAGTGCCCAGACCGATACCAAACCGGCATCGGAAGAGAGCCGGCCTCCATCGAATCGAGCCACCACTTTTCTGTCAGGGTGAGATGGCAAGTTGATCTGGCAGACTGATGCATCGCTGGGCCGTACCTTTTTGTTGTTGTGGTATTGCATAACCCCAATTATATCAAAGAGGTACGGCACTTTTTTGGCCTTAAATCGGCCCCTTTTCCAAAGACTTATGCATAATCCGGGCTAGGCTTGGCGGTTACAGCTTGGGAGTGAGACAAAAGTCCACAAAAGTTGTCGCCAAGCGCCAAAGTCCTACCAGGCAACTAAACCAGGTGGCCGATACGGTAGAGAGTTATGATTGTTTTAAGTGGATTCCTGGGATAGCTGGGACGGAAATGGCTTTAGGTGAGAGGTGTAATCCCTTCACCTGTTTTGTGAACATCGAATCATGTGTGTACTACTGATTATCGTAGGTACTGGTAGCCTCCTGTTTTCAGCCATCAAATTACGCCAATTAGCAAGCCATATTCCAAGAGAATTACTGGAAGAGACGGCAGGAACTGGTATTGTTCCCTCGTGGCTTGGGACTCTCCCCACCTGGACTGACCTGGAACGTGACTCCTGCTTAATCGCCTTCTTGCTTTTGTGAATCGAATGGCAGGTGACGACAGAGTTGTCTGGTATATTCTGCCTTGCTTACTGCACGCCCAGTTGTGTAGTAGATGGTTGGGCCTGTTAATTATGGCAGCAGGTCCATGAAGGCTGAGACAGGAAAATGGAATGACCACTGCAATACTAACTCTTGCTCTTTTGTTAGTGGCGTGGGTGCTCGTTGTTGTCTTGTGGGCGTGGTTCATGGGGTTGAGAGGCAACTATTAATAGGTATGGCCCCTTCCCTGCAGGTAGCGATCTGGAACGTGAGTCCGACTCGATCGGGTTTTGTTTGTCTCACCCTTAGACTAGAATCGCCAGAACCTAACCTTTGAATCTCTTCCTGAAAATCCTCCTGCTAAGAGCCTAAGTCCGAACAGGGTGAGAGTTTCTGATTCGGGGACAAAAACAACTTGTCCACCAGTGAGGCATTAAGGCCACTTATAAAAAGAACCCCGCCACTACAGGTTTTCAACAACTTAGAGTGGCGAGACGCGGCGAGACGCGGCAAATAACCGCACTTTCTGCACCCTATACGCACCCTGAACACTCCTATGGCGACGGGACTCCAGTTCCATCCTCGTCCGTGCACGACTGCTGATTGCCCGTCTCGGCAATGCTTTGGAGTTTAGCCGACAACTCTTGAGAATTATGCGACCACTCTTGGGGAATAGGACTGAGATTAGTGACAAATCCGTGTCTAAATGGTATAGATACGTCACTTTCCATACCGATCGATCAGATGAGTGAAGGAGGGAGGCACAATGTTCAATGGAACTAATGGCGAGGTGTTCGACTATTATCCTCGCCTGAACAGGCTTCGTGAGTATGTCGAGCAAAGCTATTCAGAACCCATTTCACTGAAAAAGGCCGCAGGGATCGCGGCCCTGGAAAGCTCCTACTTTTCCACTTACTTCCGCGCCAAGGTGGGAATCACTTTCACTGATTGGTTACGTCAAGTCCGAATCAGGAAGGCAATGAAACTTATGAAGGCCAGTGATTTCTCAATCACAGAAGTCGCTTTCGAAGTCGGTTTCGGGGATCTAAGAACATTTGAACGGGCGTTCAAGCAGTACACACGGAGGACACCCAGGGAGTTCAAAAAATCCGTTGCTGCTGAATGAGCGTCTATCGTTCCCGACGCTTACCCGCCTCAATCATTCTATCCAAGTCCTCTCGGTCAAAAAGAAGACGACGACCCATTTTTACACTGGGGATTTTCCGTCGCCAAGCCCAGGAATAAATTGTGCTCTTTTGCACCCCCAAATACTTGGCGGCTTCCGCAACACTAATTAGTCGCTTCTTGGCCCAAAAAACGGTCATGACTCTCTACCGTATCGGCCACCTGGTTTAGTTGCCCGACAGGACTTTGGCGTTTGGCGACAACTTCTTTGGGCTTTTGTCTCACTCCCAAGCTTCGGCGGGGAGCCGCCTGAGTGGAGGCTCGCCTGGTAGGGACTTCTGTGGATCGACGAACATGCCGGAAGACCCTCATCTAATGAACTGCCACTAACTCTCTCTCTAGAAGCAGGTTGTCAACGGGATATGTGAGGGCCATAAAGTATCTCACCCTCCCTGTGTGCGCTAAAATTGTTAACTAAAGGTGACAGAAGGTAACAGGAGTTGTCATCGTTTCTCCCCAGCAGCCTTCTCTTGGATATCATAAGTTACCATAGTTCAACAACTTAGCTCATTCCACGAAAACTGGCTCATTTCTTGCGTGCTAAAACAGTGTGTCTAATGAGCATCCGCAGCCATTGAAAGAAGAAGAGCGTGAACCATCCACCAACAGTCCCGTTGCTTACCCAAGGACAGGATCAGCCATATCCATCTATGTGAAATCCAAGGGAGAGATTCCGGCCACGGTGACCCAAAGTTCTCCCAACGAAGTCTGCCTGGAACCTGCCCGACCGGTTCACCTCTCCCTTTTCGAGAGGGAGCGCAAGTTCGGATCAAATATTGGGATGAGGAAGCCATTGCCTATTTCTGGGAAGCCGAAATTCTCAAGGCATCCAAACGAAGCGTCGTGGCGAAATTGCTGGACGGAGGAATCACCGTGCAGCGCAGGCTATCTTACCGGGTGCACACGCAAATCCGCTTGACTTGTACCGTCATCGATGCTGCCGAACGCAATCTCGTCGGTGAGGAATTTAGCTGTAAGACCAAGGATATCAGTGTAGGAGGGTTGGCGTTTGAAACCCATCTTCCCCTCGATGCGGGAGATCGACTGGCGGTGAGAATCCATTTCAGCCGTAGCAATCAGATCGATGTCGTCGGCTGGATCGTGCGGGCAACCCCAATCGAGCGTCATGGGGAAGTCATCAACTCAGTGGCTTTGCAGTTCCTTCATTGTGAGACCTATGATCAAAACTATCTATTCCAGTTTATAGTTTACAGTGATGAGGTGAATTAACACCTTATCTAAACCTCCATCCGTTCAATAAAAAGCACCTTCGACACCCCCACCACCCCCCGATTGACCTAGGCGGAAGGGGGTGGACCCTCACTCAAAGTCCACGCAAAAAATTTGGGGACGCTATGAAAATGGGATTTCCAGGCTGGATTAAGAAACAATCGGAAAAAGTAAAAACCAACCGAGTGGGACTCCAGTTCCATCCGGCTACGCAACGTGGGAAGAGGGTTCCACGAGCACTAAACAAGCTAGTCAAGAGAAGAATGCACACAAGCTCATTTTTTTGTCAGGCTATCGACTAGCCAGCAGTGATTTCAGGAAGCGTTTGGAGTATACTTGGGGGGTTGGGAGGAGTCAGCCAAGACTTCTCTCCTCCTTTAGCAGCAGAAGTCTCGACAAGCACCCCACGTCACTGGCTCCTCCCAATTGCGAATGGGGAGGAGTTAAGGACTTTCACTCATCTGTTCTACCGAACAGCTTCCTAAGTTCTGGCTCCTTCCCGCCATTATATTCGACCAGACTTAGGTATCCCGTCAAGCGTTTTTTTGTCTGGCCTTCAGACAAGTGCAAACCGCCAAGCCTAGGAATCCTACCTTCTATTGCTACTACAGTGGGGAGCGGGTCACAAACCGCCCGAGTGGGACTCCAGTTGCATCCCCGTCCATGCAGGGGGAGGCTCGCGTGTGACTCCCGCGTTAGCTGAAAATTTTTCAGAAATTTTTGAGGAAGGCTACCAACGATGTCGCCAAGTGCTCTTTCTGCGAGGTGGAACCGGCCTTGGTCGTGCCTCATGCACCTTGATGATGCGTCCCTCAACTTCAGTGCCATCCAGGTTGTGGATTGCTGCTTGAGCCTCAGACTCACACCTCATTTCGACAAAGCCAAAGCCGTCTGAAAGATCGGTTATTTTGTTGATCATCAGAGTGGCTGACTCAACAGTGCCGTAAGCTGAGAAAAGGTTTTCCAGTATTTCGTGTGTAACATGAGAAGGCAAGCCACCAACGTAAAGTCTCTTTGTCATGTTGGCCTCGATTGGCGTCAGTTTCTCCCAGGATCAGTCCTAAAGCAAGAGGGTGAGTAAAAATTCTTGAGAAGGCTTGCGCAGGCTCAAGATTCATCCGCCGCAACAGGTCAGTGAAGCGAGGGTCGTCGCGGGAAGAAAAGTTATTCTCTGGCTCCAGCCTTCTTGAGCAACTCGACGATTTCGGTGTGGCCTTTCTGTTCCGCCCACATCAGGGCAGTCAGGCCATCGTTGGCCTTTGCATCCATGTCCGCGCCTGCTACCAAAAGCACTTGCACGGTTTCGGTGTGGCCGTTCGCTACTGCCGCCATCAGGGCGGTCAGGCCATTACTAGCCGTTGCATCCACATCCGCGCCTGCATCCACAAGAGCGCGCACGATTTCGGGGTGGCCTGTCAGAGCCGCCCCCATCAGGGCGGTTACCTCCTTACTGGCGGTCGCATCCACATTCGCCCCTGCATTCAAGAGAGTTTGCACGGTTTCGGTGTGGCCCTTGACTGTCGCCTCCATCAGGGCGGTCAGGCCTGTTCTGGACGTTGCATCCACATCCGCGCCTAGATCGAGCAAAGCCTGAACCCTGTCGGTTTGGCCGTTCTGCGCCGCTTCTATCAGGTGTGAATTGACATCCTGTGCTCCCGCCTTCTTGAGCAAATCGACAATTTCAGTGTGGTCGTTCCTTGCCGCCTCCATCAGCGCAGTCAGACCATCGTTGGCTGTCGCATCCACGTCCGCGCCTGCATCTAAAAGGGCTCGCACCACTTCAGCGTGATTGTTCGCCACTGCCGCCATCAGAGCGGTTAACCCATCTTTGTCCGTATCGTTCACCTGCGCGCCTGCCTCGAGCAGGACTTTGACAGTGGGAGTGTTCCCGTTAGAGGCCGTTATGATCAAAGGGAATTGACCATCCCCGGTCTTAGTGTTTACATCAGCTCCTGCTTCGAGCAAAACCTTAACTCCGCCCCTTTCACCCCTCTTTGCTGCTTCAATCAACCCTAAATTCAGCTCCTCTTGGGTGGGAAACCATAGAGGTTCCTCAGCTTCAGGCTTTCGGAGTAATTTCTCAATTTCTTTGTTCGCCGGAAAAAGGGCACCCTCTGAATCCGAACCCGCATCCAGCAAGACCCTCACGACATCGGTGTGGCCTTTGCTGGCCGCAGACATTAAGGCGGTCGTGCCGAGCGAGTCTCTCGCGTCCAGGTCAGCACCTGCCCTCAACAAGGCCTTGACCGACTGGGTATGCCCTTGGGATGCTGCATAGATCAAGGCGGTCACACCCTCCTCGTCCTTCGCATCCACTTCAGCGCCCGCCTCAAGAAGCGCCTGAATACTCTCGGGTTGGTCGTTCCGGGCCGCTTCTATCAGCTGTGAATTAACGTCCTGTGTACAGGAGGAGAGTCCGATTACAAGTGGAAATAACAGTTTGACAATAGTCCTGATTGGCATACAACACCTCTTATTGTGTGAAGAGGACTTCGGTCACTTACTGATTTCCAGTCTTGGGCCTCCACTCGCGGGCTAGTCGCTGGGCTTCCGCTATTTGTTCAGGGGTCATCTTTTCGGCTATAGAGTCTCGATTCCTGGCAGCCATTTTTCTGTCGTCATCATCTCGACGCCCTGAAGCGGCAATGTTGTACCACATGTGTGCTTGGATATAATCTTGAGGCACACCCTGTCCGTTGGTATACATGACACTCAGGTTGCTCTGGGCATCCGCATGTCCCTGCTCGGCCGCTACCTGATACCACCGGACGGCCTCCTTGTAGTCTTGAGGCACTCCCCGTCCCTCCACATACATGAAACCCAAGTTGCTCTGGGCATCCGCAGTTCCCTGCTCGGCCGCAGCTTGATACCAGCGGACGGCCTCCTTGTAGTCCTGGGGTACGCCTTGGCCCATGTCATACATGCGACCAAGGCTGGACTGGGCAGAAGCAGTTCCCTGCTCGGCCGCAGCTTGATACCAGCGGAAGGCCTCCTTGTAGTCCTGGGGTATACCCTTTCCCGTGGCATACATGCGACCAAGCCTGGACTGGGAGTCCGCGTCTCCCTGATTGGCCGCTGCCTGATACCACCGGACGGCCTCCTTGTCGTCCTGGGGCACACCTTGGCCCATGTCATACATGCGACCAAGCTGTAACTGGGCAGATACCTGACCCTGCTCAGCCCTTTCTCGCAGGGATATTGCACCTTCAGTAGTCAATGGTGGTTCATCCTGTTGGCAAGCAGGCAGAACGAGCATTCCCAACATAAGGGCTAAAATCATTCTGGCTGGCATAGGAGACCTCATCTCATTCTTCAGCGGCCATTTCGTCACTGCTGCTAGGGACTGCTGCGCTGTCAGGACTTGCTCCAGGCGTGACAGCCCGGCAGCAGCTTTGCGATCCACCATCAAATAAACATAGCAAAGCGTCAAGGACTGGTCCTTTGTTTTTCTACAGAAATCCTCTCAATAGGAACAACCTTGCGCTCCGCCTTGATTGCGATCTGCGTTGGTAATCACAGAGCGGGAACTAGTAATTCCACCGCTGCGGCCTTGTGCTCTGGCGCCAGGTGGGCGTACCTCAAATTCATCTTGATGTCGCTGTGTCCAAGGTTTCCTCGGATGCTTCTTGAAATACCCTTTTTACCTGTACCGTGTTTCTTCCTTTCCCTGACCGCTTTTTGCCGTGACTTCCGTCACAATTTTGCTTCCACTTTTCGGTCATAAATTCCAGAGCCCCTGGCCCACGCGGCCCTGTCCTTTAGAAGGTCGATTGGCTTTCGCACCAGCCAGAGGTTTTTTCCTTTTTTGCCGTTTCACCTAATCTGATTAGTTCTCCATCCAGTAAGCAGACTTGGAGGTTCTGAAAGAAGAAGGCCTTCAAAGGTGGAATGAAGTAAGTTGCAATCCATGATAAACCTGCCTCCCTCTAAAGGCTAGGAGGCTTCTCTTTTCAGCAAAGCCCCCTTGAGCCGTTTTTTCTTCCATTTTCGCATATAGATGTGGAGAGAATAGTATGGTAGACAGAAAAACCAGGGACCGCCTAATCGAGAAGCTTGAGAATATCTTCGACCTCTCTAATAAGGAGACCGTGAACTTTCTGGATAAGCTGTTTGACATGGTGTGGTCAGAGCTTATGTTCTCCACTTTGAGAATGGCAGATAAGAAGAACCGGCTGACACACATACTCCGATTCATTTCCACGAATACCCGACTCCGAATTTTAGATCTGGACTGTCCAAGGCTCCGACCTTCAATTCCGTAAAAAATCCGTCGTAGTGAGCGAGTCCCACCAGGAGGTTGAACCCTGCTTCCACACCCTTATCACTCCTCCCAGGGCCGTCGTTTCCGACGAAGAAGTTGATGGCTGGTCCGGCTCCGAAATAAATGTTCCACAAGCTGCTCTGTAAAGGTATCCAATAGGTGAACTCCATGTTTAGGCCAATAAGCGTAATGTCATCTCCGATTCCTATTTCCAGGTTTGGCCGAAACCACAAATTTTCCCCTATCGGTCCGGCATCAAGATGGCCCCCGAAATAGAACTGCTCGGGATCGATGCTCAGCCCAACTCGAACCCCGGCGCCTCCCTGAGCGCAAAGTGAACTTGCAGTGATGAAAAAAAATCCAATGGCTAGCAGTGTTAATAGGAACCTGCCGAGCAGGCTTGTTTTGTTTCTCATGATTTAAATGCTAGAGGTGAGGGGTGTCCTTTTCTTGGTCCTTAGGAAGTGGAGACAAAGGAGACAGACGCCTCCATGGCGCTTTTGAAATCTACGATGTGGGACGAAGTCGGGGACTGAACCCTACGGCTCTGCGTGCGTAGAGCTGTTCGGCTGTACTAGCCAGACCTGTATTGTAAGGTGCAAGTGGTATCTGCAAGTGACTTCTTACAAAAAGTCGGTGTCAATGGGTGCTTTTGTGAGGCGCAGGGTTAGCGATGGAGATATTCAGTGGGATAGTGGACTTCGATCACAGTGCAGTTGATGCTTTTGCGATAGCCTTCATAGCTTCTGGCATTCTTGCCTGTTTCTTTGGGTACCGGCTGCTCAGGATTGTTCTCGGTGTTACGGGGTTTATTGCGGTTGGGTCACTTGTTTGGACTCTACTCACAGGGACTGGATACGGTCAGGACGTGGTCGTTCTTGGTGCTGTACTGGGTGCCCTTCTAGGTGCTGTAGCAATGTTTTACGTCGGCGTATTCCTGTTTGGCTGTGCACTAGGTCTGCTGGTGTCGGTGCTTGTGTTGGGGTTCACAGGTAGTGGGCTGAATGTCCTGGTCGCGTGTATTTTTACCCTTGCTGGTGGGTTTGTAACCCTCTTGTCCCGGAAGGTACTAATTGTGACGTCTACTGCCTTGACGGGAGCGTGGATTGCATTGGCTGGTGTCTCTTATTTTGTAGAAGACTTCGATCTTGTCAGTATTCTGTCGGAACCTAATCTGTTGCGATCTCAAGGCGGTTGGTATTACCTGATGTTGGCCCTTTGGGCTCTGCTAGCAATGGGTGGGATTGGTGTTCAGATACGGGCCTTGCGTAAGAGTAGATGAACGGCCCGGTCATTGTCTCCTATTCATCACTTTTGCACTTCTAATTCCCTGGAATCCTGAAATCTGAAGTACTTGTTGGTTGATTAGAGACAAGCCGATGGCACTTGGAAGGTTGCCGTAGGAATGTCAGGCAATCAGTAAGGATGCCCCTCTAAGGCACCATCTCTAAGAGCGGGGAGGGTGTCAAGCAGAAAAAGTGACACACCTCTCCGGCAGCGGCCGACAGGCCGCTGAAAAAGAGCCCAAATCGCTTTGAGGATCGCTGAGGTTCGTTGCATCGCCAATTGACATCATTACGGGTTCAGTACCCAACCATCTCTCTGGTGACCAGCCACCAAGATGTCTCGTTCAATCTCCCGAAGGAGGGGACCGCCTTATCAAATTACGGTCATGAAAGACCATGGAGCCGTACAGGCAGGTCCCGTACTGACGCCCGTCTTAGAAACTCCGGATAATCGATTTCATCCGCAGCAGCACCCAGGACCAGACCAGCCGCTTGCTCCATCGCAAAGGAGTGCCGGTGTCCCGGGTGTCCCACCTGCAGTTCCAGGCCGACTTCCTGGATCAACTGCAAACCACCAGCCGTGGCCGCTGGCTTCCATCTCCACCACAGTGCCGGGACGGAAGGCTTTATACCACTGGCAAAGTTTCTCCAGGTCCGCATGTTCCAGATCCGCTTCGCCCGTCTCTCCCGTAGCCCGGTTCACCCAGTCTACCTTCTGATACTTGCAGTGAAAATCCACTGCGATTAAATAGTCTTTATTCATTTCAGGCCTCCGAGGTTTGGGCAATGCTCCGGAACCTTGCGGATCCTCAGCATCTACTCTACCTTAGAGGCCTGTCCCCGCTCTTATGGCATCAGATACATCCGCCGCAGGTCCATAGAAGGCTCCTCTATTGCTGATAGGAAACGATCCAGAAATCAGGTATCTCCTGTGGAAAGCGGCTTTGCATGTTCGACGCTACCTCTCTAGCTTCCTCTTGCGTGTCGAACGGACCAACACGAACTCGATAGTAACGTCCTAATCCTGGGACATCGGCCTCAACCACGTATACTGTAAAACCACGGTCCTGCCAAATGGTCCGCAGCTCTTGGGCTTTTTGGCGTGTTCGGGAGGCCGCGATCTGCACGGCAAAACCCACACCTCTAGTACTTGTAGAACCCAACTGGTTTGTCGGTGGTTGCTCCTTAGGTGTTGGTGACCTCTCGACGTCGGTGCTATCACTCCGGCCTATTGCACCAGGAGCAGGCTCGTCGATTTGTTCCCCGCTTTGCAGCCCTGAGAGTGCAGTCTCTCCCTTCACTCTCTCCGCTATTTCTTTTGCTTTCAATGTGAAATCCAACACCACCTCATCTGCTCTAGTTCTTAGTGGTACCCACCTAACTGCATTCTCGAACCCAGTTAAGGAAGCTTCAACCTGATAGGTTCCCAGGGACAAGTTGGGCACTATGTACTCTCCTTCCTCTCCCGTGGGCCCTGACCAAGCTTCCGCAACGCGTGTCGGCCCGACAAAATCCGGATTTGGAGCCAGAAATATCACTGAAATCTGCACACCGCCAAGTGGTGCTCCTGCCTCGTCGGCAACTGTTCCCGAGATGGTTGCAGTCGTGACTTGAGCCCAGACCATGCCTGACGCATACAATACGAGAACAAATCCTTTATTGAACATGGCCTCTATATTCACCGATGTCGTAATCGGTTGACGATCTGCAGTAAGCGTGAGTTCCCTCGAACAAAAGCCACGACATGTCCTCCTTGAATGTGGGTTCCATCTGGACGGAAACCGCCATCATCTCATGACCGTTCCGGTAAAAAACCTCTCTCCCGCTAGACGCCACTGTCCGACCATGAAATCCCGCAAGGTAGAAGATTTGCCTACATGTTAGACCGCTAGGCAGCTAAAGACAATCAATATCGCCAGAGGAGCAGATGGTTTTGTCTGCTACGGGAGTCTCGACACTCTCAATGAGCATCCCGGGAGCAGCTATCCCAGGAAGCCACTTGAGGCAAGAAGAACACTCAGTAAGCGGGTTACAAAGAGTGCGACGAGGGCCAGTAGCACAAGGTTTTCTACCACCGCCACGACGAAGGGAGCGAGTTTTTGGAACATAGAAGCCCAATTTGATATACGACTGCTGGTTGCCGGTCTCGGCAATGCGTTGGAGTTTAGCCGACGATTCTTGACAATTATGCGATCAGTTTAGGGGAATAAGGCTCAGATGAGTGGCAGAGTCGAATAAATAGGATATACCTATATCAACGGATTCGCCCTGTCCAAACATAAGAAGTTGCCTACCATATCTCTTCTCCTTTGGCAGGGCTAATCCTCACTGGGGAGGGTTCAAAGTGAGATTATTAGCTCTGGTGCTGGTATGCACACCTGCGGTCGGATCAGACACCGTAATTTTCACCGGCACAGCTACCGTTGAGCAGTCTTGTGACTCAACATTTCAAGTCACCAGCGGCTTCACGTTGACGGTCCATCTGGATAACTCCATCTTGCCGGTGGATGCCAGCCGTGATTCGGGACTTGGCCACTACGACGGTTTGGTCAAGAGCTGGTCCTTCAGCTGGGATGACCCCGCACTGAGTTTTTGGTCTGGCCCTTTCACCGGGACTGGAGGAGTCAACATAGCCAACAATCAGGGTGGTAGGGACCGATGGCAGGTGAGAGGTGCAGTAGCTGGTTTGACCAACTTCACCGTTACTCTCCTGGATAGGGACGCAACTATCTACTCTGATGACAGCCTGCGACTCATCCCGCCTGACTTCTCTGAGATCGAAGAGGACGTTCTCCAAGGCATCTTTGAAAGTGACGAGATGACGTTTCGGATCATGAGCGGCCTGAATGCATCACTGGCTGAGACGTTGTTACTCTCCCAGGAGCAGCTCTCGGACTGCGCCTCAGCCTCAGAGTGAACACCGACCCAAGTTAGCCCTTGTCCACAAAACAACTGATTGATGGGACAGCAAAAGCGGCTCAGGAAGGCCCGCAGAATGGGCCTTCTGGCTCGCTAAATCTGCAACGTTTTACGGGACAGCCAGCAAAAGCCTGGCGATTGTGCTTTTTGATGTCTGCAGCGCCTCGGCAATCTGCCGAACGCTCAGGCCTTCGCTCTTGAGCTTCTTAACCTTGTCAACATCCTGAGCGCTTCCCTTGGGCCTGCCCAAGCTTTTCCCTTGCGCCTTGGCTCGCTGCAGGCCCATCACCACACGCTCGCGAATCAGTGAGCGCTCTAGCTCCGCCACCGCCGCGATGACCACGTAGACCATCTTGCCCATCGGCGTGCTGGTATCGACCGACTCGCTGAGCGAGATGAAGTCCACGCCTAGCGCGTTGAACTCCTCCAGGGCCAGCACAAGGTGGCGGGTGCTGCGCGCAAAGCGGTCGAATCTGGCCACCAGCACAGCATCGAAGCGGCGCTTCCTGGCGTCCGCCATCAGCCGGTTGAGCGCAGGCCTGCTGTCCTTGGCGCCGGATATGCCAATGTCCACATACTCAGCGAACACTTCTAGCTTGCGAGCCTTGGCATAATCACGCAGCGCCAGCAGCTGAGTCTCTGGATCTTGGCCGTTGTTTTTGGTTGATACGCGAGCGTACAAAGCAACTTTGCTCATCACTTCCTCCTTTCATTGTCCAGAATGAAGTCAGCAGCCTTGTGAGCTTGCGCAGCAGCAAACACCACCAAGCGCTTATCGTTTCTCAGGCTGCGCAGCCAGCCTTGAATGTAGGCCGCGCTGTTGTCGATGATTCGCTCCGCTATGCCGCAATGGCCGCACAGGAAGGCGCTGCCCATTTCCGCTACAAGCTCTTCTTGCGAATAATCGCGACTGCCGAAGGCTGCGAGCTTTTCCGTGTCCAGGCGCTTGAGCCGGGACTCGTGGCCGGTGGCGTGCGTCAGCTCGTGAAACAGCGTTGAGTAATACTCAGCGTCGCAGTTGAATAGCTCAGCTGCTGGCATGTTCACAATGTCAGCAGATGGCCGGTAGAAAGCCTGCGCAGCTTCGTGCTGGATGATTGGCCGTTGGGGCATCTCCTGCACCACGCGCTCGGCCTCCTCGATTGGCTGGAAGTCTCGAGCGTTCTCGAGAGCAGGCACCTTCTCAGGTGCGATGCCTTCACACTGCTCCACATTGAAAACGCGATAGTAGCGCAGCAATGGCGTGCTGTACGTCTCAAGCTCGCCATCGGCGTTCTCGCGCTCGTGCTCCAGCCACTTCCAGAAGACAACTGGTGTTGAGCGCTCGCCCTTCTTGACGTGGCCGCCTAGCTGCTTTGCCTGCCGGAACGTGAGCCAATAGGGATTAGCGTAGCGGCTCGCGCCAAGCAGAAAAACGTTAATGCCTCGATACTCGCGCTTGCTAATGAGGTTCTTGGCTGCTTCGCTGGACCATGGCTGGTGCCACGGGACGCAGCCGTTCTCAAGCTTCTCGATGATTGTCTCGGTGATAATTTCGTAAGCTTTGTTCATTTTGATTCTCCCCTGTTGGATAGGGGCAGACCTTGCAGCCTGCCCCGAATTGCGGATCTAGCGAACGACTAACTTGGTGTAAGTCGTCGGCTTGGTGCAGGAGAGAATCCGGCTAGCGTAGCCAGCGCTTCGCAAGCGAATCACAACGTCTTTCCAGGCGACGCTGCGACGTTCGCAAGTCTTGAGGCTCGCTGAGCGCGCTCCGGCTTCGACTTCAGCGCCGCCTTGCAGAGCAGCAATCAACTGCTGCTGCAGCGCCGCTTGCTCAGCCTTGAGCGCTTCGAGCTGGCTCGCCAGTGTGGCGTAGCGCGCCAGCTGAAACTGAGAGATGGAATGGGATAAGATTGGAGTAGCCATTTCAAACCTCCTCATAGGTTTGTGGTGGTCAGCCCTTGCTAGCTGTTACCAGCAGCTAGTAGGGGCGCTTTCCACCAGGTTAACGTTTCTTTGGCCGCCCGCCCTTCTTGCCATTCTCTCGGGATGCGCTACGCTTCGCAGCGGAACGAGACTTTCCACCAACACGACCGCCCTCAGCAGCGAAGTGCTTCGCATAAAAGCTCAGGGGAATCTCCTGATGACAGAATGGGCAAGGTAGGGTATCGGCCATATAAGGTATTATCCTAAACTAGATTGGGTATGTCAAGAGAAAAATGCACACCAGCTCACTTTTTTAGGCGGGCCTGAGACGAAAGGCAAACCCACTGTTGTTAACCTCCTCGGAATGTATTAGTATGGCCAGCTTTTGCAGGATGATGAAGAAAACCACGAGCAGCAAGGAAACACTCCCGAAACAACTACTCCGCCTCAAGAAAAAAACGTCCTGGAGCTGGGAACGGATGTGCCGTGAAATTCATCGAGTGATGGGCGAGGAAGGCCCGTCGCACACCACCCTCTTCAGGTACGCCAGCGGAAGAGTCAAGCGGCCACATGGCCTAGTGGAGCGATATGTCAGGGAGGCGATTCAGAAGCTAACCGCTGAGTTGAGCCAGAAGTAAGATTCACCAAAGCGAAATCGCCAGAGGCCGGAGTCCCGTTTCCTTTGGTGTCCAGGTGGAGGGAACCATGCAGATGCGCGCACGCTCAAAAAATGGACGGTGGGACTCCTGGCCAGGGAAAAATAATTTTGGGAAATTTTGAGGCTAGCAGAGTGCGACCTAGTCATCATGTAGGTACGGTTTTCCAGTTACGGTTCGCCGTCCTCCTGGGTAATGTGAGTCCTGGCAGTTCGATTGTTATTTAGGGGAAACTTCCACGGTTAGCTCAGCTAAACACGCATTTCGTATCTAGCCACATCCTCAAACTCACCTACAGGCCCTCTGCCAACAAAGCCGAACCCGAATGACTCATAGACTTGTCTAAGCTTCGGTCTACCTCCGTCGCAGTCCAGCCTCAACCAGGACTTCCCCTGCCTTTTCGCATATGCGGCTGCCCAGCGAAACATTTGGTGAGAAACTCCTCTCCCTTTGAACTTTCGCAAAACAGCAAGCTTGTGCAGGAATAGGCTCGAATTGTCTTGTATTTCGGGCCAAAAATAGGGGTCAGACTCGAGCAAGAACATACAGGCAATGGGGCTGCTCTTGTGATAGGCAATAAACGATTCCTCAATCTTGTAAGACGACTTGAGTCCTTCAACTGAGACTTCTTCCTCTGTCCATACTGGCTCGCCCTTGTTGTTGAACCATTTCACTATATCCATCAATATTTCGGACGCCGTGCCCCAATCAAAAGCAGGTGCTACGGTGATTTCCATTTTGCTTCCTTGGTGGTCAGTGCGACAATCCCCTCGCCGGGCCGCTCATTCAGTGCGCCCACCGTGGCCTAGAAAAGAGCATGGGGATTGCGAACGCTAGTCGTTTAGTCATTCCTTCGCCCCGGCCTTCTTGAGCAACTCGACGATTTCGGTGTGGCCCGCCGCCCACCATAAGGCCGTCAGGCCGTCTTCATTTTTAGCGTTCACGTCGGCCCCGGCATCGAGCAGGGCCTTTATGCTCACCGTGTCACCGTTCTTCGCCGCTTCTATCAACTGTGAATTTATGTCCTGCGCGATGGCAGGGGTTGAAATGAGCAGTGCCAGTAACATGGCGATAATCATTCTGGCTGGCATAAGACACCTCCCTCAAAGGTGAGTTTTGCAGCAATGATAAACCTGCTTTGCTCTAAAGGCTAGGTTGGAGAGGCCAGCCCCCGCAGGTTATCTCTCCATCATCGCAAGGGTTTTCCGTGCGTTTCAGACCTTCAGGGACCGCCCAGGGTCGATGCTAGCGCAGGCTGGGGGGAGAAACAACAGCTTGCGCTGCTCAGCCGATCCTATGTTTTACGGCATAGCTAATCAATTCTGCGCTTGAGGAAAGCTTCAAAGCGGACATCATGCGGTACTTGTGAAATGCCACGGTTCTTGGGGTGATCTTCAAGATGGTCGCAACTTCTCTCATGGTGTTTCCTTGGACCAGTAAGGCCAGCACCTCCCTTTGACGCTCCGTCAGAGTAGGCCGTTTCATTGATTCTCCAGCTTAGGAGGGACACTTTGAGACCGCATTGGCCAATTAGGAGTCGATTACGCCCAAAGCCAACTCTATCTCTCTGTCAACCCGCATTCTCACATCGGAGCCACTGTGATACTTATCAATATCTTCTACACGAATCTTGATTTCGTGTAGTCGTTCGCCCATATCGAGAAAGACAGTCAGTTCCATTTTCCTAGCTAGTGAAACGCTCATTGGCCTGTAAGATACATGTCTGACTTCGATACCATAGCTTTTTGCCAACTCACCCACCCTTTCAACTATCGCGGCCTCATTTCTTGTATGGTCTATCGTCACTTTGCAACCTCCAGGAATACTTTTACGTAAAGTTTGCAGCTGGCCTTAGGGCTGGAGAATCAGGTGGGACACCTTGCAATCAATAGAGACAGAATCACCATTGCGAGAATCATCAGAGCAATCACAAGCACCTTATAACCCAGCATGGAATCCCTCCTGCGCGCTCCTTTCCCTACTATCCATCACAAGGCGCCGCCTCGCTGTCTGTCATGGTGGTAGCCAAGAGAAGCATTGTGCCCTCCATCGCCGGCGGATTGTTCTGATCACATCAAAATGCCGGCTCGATCTCGGAGCTGATCTGCCGCCAACCCACCTGCTTCATGGGAATCAGCCCATAAGCCAGGCGGACTCCGCTGTTTTGATAATAGAAGTCACTGTTCCCGGCGATGGTGAGACGAGGCTCCCTATAGCTCCACGTACCGTCCTCATTGTCAATGGTCTTGGCCAGAAAGACCCCGCCCAGAATGGCTGCATTAGCAGAACCCGTCTGGTGGTATTGTCAAGTTAAGGGAAATTCCCGCGTTTTCGAGGCGAAACCAGTCTGCTCTGGAACGAAGAATCAACACATTAGAGACTGCCATGAAGCAAAATTAGGGGGTTCAAATCGTTAACTTGACAGTACCCTCGCCTGAAATCGATCGAATCTTGCGTATATTTTCAAGGCTTTGGAAAAGATGCAACAGCTCATCACTCCATTTTCATCAGCACGTTTAGCCACTCTTCCAGCCCATGGGCATAAATTTCCAATTTCCGTTTAGCTGTGTTAGCCTCCTCCATTTCCATCTTTAAACGCTGGATCAGTCGTCCCACCAAGGCTCCTGTCAATATTAGAAAACTGGACCAAGTCAAGACATTCATCCACAGGTCGAGTCCCGTAAAAGTTGGCATGAAGGTGTCGGGGAAATAGTAGACATAAGTGACAACGATCAAGGTCGTGAGCACAGCCCCCATGAGTGCTTTGTGCAATCCAAGGTAATAGGCCCCAAGTAGAATGAGGATGAAAAAGAAATTCAGGAAAACTAGCTTGTAGGGGATGAGGTAATTGATGGTGGCAACGCTGATTAGGATAAGGAGAGCAAAGATCTGCTCAGAATGTTTGACGAGGTAATTCTTGAGAGCTTTCATCAGGTACTTCTCTCTTGAAATTGAGGTGCGTCGAACAGGCATCAGCTTCTCTCTGACCGTTTCTGTCGATTCCTCGAATTTCACGCCAAAGGAGCCGATCCCCCCTCCTTCGATGACCTCCCAGAGGGTGTGAATGACTTTGGACATGACCCTGCCCTTCAACCGGATTTGTCCCCCCTCGGCTTGAAATGTAACAGTGACTAAAGCACCCTCTGGAGGAGCGCCATTCGCCTGGGTAATCAAGGCTCCACCTAGCGAGACATTGCGGGTTTTTCCTATGATTTTCTCATCCTTCGATTCCACTGTGCAGGGGATAGAAACCGGCCAACGTTTAAACTTTCTCCGATCTTTCATTTTCGTTGAGCTAAAAAGTTGACAAGCCGACTCTGATCTTGCTCTTCCCACTGGAGGAACTGCACCGCAACTGAATTCAGAATTTTCCCGGGTTGTTCCGCCGGTTCAGATCGAACAACGCATCCGACGACATTCACTGATTGTGAGTCGGGCAAATGAAGCTTCATCTCTAGTTTATCTCTCACTTCCAACCGAAGGCTGGTTTCAAATCTCAGCCCGGCCACGCTGATATTCTGGGTCGTGGATTGTAGAACTTTCTCCCCGATAAGCTCAGTTTCGGCAACGTCAATGACGCTGAATGAGAAAGGAATCGGCAAATCAACCCTCCTATAGGCTCGCCTCCGCTGCATTGTTATCCCGGTACCGCGTATCGAGATGGCCACGTGCGGATCCCCGGGTCCGGCGATCTTGACAACCTCAGCCTCCCAACAATAGATGATCGATCCTCCATCCCAGTATTTGATCCGAACTTGCTCTCCTTCTTGAAACGGGAGCTGTGAGGTTGGTCTCAAAAGGTCCAACAAGATTTCGTCTTCGCAGGTTGTCGCAACAGTGGCCGCAACTCTTGTGTGTGGCTTCAGAAGTGCTGAAATGGCTATAGCCTGTCCTACCTCAAGCTCAGATCTGCGCTCTCCAGTACTTTTCTCAGCAGCGGTCATTTCAGTTTGCTGTCAACGGAAGCCTGATTTCATCTTCACCGTTTCGGAGACTTTTCCACAAAGGTTGAAGCTGGCATTAGGGCTTGAGAATCAGGTGGGGCACCTTGCAATCAATAGTGACACAATACATAGTGTGAGAATTAACAGAGCAATGACATACACATTATGACTCAGCATGGGAACCCTCTTGCGCTTGAACGTGTAATTCGATTTGGACTAAACACTGAACCAGTGATGTAGTAGCACCCGTCTCTATGCTGCACTGCAAACAGATCACTGCACTGCGAATACTACAAACACCCTGTGACAAAAGCGTTCAAAAAAGTTGGCATTTCCAAACAAAAGAGGTTTAAATAGCCCGACAGTGCAAGAAAAGAAGACCAGACCAAGAGAGGAAACGCTCCCGAAGCAATTGCTTAGCCTGAAGGAAAAGACCTCTTGGAGCTGGGAAAGGATGTGCCGCGAATTTCATCGAGTGATGGATCGGGAAGGTCCCTCTCACACCACTCTCTTGAGGTATGCCATTGGAAACGTCAAGCGACGAAATGTAGTCACGGAGCAATATGTACGGGAGGCGATTCACAAAGTAACAGTTGAGTTAGTCCAGAAGGAACTGAGCGAGAGCGAGACACAGCGCAACCGTGCAGAGAAGGAACTGCACCAGACCGAGATCCGTTTTCGTCAGCTGGTTGAAAACGCCAGGGACCTCATCTACCGCTATCGTTTTGCACCCCCGCGAGGCCTTGAGTACATCAGCCCGGCGATCAAGGATTTGCTCGGCTACGACCCGGAGGAATTTCAAGCCGATTCCAAGCTGGTCCTCAAGATCGTTCACCCTGACGACCTGGAGAGGCTAGCGCAGTCTATGGAGGGAAAAGGTCCCTTTCATGAGCGAGCCACCTTTCGCTGGGTGCACAGGGACGGGAGGGTGATCTGGATTGAGCGGGTGAATGTACCCGTCTACGACGAAGCTGGCAACCTGGTGGCCATGGAGGGTATCGCCCGCCAGCCCAACGCCTCCGGCGACATCCGTGGCGCGATGATCGTGGCCGCCGGCCTCATCGAGGGCGTCACGTTCTTCGCGTTGATCGTCACCATCCTTCTTGCCATCAAGTAGGCCGCCGATGTTGACCTGGATCACGCATGCCGTTGTCCTTCCCCTCGCGGCGTCGGGGGGCGGAGGCGTTTCGATGTCAACAGGTTCTGGTTCAGCATCCGTAACGTCGCATCCTCCCAGCACAACCAGACACGTCATGAGTAGCACAGCGGCGAAGAGCATCATTGCGTAACGCATCCCAGGTACCTCCTCGTCGAAATGTTGGTGTAGAGCGCTTCGCTGCGTAGCAGGTCGCGCGATTAGGTCATGAATATCGTAAAGCCAGCGGAGGAGCACAAGGTAAAAAGAGGATGCTGAAGAGGGGCAGGATGATGCTGCCCCTCTCCGAAACGGGTTGGATGGGTATCTCGGGGCTGCGCGCGCGATATCGCGGCGTCTTCCGATCCAAAACCCAAAGCGTTTCTCCGCATCGAGGCGACGGCAGCGGCTTAGCCAC
>JADFOI010000169.1 GCA_022562935.1 Acidobacteriota bacterium
TAGCATGGCCTTTACAGTCGATGAAACGGTTGGTGCTGCGTTCAATTCGACCCTTAATGACATTCAGATCAATCTGTCAACGACCACAATGACCGCGGACAATTTGAGTGCTACTTTCGCCGACAACGTAGGTGCTGACGAAACGATTGTCTTGAATCGGGGATCACTGGATCTTTCCAGTGCGGGTGCTAATGGAACTTTTGACATCGTCGTACATTTCGACACGCCCTTTTTCTACGACCCTGCACTGGGTAACCTGCTTCTTGACGTCAGAAACTTTGGTGCGGGCTTTACGACACAATTCGACGCCCACGATGTGGTTGGTGATTCCATATCACGAGAGTTTGCCGGGGATGTCTTTGGCACAGTTGGGGGAACGGTTCTTAGCCTTTGTGTTCAACGTCAACCACTTTTCCCCATGGACGACAATTAAAATTCCCGTTTTCCCGGGAGAGAGGAGGTAACGGAATGAGGGCGTAGCCCGAATGGAGTTACCTCCTTCACCTTTTTCGAGGTCCTCCCTTCTTTTGGGTTCTTTGCGCCACCTCCAGGCGATAACTGGGCAAATTCAGTTCCAGGATCACGCTGTGATGAACCAGTCGATCGATGGCTGCCGCGGTGGTCATGGGATCTTTGAAGATCTTCTCCCAGTCCGAGAAAACCAAGTTGCTGGTGAGCAGAATGCTTTGTTGTTCGTATCGATGGGAGAGAAGGGTAAAGAGAACCTCCATTTCCTCGCGGCTTTGCTGCACATAGCCAAGATCATCTATGAGCAAGGCCTCGAACCGACCCAATCGCTTCAGCTCTTTTTCCAACAGGAGTTCGGATTTGGCTCGAAGCAGGCGCTGCACCAGCAACCCGCACGAGCTGTAGTACACGGCGCGGTCTTGCAAGACTAGTTCATGTCCCAGCGCACACATCAGATGGGTCTTCCCGCTGCCGGGTGGACCAAACAATAGAACATTCTCGCTGCGATCCAGAAAGTCACCTTCCAACAACGAGGCCAGCTGACGATCCACACTTTTCGGCAAGCGACCCCGCTCAAACGCGCTCAGCGTCTTGGCCAGGGGCAGTTTCGACGCATTGCGGCGCCTCTGAATCCGCCGTTCACGCCGATCTGTTAATTCCATCTCACACAGGATCAGCAGGTACTGAGCAAAGGAGGTCCCCTTCTGGTCCGCCAGCACGGCCTGGGCGTGACAGTTTTCCCGAAAGGTGGGCAGATGCAGCTGACGAAGACTATCCTGCAGTGGTGTAGCAATGGAGCCGCTCATGTTCTCACCTCTGCTGGTGCGCCCAGCAGACGGTCGTAAACGGACAGCTCGACTCGCTCAATCTCGACTCGCCATCCCTCGCTCTCCCCTCCCCGCTCTTGGAGCACCTCCTCCACCTGCTCAGCCCGGATTCTGCGGCCTTGCTCCAGCAGTTGATGCAACGCCCTTTCCACGAGCTGCTGGCCACTTGTGGCTGCCCTCTGCAGGATCTTCAGATATTGCCGGTCGGCCGTTTTTGGACAGTCCTCCCTCAACTCATCATAGGCCACTCGAAACAGCAGGCTAGGAAACAGATCCTGGCGGTAGCGGTAACGGCGAAAGGCACCGGGCTTTCTCACCAGGGAATGAATCACATGCCGATACTGAATCCAGTGACCACCTTCTCCTCGCAAGCGGGGCATCTGCTCCATCTTTTGCTGCCCGTACCAGAGTTCCAGATGATCGGCATACACTCTGACCTGAACCCGCTCTCTAATCAGCCGGCTGTCCACCGAGTAGGTGTTATGGCGCACCCGGATGGTGCTGTTGCGGGTTACCTTCACCCATTCCTGGCTAAAGTCCTCGATCCGACGTTTGGGCAAGCGTCTCATCACTTCAAGCTCCGCCTCGAGCCTCTTCTGCCGAGCCGCGTTGCGCCGCTGCAACAGGTCCTGGAGAAACTTCTGGTAATCTTGACGACTCGCAAAATCTGGACTGCCTCGCAGAATCAGTTCCTGTTCCACGGCCTGCTTGAAACGATGATGCGCTTGCTCGACATCCCCGTTCTCGTGGGGCTGGCCAGCCTGGCTGCGGGTAGCCTCCAGCCCGTAGTGATCCAGTAGCTGTCGATACCGCTCGGTGAACTCCTCCGGGTGACTCAGCTTGTGCACGGCCGCAGTGAGACTGTCGGTTCGGTGCTCCCGAGGCACCGCACCCAGCTCCCACAGGGCCCTTTGCAGCCCCGCCGACAGACTCTCGAAAGACTCTGAAAAGCAGATCATCACCGCCTCCCAGTTCGAGTAAGTCAACACGAAGTGATAGAGCAGGTGATCAAAGGGTTGGCCCGCCAGGGTGACCCCCAGCCGACCCATGGAGGTGAAGTCCGACTGCGCCTGTTCTCCAGGACGGTGGCTTTGGGGAAACATCACGTCCTTGGGCTCCCCATGTACAGCCCGCCAGGCCTTCACTCGTCTCTGCAGCGTCCGCAGCTGTCCCTCCTGAAAGCGACCTTCGTACCGGCGACACACATAATCGAATAAGGTTTTGGCTTGAACCGTGGGCGCTCGCTCCAGGATCCCTTCAATCTCCAACCACACCTCGCTGAAGGGATCGGCCCGTGTTCGTGAACAACGCTCGATCTTGCACTGGCTGGGGAGCTTCTCCGAGCCCAGCCATTTGCGAGCTGTCTTCTCGTCCATCCCAGCCTTGGCTGCCGCCGTCGCCAGAGTCTTTTCTCTTTTCCGCAGTTTCAATAGTCTCCTCACTTGTTCATCACTAACCATGCTCCGCATGGTCGGTTCTCACCCTGATAAAACCCCTCACCTGAGTAAGATTCTTGATGAGGCAACCGGGAATTTTAATTGTCGCTGATCAAGTGATACCGGATTGACCGTGAAAAAGGCTCTCAACGCTATCAATGACGCTTATGATGCCGAGAAGAAAGGGGCACCAGATCACAACGTCAGGCTACGGTCTGCAGATATGACGCTGAAGCTCGCTGACGCTTATCCGAAGAATCGGGAGGTGTCCCACCGGCATCAGCACCTACACATGGAGATGATTAATGAACTGTCTGAGAGGCACAGTTCTGAGGAATTGACAGTGATGATGAAGGAGGAGATGCGTAAGATCCCGGCTGAGGCGATAGCGGCGAGCCCCAGCCTCCAGCATATACACCGGGTGCTGATCCGGGAGATGGAAGAGAACGAGCTAAGTGAGTCCAGCACAGAGGGGACCATTGCCAAGGAATAAGGAGTCACATTCCAGACTTCAGGGTGCCGACCACAACACCTTCCCCTCCTCATCAAAAAGGACCAGGGAAGAAGGAGCGCGGATTTCGGTGGAGCCTGTTCGAGTAATTTTGAGTTCTGTGGAGCCAAGAACGGCACGATTGTTTCCATCCTCATCCACAACTCTAACCTTCCCAATCCTCTCTGAGCCGGTTACGGCTTACCGTTATGCTGTTACATCCGCACATACAACGTATACGGTTAACTGGAGATTAGGCTGGCCAGTCCCACCTAGCGCAGTTACCAACCAGCCATCTGCTCCGTCGGGCCTCGACTCAGTTATGTGAAGACTACTAGCTGGACCACTTCCTTCAAATACAATTTCTGGTGGGAATTGCCATCCACCGCCAGTAACCACGTCACCGGCGTCACAACTTGCCGACTCGGTAGTAACAGTAACTCCTGCTACAAGCAAAAGAATTGCAGTTCTCGTATAAAAGCCGAGTACTCCAGGTGGGCCTTGCGGTCCAACTGGCCCTTGTGCACCTGTTGGTCCCTGTGGTCCGGTTGATCCTTGCGGTCCGATTGGGCCTACTGGACCCGTCAAGCCAGCTACTCCTTGTGGGCCTTGTTCTCCTTGTGGCCCCACTGGTCCTTGTGGTCCTTCTGGTCCCACGGGTCCGATTCCTCCTTGTGGTCCTTGTGGCCCTTGTGGTCCCTCCGGCCCTTGCGATCCCATTGGTCCTCGATGGAGTGGATAGGTGCCAAAGGCAAGGCTGCCAGAGAAGACCTGGGCCACTCCTTGCACATTCTCCGCCCCAATTGTGAACTCTACTGTAAGGTTGCCTCCGTTATCCGTGTAAGGCAGGGGAATTTGGAGAGGAATCAAAATATCTGCGTCCAGTTTGAGGTTGAGTGCCGATTTTGCCCCCAGGGTTCCAAGATCCAGCGGTGTGACTGTCAGCTCTTGGGGCACGCCAGCTCTAAGGGGGAGCGTGAACACTCGAACCGTAATCTCTCCAGCGTCATCCGACGGATTCCAGAGATAGATTCGCGAGTTGAACATGTCGGTGTTGCCGTTCATAAAGTAGGCAACTAAAACTGTCTCACCGTTGCCATGGGCAAACGGCATCATAAGAATGGCGAGAAAGACTGACACCATAGCGACTGTTTTGAGATTCCTCAACATAGGTCACCTCCTTAGAAGTATGTTTGTTGGGAGTCTTTGGAAACTATGCTAACGCTGTTCTGATTCAGAGACAATGCAAAACTTTTGAGATCTACGTCTGGTGGGTGCAATCTAATCGTCAATGATACATCCGAATGATCCCCTCAAAACCAATTTTTCATAGCGTTTCCAAAATTTGAAGTGTGGACTTGGAGCGCGGGTTCCGCTTGTATTCGCCGAGGTCAATCGGTCGTGGGGGGGTGTCGAAAGTGTGTTTTCTTATT
>JADFOI010000170.1 GCA_022562935.1 Acidobacteriota bacterium
AACAAACTGCACAGCAAGTCCAAAGTCACTCCCTATCACGGATGGAGGGTCAAGGGGATGCCTGTGTACACCATTATCCGAGGGAATATTGTGGCCAAAGATGGGGAGATCGTGGGAAAACCCATTGGCCAATTGCAGCGCCCCATTGTCTAGATTTTTTAGACCAAAAGGACAAGGAGAAAAAGAGGAAAATGAAAACGCCTGAACTTATCTGCCGTGGGAACCCATTTGATGTCGGAGCCAAGCACGGGCTTCTTCTCAAAGAGGCAGTTCAGTCCAATCTTGCAAATTTCTGGTCTGCTTCTCAAGCTTTGGGGCTGGAAAGGCTTGCACTGGTTCAAAAGGCCAAAAAACTTGCTCAGGAGTACACGGATGCGCTGATTGAAGAGATCAAGAGCGTGGCCACAGGGGCCAGCGTAGACCTTGGAGAACTCCTGGCCTTTAATCTGTGCCACGGGGAGGTCTTTCCCGACGAATGCTCGGTTCTATTCGCCATGGGAGATGCCACAGCTTCAGGCAACACCCTTTTTTTAAAGAACAGCGACAAAATTGGGGGGGACTCTATGGAGGGTCCGAACTTTTACAAGCATAAAGAGATCAATGTTGTACTGGTCGTTCGCCCCGAAGATGGCCCCGGCATCGTGGGAATTTCGGCTGCAGGATCGACTGGCCTCAAGATGGGGGTCAGCGATCTGGGGATCGCGGTGGGGACCAACATCGCCCGCACAGTGGAACTCGGCAAACGGAAAGTGGACACCACCCAAATGAGAGCACTGGACCGTGTGCAGCTGGCGCGTGAGGGGCTGCAAAAGGAAAGCGCTCTTGAAGCTGCCAACTACGTGTTGGCCCGAATCTCAGAGAATCCCACTGCCACTCCGGGCAATATCGAGTTTGTGGACTCCACGACGGGAGTGATCGTGGAGGGGTCCTATGATCGGGTGGCGCTTCAGGTTGTGAAATCTGGAATCGCCTCTCGAGCCAACTCCTTTGTGGTGATGAAAGACTTGAACGATCCCAGCGACGTTTCCAGTTACTGTCGCTATGTTCGAAGTCAACAGCTTCTCAAGGAGAATGCCGGTCGGTTGACGGCAGATTTGATGAAACAGTTTTCCCAAGATCACCTCAATGGTCCCGGGCCGAACTCCCTTTGTCGCCATGGAGAGCACTACTCAGAGGAAACATCTCAGTCCTCCATGGTAGTCGAAATCAACGCCACCAGACCGAAGGAGTCTCGGCTGTGGCTCGCCCTGGGCAAACCGTGTCACGCCTGGAACCATCCTGACGGGTTCATTGAAAGAACGATGAACCGCTGGGATGACACTCCGGAGGGATTTTCAAACGGCGAAGTGTGGAAGCGTTTCTGGACTGAGGAGCCCAGGTTTGAGCAAGAAGTCCTACAGGCATAGGGCTCCATTGCTTCAGAGAACTCAATTTTCAAGCCGGCCTATCTTCCGGGGAAGGAACCCATCGTGACTGAATACGCGGACTTCCGTGGTTTTCTCGACTTCCTTGAAAAGAAGGACAAGCTCTTAAGAGTTCAAACAGAGGTCGATACTCGCTTTGAGATCGCCGCCGGTATCCGCAAGGTGTCCGATACCGATGGTCCTGCCTTGCTCTATGAGAACATCAAAAATCATCCAGGGTGGCGCGTGGCAGCTGGAGTCTTCGCGACTCGAAAGCTTCTGGCCTTAGCACTGGAGGTTCCAGAGGAACAGATGCTGGAGCACTACGAGCAGCTGGAAAAAAAGTTTCTACCCACCAAAGAGGTGGCTTCAGGACCGGTTCAAGAAGTCGTCCTGAGTGGAGAGGAGGTGGACCTGTCGCGGGTGCCCATTGTGGTCCATTCAGAGCTTGATCCAGGAGCTTACGTTACCATAGGAGTCCAGTTTGCGAAGGATCCCGAGACCGGACTGGGAAATCTGGGAATCCACCGAATGTTTGTCCTGGGGAAAAACCGTCTCACCGTGTGGGCCCCACCGGACCACCATCTGGGGCGTCTCATCGCCAAGGCAGAGGACCAGGGTCAGGGTCTTCCTATTGCCACCATCATTGGAGCTGACCCACGAATCGTGATCGCCTCTCAGGTCAAAGTTCCCCTGGGGGTGGATGAGATGGAAATTGCGGGCGGTATGAAGGGGGCACCCATTGAAATGGTCCCCTGCAAAAGCATTCCTGTTTCTGCCCCGGCTGATGCGGAAATGGTCATCGAAGGAGTCACCCTCCCTGGAGAGCGCGTCCCAGATGGTCCTTTTGCCGAATACACCGGTTGTTACAGTGCGGCAAAAGATGCGGCAGTCCTGGAAGTGACCGCCATCACCATGCGAAAAAATCCCATCTACCACACCTGTTTGACCGGTTTACCCGTAACCGAGAACCACGTCTTGATTGAGTTACCCAACCTCGTCCGAGTCCGCCAGGAGGTCCAGAAAACCATTCCTGAAGTCTACGATATTTGCGTCACTCCAGGGGGTACTTTCCGCCATCACGTCGTGGTATCCATCAGGAAAAGGCATGAGGAAGAAGCCCGCAATGTCATCCTGGCGCTCTTAGCAACCGGCATTGGGATCAAATTGGTGACCGTCGTCGATGACGATATCGATGTCACTGATCCCCTGGAGGTCGAATGGGCTTTAAGTACCCGCATGCAGCCGGACCGAGACATCATAATCATCCCTCGCCTGACTTGCTCGACTTTGGACCCCTCGGTTCCAGTCGCTCGAACCACTGCTGGATGGGGCATCGATGCCACCAAGCCTATGGGCGATCAGAAGAGGTTTGAGAAGGTTCGGGTGCCGGGTGTGGACCAAATCGATTATCTGTAATAGACCAGAGACAGCTGCATCTCAGGGGGTGGTTCGAGCAGTTGAACGAAGGGAAGGAGACCCCATGCTCCATCCTGAACTGGCTAAAATATGGAGTGTTGAACAGTAACCCCTAACTGGAGAAAGCAACATGAGAGGAATAGTCAAAGATTATTTGGACGGAAAGCTTTCCAGGCGCGGTTTTATGAGCCGCATGTCGCATGCGGGCTTTGGCGCTCTGGGCATCTCCTCAGCTCTCCAGTCGCTTGACCCGTTCCTTCACGCCTCCCCGCAGGCCGGCGAGTCGTCCGACAGCTCCATTGTTCCTTTTCAAGGAACGGGCGGGTAGCTTCTGGCCGAGCAGATCAAAGCCGCTGGAGTCAAATACCTTTTTCTGACCAACGGTTCAGGCCTGGGTCCGCTGTGTGATGCCCTGGTGGACCGCCCGGAAATGCAGGTTATCCTTGGAGTTCATGAAGGTCATTGCATCTCAATGGCCGACGGAAATGCGACAGCCTCGGGTAAAACGGCATTTGCCATGTTCAGTCGGGTGGGCTCACCGAACGCTTCCTCAAATTTGTACCGCCATGAAGGATCGCAGCGCCCTAGTCGTTACCTCCGATCATACTGAGCGAGATAGTAGCGGGCGCGACGGCCATGAGGACGTGGAGGACTGGCTGGAGACGGTGGAGCAATTCACCAAATTTCGTTGGCTGGTAAACAGGCCGGAGAGGATACCCGAATGGACGATGCAAGCCTTCAAGCTGGCCTCGACCATGCCTGGAGGCCCTTCCTATTTACGCTTTCCGCGCGATGTCTTGTATGCAAAGAAGGTAAAGACGGGGATCTTTGGACCGGGAACTTTCGATATTCCCATGCAGGTTGGGCCAGATCCCGGAGAAGTGGAACGGGCTGCCAGAGTTCTGCTAGAAGCAAAAAGCCCTCTTCTCTATCTGGGGATGGAGGTCACTGCCTCGGGAGCTGTCTCTTCGGTGGTCAAGCTGGCAGAGTTGATCGGTTGTCCGGTAACCCAGGCACGAAGCTGGGCGGACGACTTTCCAACCAAGCACCCCCTTTTCCTGGGGGATTATATTCCCTCCATGCGCTACCCGAAAAACGTCGATGTGTTTGTAAACCTGGGAGCCCATATGCCTCACCCGCTGGAGTGGGACAGTGAGCCCCTACGAGGAGTGAAGATCATCCATGCCCGTGCCCGCGAGACATCCTATCTCGGAACCGCCTTTCCTGTGGACATTGCTCTCGCCGGCAGCGTTAAGGAGACAGCGGATGCACTGATCGAGAGTATCAAAAGCCTGGCCACACCTCAGCGTCTGGCTCAGATTGCCGAGCCCCGGCTGGCCGCGTCAGGGGAATTTGTCCAGGCCATGGCTCAGTCCCGACTGACCGCGGCAAAAGCAAGGTGGGATCAGGTGCCGCTGACCTGGGAGCGCCTTTCTTTTGAAATCAACGCGGCGCTGGATAAGGATGCCTATATTGTGCCGGAATTTGGATCTCAGGGCCCAAAGTCACTGCCTTGGTTCAGCTTTGGAGAGGGAGAATGTCGTGCCAGTTCATCACCTACCGACTCCTCTCGTCGCAGCCAGGCCTTTCTGAGACGGGCTCTATTACTCGAACCGTATAGGACAAACAAGTGAGGAAAAGCTGCCACTGGTATTTTGGGGAACCGAGTGCTAAAAGAACTCCAAGTCTCCCAGAGATAGACTCCAGTTATCGAATAGTTGAGCGGCCGGAGCCAGTTTGGGGGCGAGAGTCCTGACGGTGAAGTTCATACCCT
>JADFOI010000171.1 GCA_022562935.1 Acidobacteriota bacterium
GATTCCGAAGGCTCTTCTTGACATTAGGAGAAACAAAAATGGGCAAACAGCGCTGGCGAATGCGAAAGTTCATCGACAAGAAGCAGCAGCTCCGTTTTGCCTTGGAGCTTGTCCTTTATGCGATGCTTTTCCCGATGTGGTTTCTGATGCTGTCCCTGGCGGCTGCTATCGCCAACAGTTTCATGGGCAAGCACACGGAAAGAATGCAACCCCTCTATGAGTTGTTTGTTTTCTGTACTGGGCACTGGTGGGAATTCCTTGTTGCTCTTGTCATGGTCAGCGGTGTCAGCGTGTTTTTCAGTCACCGGCTCGTTGGTCCTATTCACAGGTTTGAGCGCGCGCTCATTCAGAAGACAGAGAATCCCACGGAACCGGTGAACTGCAGGTTACGCTCAAAGGATTATTTCCAGGACTTTTCCCAACGTCTTCACGAGTTCTTGAATGCACCCCAGGCACTAGCAGTCTCCGGGGATCCTGAGGGCTCTGCTCAGAGTCGTGGTCCCGAGATTGACGATGAGGATTCTGAGGGATCGAGGTAAGCTTCAACGCCAAGATCACCTGAGAGATATCTCAGACCAACTTCACTCAGCTCGATCGCCTCCTCCAACCGGCTCATGATCTCGAGGTCAGCGTTTGCCACCTGGATGTCAAGGTGTATTGAAATACAGCTGTGTCACTAGGTGTGTCACCTCAGCGGTCACTATTGGTTAGAAATAATCAAATTAATTGAAATAGTTGACAGATGGAGCAAGGTCGTAAGGCTTTAATCGCAAAGTAAATAGACTGTAACAAACTGATAATAAGTAGCTTGTAGTTGTTCTTCCTGGGCAATCTGTTAACCGAAAGGTTTCAGGCGTGCCGTTGGGTTCCTCACCACAGGCCGCCGACCGAGTATCGGCCTTCAGTATCGTAGGCAGGATAGTCCCATCTAGCATCGAGGTTTCTATGTGACCCTTACTCTTTCGCCGCGTGATATCAATGACGGAGCGCAATGGTGAGCGATGCCGCCGCCGCAAGGACTGCGGCTGTCCGCACGTGGTTCCAGGCCGTCCAACCAGTGACGTAGCCAGCCCACAGGCGGGCCAAGCCCCGGTTGCAGGCGTCATTATTCGATGCTAATCTTATATCTTGTTCCAGAAAAAAGCCTGGAGAGGAAGGCCGCATTAAAAAAACCAAAGCCTTGTTTGTAAGGAGGTGAAACTGAATGCCAAAATACCTGGACGAGCATCAAATGAAACCATTCACTGCGCAGCAGCTTCGCGAACTCCAGAACGCCCCCCCGGATGAATTCGGGGTAACGCACCATGATGTCCTTTTCAATGAGGAAGAAAACAAAATCTGGTGCGTCCTCGATGCCCCCAACAAGGAGGCTGTCGAGAAGCACCATGAAAAGGCAGGGCTCACGTGCGAGTGGATCCGTGAGGTTGAGTCTACCAGGGAGTAAGCCCCGTGTAGGCTCATAATCCAACGACGTCAAGTTTGCCATTTTGATTCACGGCGGGAGTGTGTCACTAGGCGTGTCACCTCAGCGGTCACTATTGGTTAGAAATAATCAAAATAATTGAAATAATTGACAGATTGAACAAGGCCGTAGGGCTTTGAGCGCAAAGTAAATAAGCTATAAATAACTGGAATTATGCAACTTATAGTTATTCTTTCTGGGGAATCTGTTAACCGCAAGGGTGTAGGTTCGAGTCCTATCTGGGAAGCCAACAAGGTTCAGATCTCAAACTGTTTCTGGAAAAGTTCTGAATATCGCACAAAGTGAGTAGCCATTTCCGCCACTTCTTGACTTTGTGACCTCAGCGGAGTAGTAGAATGAGAACAAGCTAGTTTCGTAACCATCCTGGGATTAATCTGAGTGTGTTTCCAGGATAGGAGGGGACCATAATGATAAAAACATTGCATTTCATTGCACTGACGATGACTATTTTGATGGTTGGATGTGCTCCTGAGAGTGGTGAGCCGATCGATCTTGACGCGGAGCGCCTTGCCATCCTCGAGGCTGACCGAGCCTGGTCTGAAACACCTCCAGATGTTGAGGCATTTGTCTCGGCTTTTGCCGACGGCGGCCGTCTCCTTCCTCCTGAAGCACCCGAAGCACACAGTAGAGAGGATATTCAAGAAACTGCTTCTGGGATGTTCTCCCTGCCGGGTTTCTCCGTGAGCTGGAGTCCCAACTTCGCCGGCGTGTCCCAGGCTGGGGATCTGGGCTACTCCATTGGAACCCTCGAATTCACAGCTGATGATGGCGAAGGTAATCCTGTCACCAGAAAGGGCAAGTACACCACTGTGTGGAGGAAACAAGAGGACGGCCAATGGAAGGTTGTTTCCGACACATTCAACTTCGACAGCCCAGCACCAACGAGTGGAGAGTAAGAACCACTGGCGGCGAGAGATCCGTCATCAGTGCTACGTGCCAGCCTGACTGAGAGAGTTCGAAAAACGTCAAGAATGGGGAGCCAGATTTTCCAGTTACTTACGACGATCGTCGGAACCTCAAAATCCTGGCTGTGTCGCTAGGTGTATCACCCCAGCTGTCACTATGGGTGAGAAACAATCAGTGGCGGAGCTCAGTCTCAAAAGGCGTCGTGCCTTCTAGACGGTTCATATAACGATCAGGGTCTTTCTGAAATCCTTCCTGACAGGACGGACAACGGCAAAAGTGTACTTCCTGCCCTTCCCAATTCAATTTGGCGGACCGCTCCAACGGCTTCTCAGCTAAGCAGGTTGGGCATACAATCACATCCTCCGTTTCCTGAAGGTATTTGACGGGATCAGTGATGAACAAATCGACACAGGCCTGGCAACAAAAGCTGTACTCTTTACCTTCGTGGCTGTAAAAAGTGGTCTCATCTTTGCTGATCCCCAGCCTTACCAGGGAACAACCACAGGTATGGCAGATCAGTGTTTTCATTTTGTTAACCTCCTTCTGAGTTTCTCCAGAACCTCTCTAATCTATTCTAGATCATGTAGCCGATATCGGAGGCGTAGGTCGGAAAACCAAAGATCATCCCCTTGATGTCTTGAGAGTGCAGGCCTCCGGCCATGGCCATCGTAAAGAGATTGATGAGCTCCTCGGCGTTGGGACCCAAGAAATGGGCCCCCAGAATTCGTCCGCTTCCTTCTTCAACCAGAACCTTATAGGCAGAGTATTCCTCGCCGATCCGGGCCGAGGAGTACCATGAGCCAGTCCTTTCAAAGTGGGTCTTAAACTTCAGTTCCTGCTCATGGGCCTCCGATTCCTGAAGGCCCACAGAAGCCAGGGGAGGAACGGTGAAAACCAGGCTGGGAATAGGGGGATAGGAGGCCTGACGTTTGTTGCCGTTGAGCAGATTAGCCGCCACGATGTCTCCCTCGTGACTTCCTACCGGAGTCAGCGGGGGGCCATCAGTTGCGGCGCAATCTCCCGCCGAGTACACGGCGGGGTTTGAAACGCTCTGCAAGAATTCGTTCACTCTCACACCTCGTTTGTCGTGCTCAATCCCGGCCTCGGTCAGGCCGAGATCATCGATGTCTGGAACTCGACCGGCACCATGCACCACCAGGTCAGCCTCGAAGGACCGGTTGCCATCCGAGCTCGAGGTCTGGACGGTCAGTCGTTTCCCGGACCTCTCGATGTCGCAAACTTCGGCTTCAAGTTGTACATCGACGCCGAGTTTGCGCGTCCTCTCAACCAGCATGCCGACCAGGTCGGGGTCAAAGCCTTTGAGCGGGTGCGCACTACGGTGAAGCAAGGTGACCTGTGCGCCAGCTCGCGCAGAGACGTGTGCGAACTCGAATGATATGTAGCCCCCTCCCACGAATACGATTCTGGAAGGCAGCTTTTCGAGTTCAAGAAACTCGGTGCTGGTGATGACGTGCTCATGGCCCGGAATCTTAAGCTCCACGGGCTTGGCTCCCGTCGCAATATGGACGTACTTGCTTTCCAGGGTATCGCTCCCTACTTGAACCGCCGTCGGACCCGTGAAGCGAGCCTGGCCGTGGAACATCTCGATGCCGGCCTGGGCAAACCATTTTTCATTACTTTTGGGAACCGAATCGGTAAAGGTGCGCTTAAACCGCATCAGTTCTGACCAATTGATCTCGATTCCGCTGGCCTGGATGCCCTTGCCCTCCAAACGATGTGCCCAATCCAGTGCTTCCGTGGCGCCGACAAGTACTTTCTTGGGGTCACAACCGCGCAGCGCGCAGGTTCCGCCGTAGGGGCGAGAATCGATGATGGCTACATTCCAGCCTGAATCTCGGCACCGGCTGGCTACCCCGGCAGCCGCCGATCCCGTACCGATCACGGTGAGATCAAAGCTCTTTGGCATGATGGTCTCCCTTGCTAAGATGAACGAAAGGGCGAACCTGTAATCGAAGTAGGCATATCGGCTCTCCTGTCAATACTCGATCAAGTCTGCTTGGCAGGTCTAACTGCAACAGCCGTATTCCAGATGGTTGCAACTAAAAGCAGTGCAAGCAGGAAAAAGGAGAAGTAAGCACTTACAAAAAAAGAGGGAATCAATAATACCGCTGCGAAAATACCGAGAAAAAATGGTAGCTGTACACCATGC
>JADFOI010000172.1 GCA_022562935.1 Acidobacteriota bacterium
CATCGAAAGCTTGCCAAAATGTGCCATCACCGATAACATTGACGCATTGCGAGACTTTTGTCGCCAAAATGCATCGCAATTCAGGGGTCAATCATAAATAGGGGTCGATTATGAAAAGGAGCACCAGACAATTCTTTCTATTCACTCTTTTTTCATCCTTATTGATAACTCAGGCTTATGCCCAGGTCGGCAATATCAGAGGAAAGGTCACCGACGCAGAAGGCAATCCGATCGAGGGCGTTCGGATCACGATTGAAGGCATGGAAGTGGCAAGAAAATACACAGTGGAGACCAACGCCAAAGGTGAGTTCTATCACGGAGGAGTGACCCGACAGGGAACCTACCGTGTCATCGCCAAAAAAGAGGGCTACCAAAGTGCTTTCGCAGAAGGTTTGCGATCCACCACTGATCGGAGAGGTGAGCAGGGACTGGTTGATTTCACCCTCCAGCGAGGGCAAAGCGGTCCACTCCTCTTTGAACTCACAGATGAACAGATCGAGCAGATGAAGGCAGACCTTGAGGACTCGGAAAGACGTCAAAAGTCCGCTGCCAAAGTCAGGCTGAATATGGATCAGGGTTTGCAGTTGTTCAATCAGGGGGAATATGAACAAGCTCTGACGGTTTTCAACACCGCCCTGGAACTGGATGACCAGCAGCCGGCGCTTTGGGCCAACGTCGGGAACGCCTACTCCAAACTGAACCAGCATGAGCAAGCAGTAGAGGCCTATCAAAAAGCGCTTGATCTGGCTCCCGAAGACCCTACCCTGTATCAGAACCTGGGTGGGCTCTATGCCTCGATGGGAGATTCTGAAAAGGCCCGCGAACTCTATCAAAAGGCCGTCAGTCTGAGTGCTTACGGGGATCCCAGGGATGCCGCTGTCAACTACTACAATATGGGCGTCACCTTCATTAACTCCGGTAAGACTGAGGAAGCCATCGAAGCTTTGACCAAAGCCTTGGAGGCGGATCCTGAATACGCAGAAGCACACTACCAGCTGGGCCTCTCAATGTTGGGTACGGGCCAGATGGAGGAATCGTCGGGCCACTTGAAAAAGTACCTGGAATTGACGCCTGAGGGAGCCAATGCCGAGGTGGCCAGGCAACTGGTCGAACAGCTCGGACTTTAGTGCGTCCCGCACCCAAACTACTACGGCGTCGCTACTCGGCGGGCTGGATATACTGTTCAGCGGCTTGACAACCTAACTGACCCAGATCGGAAAGCGCCGCCAGCGCGGCGCCTCGAACCTCATCGGAATCATCTCCTACCAAGACAGTCATCACGTAAAAAACGGTTTCCGGAACCTGGTTGGGACGGTGCCAATAGGCCACCGCCAATTCCTGGACAGCCTGAGCACGCAAGGCGGGAGCCTTCTCTTTCATGACACGGGTCAGTTCTTTCACAGCACCCACATTTCCCTGCTGGGCAAGGTTTCCCAGTGCGGAGAGAACCCAGGCTTTTCGACGCACAGCCGCATTGCCCTCCCTTTTGTAGATGGCCTGAAGCGGCTCAATGGCCTGCCCATCTCCCACCTCTCCCAAAGCATGAATAATGGAGGCCTGCAGGGACTGGGATCCTTTGCCCCGAAAAGTGGAAGGCTCCACAAACACCTTGTACAGAGGTTCAATGGCCCGGGCATCTCCGAGGCTGCCCAGGGCAACGGCGGCGAATTCTTTCTGGTTTCGATTCCTGGATTGGAGAAGCTGAAGAAGGGGTTCTAGAAACAAAGGCGAGCGAACAATGCTGATATGAGGGAGAACCTCATAGAGTTTCTTGTCCTTCCCCTCAACGAGTATGCTCAGACAAGTCTGAATCAGCTTCTCGCGACCACCGATGTCTTTTCCACGATACATAGTTTAGCCCGAATGATGCAAAATCCGGGCTAGAACAACTTGCTCCCACTTTGCCGCTGATTGTCCCTTGATATCATGGTCCATCATCAATCCCTAAGCAAACCCTTTCTTTATATCGGTGAAAGGCGATTCAAAACTCCCTTATGATAACATACAGCCATCTATGGGCACCAAACAGATCACGACTGGAGTGGTGGGTATTGTGATCGGTTTGATTATGGGATTTTTTGCTTCCCAAATCTTCCTTCAAAACCCCTCGAGAGTGGGCGAACAGCAACCTCTAAACAGCTCTCAAGATTCTTCTCAACTTCCAGCAGAGCACCCCCCTGCTGAAGTGATGGAGAAGTTGACTGAACTCCAAGACTGGGCGCAGACCCATCCTCAGGACAGCCAGGTCCGAATCAGTCTGGGCAATACTTATTACGACATGGGCCGGTTCGATGGCGCCCTGAGCTGGTACGAAGAGGCCCTTCAGTTGGAACCGGACAATGTGGATGTTCGAACCGATCTTGGAACCGCCTATCTGTATACCGGCAACCCGATCAAAGCGGTGGAACACTACAAAAGCTCGCTGGAAATGAACCCTGACCATATCCAGACATTGCAGAATATCAGCGTCGCCTACCTTTCCACCGGTAACTATGTCGAGGCTATCGGACATCTGGAAAGGCTCCTTGAGTCCCATCCGGATTACCCCCAGCGCAAGGAGATTGAGCAGCAGATTGAGTATATAAGGACCCAAATACTAGGAGACTCTCCCTAAAGATGGTTTGGATCATAAGGATTCTTTATCTGGTTCTCTTCTTGGCCTTTTTGAGCGTGATTCGCTCCCTTGTGACTCGGGTTTTCAGTCCGCTCCTTGAGAGGCACTCCAGGCCCCATGCTGGCTCGGACAGAGCTCGAGAAACGGTTGCAGGTCAGATGATCAAGGATCCTCAATGCGGGATGTACGTTGCCACAGACCTGGCAATCACGACGCGCGTGAAAGGGAAAACCCTTCACTTTTGTTCCGAGGAATGCCGTGATAACTTCATCAACGAGCGAAAGAGGAGCGACCGACCCAACAGACAATCAGTGTAACGGCGAACCTACCCCACCGCAAGGACTGTTTCCGTGAAGATTGGTATTGTAGCGAAACCCCACAGCAAGGACTTTGCCGCCACTCTTAACCAGGTAGTGCAGTGGCTGCATTCTCGGGACTGTGAGATCGTCGTGGAGGAAAGTATCGTTCAGGCCTCACCCCTGGACAACGTGCTCACCGCACCTCGGGAGAAGATTCCGGAACTGGTAGATGTCATTGTGGTCTTCGGCGGGGACGGCACCATGCTCTCGGTGGCCCGCTCCATTCAAGGTCGAAACACTCAGATCCTCGGTGTCAATGTCGGTTCTCTCGGATTCCTGACCGAGACCACCCTGGATGAACTTTATCCCGTACTGGAGCGATTATTGGCCGGAAAACACACCACCGATCGCCGCAGCATGCTCAAGATTGAGGTTCATCACTCCAACGGTACGGTTGAGACCTACCACGCCCTCAACGACATCGTCATCAACAAAGGAGCATTGGCCCGCGTTATCAGTATGGACGCCTTTGTCAACGAGGATTTTATCGCCAATTTTCTGGCTGACGGGATGATTATTTCCACTCCGACAGGCTCCACGGCATACTCTCTGTCCGCCGGCGGTCCCGTCCTCTACCCCACCCTAGACTCCATGGTGATGACCCCGATTTGTTCCCACACACTGACGAATCGTCCACTGGTGATTCCGGCGAAAAGCAGCATTCGCGTGGTGGTGAAATCGGGAGAAGATGTCATGCTGACGGTTGATGGCCAGGTGGGCGTGGCTTTGAGCGAGGGAGAGGAAATTCGCTGTACCCAATCAGAATATCAGATCGAACTGATCCAACACGGTGACAAGAGTTTTTTCGACGTGCTGCGAGAAAAATTCAAATGGGGAGAGAGATAACGCTCGAAGCGCGCAGCGCGCCTTGAGCGTAGAGAATAGAGAATAGAAAATAGAGAAAAGAGAAAAGAAAGAAGAGAAATAGAAAAATACAACCCGCTCACGAAAGCACGAAGGCAGGACCGCACGGAAACACGAACAGCCCATGGATCCCAGAATCGATCTTTTCATCGAGAAGGCTGCTTTCTTAAAACAAGCGGGCTATGCATTGATCGCGGTGGGTCTGATCCTTCTGATCTTCCTCGGCGCGACACCCTCTGTTCAGGCTCCCTGGTTAGGATTTTACAGTTACCTCCTGATCGCTTTTGAAGGCATCGCGGTGGCTCTCTACAAGTGCACCGAAGCCCTGCAATTTTCCCGCCTCAAGAAGTGCACAGCCTACTGACTGAAATGTGGCAGGGTTGGGCGCGGCACCGACTGGTACCGTTATGAATGTTGACCTGTATGGGATTCAGAGAGGGTCGACCTGCGCTGAAAAATTACACAGCGTTTTCCCTCACTTCCTATGAAATACGGAATCGTTCTCGATAGCATATTTGCAGGCCACAATACCCAGGCAGGGCATCCGGAGCGTCCCCAGCGGATCGAGGCAATCCTTCAAGCCGTGGAGAGGTGGAACCCCTCAGGACAGCTGGTGCGAGTCGCGCCCCTTCCAGCTCAGGAGGAATGGATCCTGGCCGTGCACACCCGTGAGCACTGGCAAAGAATACAGGGTACTTCGGGACAAGCGGTTTCTCAGC
>JADFOI010000063.1 GCA_022562935.1 Acidobacteriota bacterium
ATTGAAGCGATTTTGGCAGGAAATATTGGCGAGCCACCATTACCTCACCTCAGTGCAGTTTCTGGTAATACCTTTTTCATTTGTGAATTATCCAGCCACCAGCTGGACCGACTATGTAGCAGTCCACACATTGCGGTGTTGTTAAATATCGTTCCAGAACATCTTGACTATTACGAGGGTTTCTCAGAGTACACCGCCGCCAAAGAGAACATCACACGATTTCAGAACGATAGCGATTTTTTTGTCTACAATGCCGATTTTCCATTACCGCGAACTATAGCTAGCCGGACTCGAGCGAGATTAGTGCCTTTCAGTGCAAAAGGTCCTGTTCAATCTGGGGGTTATGTACGCGATGGAACAATAGTATTCGCTCAGAAAGGAACGGAGGAAGAGATTCTGAGCTGTTCCGAGATTCCACTGCTTGGTAGTTTTAATGTCCAGAACGTTCTAGCGGCGACAGTTGTAGGCCGTCTTCTGGGAGTGCCAGCCCACACGATTCGCAGTGCTGTTCGTGCATTTCGTGCGCTTCCTCACCGCCTCGAACTTGTAGGTACCTACGGTGGAATTGAATTTTATGATGACTCTCTTGCGACGGCGCCGGAAGCATGTCTTGTTGCACTGGAAACGCTGGGCTCGGATGTCCAGACCTTGATCCTGGGCGGTCATGAGCGGAACCTAGATTTTTCGGAACTTGGGAAGAGACTTGTTTCAAGCACTGTTGATGTTTTAATCCTGTTTCCGCCGACGGGCAAACGAATTTGGGACTCGGTAATCTCAAACCGGTCACCTGAAACACAAGTTCCAAAGGCTTTTTTTGTTGATACAATGGAGGAGGCCGTTCGATTGGCCTTTGAACACACGCAGCCCGGCAAAATATGCCTTTTGGCGCCAGCTTCTGCCAGCTTCGGCAGCTTCAGGGACTATCTTGATCGTGCTGATTCTTTCAAAAGATGGATTCGAGAAATATCCACCAATCCTCCAAAGTCCAGCAACCGGGTTTAGACCGTGTGAGGTCAGAGGAGTATAGGGTGAGGAGCGGCTGTGAATAAGGAACCTATTATTAAATCACTAACAGCCTTGAATGAGATTGAACCGATTGAAAAATTACAGGAAGAAATCTGGGGCTATGGAGCTAGGCTGGGACCTACATTTCCGTATCCAGGTCGCGCTCTTTTGGAATTTGTTGAAAGTGGAGGCTTGGTCGCTGGAGCTTATGACAGTCGTGGGGAAATAGTTGGCTTTTTGTTTGCGTGGCTGGGCAGAGAAAAACCAAACAACCGTCTCTACCTGCATAGTCAGCTAATGGGTGTTCTCGCCCAGTACCGTGATCGTGGCATTGGTTTTGAACTGAAACGGTACCAAAGGAGACTTCGCAAGAGAGGAGAAGTTGGAACTCATCAAATGGACATTCGATCCCCTTCAGACCAGAAACACTAATTTGAATCTGAGAAAGCTGGGAGTGATCGTTCGGCGGTTTGTTCCAAACTATTATGGGGCGCTCGGTGGTGAGATGAATCTTGAACTGTCTACTACATCATCAACCCAGTTTCCATTGCCTTGAACGCCTTGGCGCGATAAAATCAGATAGCCATGACTCTTCTTGAAAGCGTCAGTAAGGTTTTGTTCGGGAAACTGTGTGTGGTCCGCACCTGGGGAGCTTTTTTGGCGCTAACCCTGCTCTCCTCTTCTCTCCTTGGCCAGGCCATTCAGCTTACCGACCAGAGAATTGAAGAGATTCGGATCGTGGGTAACCGCCGCATTCCCGAGAGTACCGTTCGCTACTACATCCGGAGCAAGGAGGATCTTTTATACGATGAAGAGCAGGCGCTGCGCGATTATGAAAGCCTCCTGAATACCAACTTTTTCGCCGACGCCAAGATCAAGCGGATGGAGGGGGAAAGCGGCGTCATCTTGATCTTTGAGTTCATCGAGAGACCTCTCATTCGAAACGTCGAATATGAAGGGATGAAATCCTTCAAGGAGTCGGACGTGTTGGAGCGATTTCGCGACATGCGGGTAGGGCTCTCCGTGGATTCACCCTTTGATCCGGCCAACCTGCCCAAGGCGCGTCGAGCCATTAAGATGCTCCTGGACCAGAATGGTCGACCTCTGGGTCGGGTAGAGGTGGCCACAGAGTCCCTCACATCCACTTCCGAGAAGATCATCTTCAAGATTGACGAGGGACCGAAGGTTCGCATCGGAGATATCGATTTCGCCGGCAATACCGTCTTTACCGATGAGGAACTGCGTGGGGCACTGGAGCTGACCAAGGAACGGAGCCTGATGACCGTTTTTAAGGGCACGGACAAATTCATCCAGGAAAAGCTTGAATATGATCTCGGGGTGAATCTTCTCGAGAAGTACCGTGAAGTGGGGTACATTTTTGCCAGGGCAGGAACGCCTGAAGTCAAGATCGTTGAAGCCTCTAGAGGCATGATGTTCGGATTCCGTAAAACCAAACAACAGTACTACCTGACCATTCCCATTGTGGAAGGGGAGCAGTATTTTTGGAAGAGTTTTGAGGTCGAGGGAGTTACCAACATGGATCAGGGAGCGGTGAAGGCGAGTTACGGCATCATTCCTGGCCAGGTCGTCAACTACAGCGCTCTCAAGGAAGCCAGTGATTCCTTGAAGGAACTTTACTCCACCACCGGGTATCTGGACATGACCGTTGTCCCCGACATGGATACCGATCAGGAAAAAAAGACTGTCGATGTGATCATCCGGGTGAATGAAGGAAAACAATACATTGTTCACCGAATCGATTTTGCGGGAAACACCAAAACCCGGGATAAGGTCATGAGAAGGGAGTTCTTCCTGGAGGAACAGCAGCTTTTCAATGGTGGTCTTCTTGATTTCTCCATTCTGCGACTCAACCAACTTGGTTTTTTCGAGTCCATCGAGGAGAAGGACTACGATGTCATCAAGCGATCCACTGAAGGGGAAGTTGAGATCCTGGTGACGGTCAAGGAGAAGAGCCAGCAATCCATCGGTCTCAGTGGCGGGGTGAGCGGCATCAGCGGCAGTTTCTTCGGCATCAACTACAGTTCCAATAATTTTCGTGGCCTGGGACAGCGAATCGACGTTGCCCTAACCACCGGTACCCGCACCTCGAGTTACAGGTTGTCCTTTACCGAACCCTATTTCCTGGACAGCAAGGTTTCCATGGGAGCTTCGGTATTCAACCAGCGCCTTCGATTCGATACATTCGCTGCCTCCGGCGGATTTATCCCCGAGAGTGATAACTTTACGCTCTATACCCAGAAGACGACCGGATTCAGTGTGACCAGCAGCTACCCTATGTGGCGATGGACGCGAACGGGTCTGGCTTATACTTTTCAAAGAATCAAGATTGACGATATTGATGACTCTTTCACCGACTTTGCCTTGAATCAGCTGGTGGGATTTACTCCTGGAGGAAGCCCTGAAGATGCCGCAAAAGGGATCCTCCGCAGCGAAATCAAGCCCAGCCTTCAGTACAACACGAAGAATCAGGTCTTCAATGCCACCCAGGGAACCCTGATCAGTTTCGAAATGCCGATCGCTGGAGGACCCCTGGGCGGGGATTTCAATCTGATTCGACCTTTCGTGGAATTCCAGAAGTTCTTCCCCGACCGGTGGATGAGCAAGGGTCGGGGCACTTGGGCCTTTCGGGCCCAGGTGAATCACATCATTCCCTATGGAAAACTCCCCAATGGAGAACCCATGACCGCACCTTTTTTCGAAAGGATCTTTGCGGGAGGTGAATTTACTCTTCGCGGATTCGACATCCGTTCCGTGAGCCCCTGGGTCATCACCCAGACGGCCAGTTTGGATAATTTGGGCAACCCCACCATCGATCCAGCCACGGGATTGCCGTTGATTAACGAAAGTGCCATTCCGGTGGGAGGAGACACCAGCCTGATTCTAACCGCGGAGTACCGTATGCCTATCTTTGGCCCTTTGCAGGTGACGGGATTCGTTGACTTTGGAACGGCTACCGCACTCCGAAAGGATAATTTACGTGTCTTTGGACCCACCACCAACGTGATCTTGCAGGAGAACACCAACAACGTCTGGCGAGCATCGACCGGTGCCGAGATTCAGTTCCTGTTACCTGTGATAAACCAGCCTTTCCGTTTGATTTTCGCCTATAATCCACTCATCCTGGATACGACGATCGTCTCTAACGGCCGGCGATTCTTTTTGAGAGAGCCGCGATCGGGTATTAAATTTACAGTCGGCTACACATTTTAGTTAGGAGAATAAGTCATGAGAAAGTTGATAATGAGCGCCTTCATTGGGTCAATGACAACTGGAGCGTTTGTGGCGGCCAGTTTGGCCCAGGAGACCAAGATCGGTTTCGTCAATACCCTGGAAGTGCTTTACGCTACTGAAGAGGGCAAGAGGGACTTGGAACAGTTGAATCAGTTCGCCGCCCAAAAGCAGCAGGAAATCGGTACCCAAAGTTCGGAGTTGCAAAAACTACGGGACCAGTACCTCACCCAGCAGGCCACTCTCAATTCATCGGCTCGCGCTCAAAGTGAGCGAACCATTACTGAAAAGGAACGGGACTTGCAGAGGCTACAGGAAGATATCGAGTTGGAATACAACCAGCGCCGCGACGAGCTTTTGGCCCGGGCGAGTGAGAAAATTCAGGTGATCATCAATGAGTATGCTAAATTGAATGGCTTTGGCGCGATTTTCCTGCGCAACGAAGGACAGACCTACGTGGATCTCTTACTGGATATCACTGAGGATGTCACCCGGATTTATAACGAGCGCTATCCTGCCGTTAGCATATCCGCTTCCCAATAAGAGAACCGAGGAAAGAAGATCGTTTTATGAAAAGAGCAACGTTAAGGATACTGATCTGGATGGTTATCTGGGCTGTGGGAGCCGGTGTCGGCTGGGCTCAAACAAGTTCATCTTCGGGAGTCCTGAAAATCGGGTTTATCGATAGCCTGGCCGTTCTCTACGGAACCCAGGAGGGGCAGCAGGAAATAGCCAGGGTCGAACAGTTTATTGAGGAAAAGCAGAAGGACTACGAGTCACGGCTTGAGGAGTTGGGGAAACAACAGCAGCAGTTCCAGGCCCAGCAGCGAACCCTGAATCCTCAGACCCAGACGGAAATGCAGCGTAAGTTGGAGAACGAGGATCGGGCGCTGAGAAGATTCCAGGAGGATATTCAGGTGGAGATGAACACCAGGCGAGACGACCTCTTGGGGAAAGTAGGCGAAAAAATCCAAGGCATCATCAACGAGTACGCCCAGAAGCAGAACTTCGGAACCATTTTCCTGCGTAGTGAGGCCCAAGTCTACGTAGCGCCCTCGCTCGACTTTACTCAAGAAATTATCCGCCTGTACAACGAGCGCTATCCGGTGAGCGAAGGGAACTCTGCAAGCACCGGTGCTCCCTAGCCTATTGACCCTCAGGACTCTCTTGTTATAAAACTCCCCGCGTGTATACCCTTCAAAAACTGGCCGAGCACGTGGGGGGCCGGGTGGCCGGTGATTCCCAGATTGAAATTCGTGGGATTCAGCCTTTTGAAAGCGCAGGGCCGGGAGATCTCACTCTGGCCGGTCAGAAAAAATACCAGGAGCACTTGGATCAAACCCGTGCCTCAGCCGTGATTGTCTCACCTGGAGTTGTGTCCGACCAGAAGCCTCTGCTTCAAGTCGAAAGACCGAAGGTCGCCTTTGCTCGCCTCCTGGCTCTGTTTCACCCGAGGCCTGCGGCAGTACAAGGGATCTCTCCTCTGGCCCATATCAGCGGAAGTTCTCGCCTTTCCAAGGATGTCACCATTCATCCTTTTGTCTTTGTGGGGGATGAGGTGGTCATCGAGAAAGAGGTCACCCTTTTCTCCGGAGTTCATGTGGGGAATCACTGCGTGATCGGCCGGGGATGTGTGTTGCATCCCAATGTCACCCTCTATGAAAACGTTTCCCTGGGGGAGCGGGTGATCCTGCACAGTGGTACCGTCATTGGGGCCGATGGCTTTGGCTATGTCTTTGACGGCCAAACCCAGGTGAAGATTCCGCAGACGGGAAGCGTCACGATTGGCGACGATGTGGAAATTGGGGCCAATAGTTGCGTGGACCGGGCTGCTTTTGGGGCCACTGTATTGGAACGTGGCGTGAAGCTGGACAATCATGTTCACATCGGTCATAACTGCAGGATCGGAGAGAATACGGTGATTGCCGGCCAGGTGGGGCTTTCCGGAAGCGTTGAGGTGGGGAAAAATTGCACCTTTGCAGGCCATGCGGGCGTTGTCGATCATGTCAAGATTGGAGACCAGGTTACGGTTATGATGAAGTCTGCGGTGAGCAAGGACATTCCTTCCCATTCGGTCGTTTCCGGGCAACCTGCCATGGAGCACCGCCAGTGGATGAAGATTGAAGCAGCCAGGCGGCGCTTTCCCGAGATCTACCGGGAGTGGAAATCTTGGCTGAAGGACAATCGCAAGTAGAGAGACCATGAGTGATCCGATAACCCTTATTGAAATTCAAGAGATTATGCAGTATCTGCCCCACCGCTATCCCTTCTTGCTGGTGGACCGTATCGTTGAGTACGAGGAAAAGCACAGAATTGTAGGCATCAAAAACGTGACCATCAATGAACCCTTCTTTCAAGGTCACTTTCCCGGTGTGCCCATTATGCCAGGAGTATTGATCATTGAGTCGATGGCCCAGGTGGGCGGCGTTCTGGTCTTTAAGACTCTTCCTGATCGGGAAAAGAAGTTGGTGTTTTTCGCGGGTATCAGGACCGCCCGTTTTCGCAAACCTGTGGTTCCGGGAGATCAGTTGCGCCTCGAGATATTGCTGACCCGCGCCAGAACCAGTCTGGGAAAGCTGCAGGGAACGGCTTTCGTGGAGGATCAGCGAGTGGCCGAAGCGGAGATTTTATTTTCACTGGTGGATCGTCCGGACTCAAACGAGTAACTCACATGGGCGAGGAACTAGGTCGTGAAATCCACGAAACCGCCATTGTTTCTCCTGGTGCTGAAATCGGTGAAGGAGTCCGAATCGGACCCTATGCAGTCATTGGTGATCGCGTCACCATCGGAGAGGGAACCCGGGTCGGTCCTCACACCGTGATCGAGGGACCTACGGTCATCGGTAAGGGAAACCGGATCATCGGTCAATCTGCCATCGGAACCATCCCCCAGGATCTCAAGTATCAGGACGAAGAGACTTTTCTGTCCATCGGTGATCTCAACATCATTCGGGAGTTCGTCACCATCAATCGGGGTACCAAGGGTGGGGGCGGCAAGACCACCGTGGGAAGCATGAATTGTCTCATGACCGGCGTGCACATCGCTCACGATTGTCACGTGGGGCAACGAAATATACTGGCCAACGCGGCTACCCTGGCCGGGCATGTCGACGTTGCAGATGATTCCACAGTAGGCGCTTTTTCCGGTGTTCACCAGGACTGTCGTGTGGGTGCCCATGCTTTCGTTGGAGGTTATTCCGTGCTGACCCGAGACGCTTTACCGTTCGTAACAACGGTGGGCCACCGCAACCATGCCAAGATCTATGGCATCAACAGCCTGGGCCTGAGGCGCAAGAAGTTTTCCTCCAAAAGGATCAAGACCTTGAAGGAGGCCTATCGGTGGCTGTTTCACAAAGGGCTGAAACTCCAGGAGGCGATTGAGGCTATTCGAAGTGAAGATCTGGAGACGCAGGATGTGAGTGTTCTCATTCAGTTTGTGGAAAGCTCCAAAAGAGGATTCGTACGAGACGTGGGCAGCGACAAATGAACATTTCCAAATTGGGGCTCATAGCCGGAAATGGCCGATTCCCGTTCCTGGTTCTGGAAGAAGCCCTGAAACGAGACATCTCCGTGGTGGTGGCCGCCATTCGCGAGGAAACCTCTCCTGAAATCGAAGATTTTTCTTCCCAACCCCAGGTGTCTGTTCACTGGTTGGGCCTGGGTCAGCTGGGAAAGTTGATTCGCCTCTTTAAGCAGGAGAATGTCCAAAAGGTAGTCATGGCCGGACAGGTGAAACATGTTCAGATCTTTTCACGCAAGGGAAGTGATTCCTTGATGCCTCGGGTCATCCTCCCCGATTTGAAAATGGCGCGCCTTTTCATGTCTCTCCCCCATAAGAACACCCAGTCCCTGATTGGTGGGGTGATTCAAGAGCTGGAAAAGGAAGGAATGCAGTTCATCGATTCCACCGAGCTTTTGCAGCCCCTGCTTGCAGAAGCCGGGGTCCTCACCCGGCGGCAGCCCAATAGCAGTGAGACCAGGGATATGGGATATGGACGGCCTGTTGCCCGGGAAATTGCCCGCCTCGATCTGGGTCAGACAATCGTGGTAAAAGATCAAGCGGTTGTGGCGGTCGAGACCATGGAGGGCACGGATGAGACGATTCGTCGTGCTTCGCGTCTGGTGAAGGGTGGGCGCCTGACCGTGATTAAGGTCAGCAGGCCCCATCAGGATATGAGATTTGATGTGCCCGTAGTCGGCCTGGATACCCTTCAGGTGCTTCAGGAGTGTAACGTGTCGGCACTCTCCCTTGACGCGGAAACCACCCTGATCCTGGATCGTGAGAGCTTTATCCAGGAGGCGGATCGTCAGAAAATGACGGTTGTCGCTGAGCAGGGCCAGCCGGGAAATGATTAAACTCGCTGTGGTGGGTGTGGGAGCTTTAGGGGAGCACCACGCCCGGATCTATTCGGAACTGCCGGATGCCGAGCTGGTGGCTGTGGTGGACATCGACCAGGAGAAGGCTCAGCAAGTCGCCTCTCGCTATCACTGCCAATCCTACCAAAAATATGAAGAGATCTTGGATTCCGTAGAAGCGATTAGTCTGGCCGTTCCCACCCGCGAGCATGCCCGGATTGGCGTGGAGTTCCTGAAGCGCGATGTCCATGTGCTGGTGGAGAAACCCATTGCTCAGAATCTGGAGGAAGCGGATCAACTCATCCAGGCCCAAAAGAAGAGTGGGACCCTGCTGCAGGTCGGTCACTCGGAGCGATTCAATCCTGCCCTGTTGGCGGTAAAATCCCTGGTTCGCCAACCTCAGTTTTTTGAGACCCATCGCCTGAGTATCTTCGTTCCTCGAAGCCTGGATGTGGACGTCATCCTGGATTTAATGATTCATGATCTGGATATCATTCTCCATCTGGTAGACAGTCCGATTCAGGAAATCCGTGCCGTGGGAATTCCCGTGCTGACGCCTCGCATTGATATTGCCAATGCACGCCTGCAATTTGAAAATGGCTGCGTGGCCAACGTCACGGCCAGTCGGGTTTCCCGAGAAAAGATTCGCAAACTTCGCTTTTTTCAGCCCTTGGAATATGTCTCCATCGACTTTCACAAGCAGGAAGTGGAGATGTTCCACTTGCAGGAGGGGAAGACGATGCAGATTGCCGAGCGTCACTTTGAAATCGAGCGCAGTGAGCCTCTCAAACTCGAGCTTCAGACCTTCTTGAATGCCGTTGCTGGCAAGAAATCCTCAGACCAGGAACCTTCCGGCTGCTCAGGAGAAGAGGGGAAGAGGGCCCTGGCATTGGCTCTGGAAGTGAAGAGTAACGCGCTTCGCTCGTAGAAGGGCAAAGAAAGCCACCGGAAAGTAATAGAATGAAGGAGCTGTGAGAAACAAAGAGGCTCAGCTCTGTCTTTCCCTCTTTCTCGCTCTCTCGCTGCTCTTGGTGGGCTGCGGAGGGGGGAAAAGGACGCCGCCTCCAACGAGTTCCGCTCCCGGTGGGCTGCCGTCCCCGGCCTCTGTGGCCAGGAGGCCGGTCAAGCTCGATGAGGCTCCTCCCATCCGTGTTCTTCTGAAAGCGAACTTTGGGTCAGTGCCTGTTGAGGGATCCGATGTGGATTCGCTTCGGCTTCTCCAAGCGAGTGGGGGTAAGATCCGATTAGCTGACGGCAAGGGTCGGGTTCTTCGCTCCGGCAGCGGCTTTCGTCTGCGATCCCGTACGGGACGGATTTTGAAGCTCGATGGTGTTGCCTATGAGGGTGTTCTGGAAGTGTTCGTCAATCCGCTGGGAAGTTCGGTGATTGTCAACGAATTGAGTCTGGAGACCTACTTGAAAGGAGTGGTGCCCAACGAGTTGAGTACCCAAGGCGCTTCTGAATTTGAAGCCCTTAAGGCGATGACCATTGCCGCTCGAACCTTTGCCTTTTCTGCTCTGGGCCAGAATGCCAGCCGAGGCTTTGATTTGTATTCGGACACCCGTTCGCAAGTTTACCGGGGCGCCCGCAGCGAACAGTTGCTCTCCAATCGAGCCATCGAGCAGACACGGGGCACCCTTGCCACCTATCAAAACCAGGCCATTGTGGCCTTTTATTCCTCGACCTGTGGTGGAGTCACGGCCGACTATCAGGAGGCCTTTCAGAAACCCGGTATTCCCTATCTGAAGGGAGGAGCATTGTGTCCGGATCATGCCAGTCCCTATTCTTCCTGGGAGGAGCTGATTCCAGTCTCTCGAATCCAGCGGTCTCTGGACCGGGTGGCAGGAGTGGGAAGGTTAGTAAAGCTGGAGTCGCTGCAAAAGAGCCGATGGGGTAGGACTGTGGAAATGCGCTTTGTCGGGGACCAGGGCGAGAAAGTGTTGAGGGGCCTCGCCATTCGTTCTGCTTTGGGACTCCGAAGCACTTGGATTTTTGGTCTGGAGCCCCATTATGACGGCTCGGGTTATATTTCCGAGATTCATGCGACGGGGCGAGGATGGGGACACGGAGTGGGCCTGTGCCAGACCGGAACCGTTGAACTGTCCAGGCAGGGATGGAGTTACGAGAAGATTCTCAAGCACTACTACACGGGAATCACCTTGGCTCGTCGCTGGTAGAGCAAGTGCAACCCCAGGGACTCCTCGTTGCCATCCTTGGCCCGACCTCTTCCGGGAAAAGCAGGCTGGCTTTCAGGGCTGCCCGGGCTCTCGATGGCGAGATCGTCAACTGCGATTCCCAGCAGATGTATCGTCTGCTTGAAATCGGTACGGCCAAGCCTACCCTAAAACAGAGAGGAGAAATTCCCCACCATCTCTATGATCTGCTTGATCCTGACCAGTACTTCAGCGCCGGCCGCTATATGGTGGAGGCCAGAAAGGTTTGTCAGAAGATCTGTGCGGGTGGAAAAATCCCTTTTGTTGTAGGTGGAACCGGTCTTTATCTTAAGGCACTTCTTGAAGGTGTTTTTGAGGGTCCCGGTCGCTCCCAGGAGATTCGAGAACGTCTCAACAGGATCGGTGATGGCAAGGGATTTGATTATCTGTACCGTTTATTGGAGAGAACAGATCCTGCCGCCGCCGCTCGCATTCAACCGGGCGACAAAGTGCGTATCCTCAGAGGTCTTGAGATTTATCTGCTCACGGGCCGCCCCATCAGCCAGCTTCAGCAGCAGCGGGATCCTCTGAAACATCTCTTCATCCTCAAGATTGGCCTAAGGTTACCTCGTCCCATTCTCTATGATAGAATCAACGGCCGCGTTGGCGAAATGTTTCGCTCAGGCTTGATCGAGGAGGTCCAGCAGCTCCTGGCCAAGGGCTATCGCTCCGATTGCAAGGGTTTTCAAGCGCTGGGATATCGATACGCTGTCGCTGTGCTGGAAGGTGAGTTGAGTCAGGAAGAAGCCATCGAAAAGACACGAATCGAAACCCGTCGTTACGCCAAGCGTCAAATGACCTGGTTTCGCCGAGAAAAAGAGGTTCATTGGATTGAGGGTCCAGGAGAGGATGCCTCCCCGTTGGAGTCTCTCCTAAAGCTGGTAGAGAAGCACCATGGAATTCGAAGCCGTCATCGGCCTTGAAGTTCACGCTCAGCTCCTGACCCAGAGCAAGATTTTCTGTGCCTGCAGCACAGGGTTCGGGGCTCCTCCCAACTCCAATACCTGTCCGGTTTGTCTGGGTTTGCCGGGTTCCCTCCCGGTGCTCAATCGTGAAGCCGTGGCCATGGCGGTCAAAGCCGGATTGGCCCTGGGGTGTCAAATCAACCGGAACTCCATTTTTGCCCGCAAGAACTATTTCTATCCTGATCTTCCCAAGGGCTATCAAATCTCTCAGTACGATTTACCGCTGGGCCAGGATGGCCAAATCGAAATTCTCACAGGTGTTCGCCAGGAAGCGGGTCATGTTGGCGAGTACCAGCCAAGAACTTTTGGCATTACCCGAGTTCATCTGGAGGAGGATGCCGGAAAATTGATTCACCAGCAGGGCAGGGATAGCTATGTGGACTTGAATCGCACCGGAGTTCCCCTGATTGAGATCGTCTCGGAGCCCGATTTTCGTTCCTCTCAGGAGGCCTATGACTATTTGAACAATCTTCGTCGCACGCTGCTCTATCTTGAGATCTGCGATGGCAATATGGAGGAGGGAAGTTTTCGTTGTGATGCCAATGTCTCGATCCGTCCCCTGGGCTCCTCTGAGCTGGGAACCAAGACCGAGATCAAGAATCTCAACTCTTTTCGCTTCCTCCAGAGGGCCCTCGAGTATGAAATCGAAAGACAAAAAGAAGTGATCGGCGGGGACGGCCAGGTGGAGCAGGAAACACGGCTGTGGGATGAAGAAGGTCAAAAGACCCTGGTCATGCGAAGCAAAGAAGAGGCCCATGATTATCGTTATTTTCCGGAACCGGACCTGCTTCCGGTGGTCGTTTCCGAGGAGTGGATCGAAGAGCTGAAGGCACAAATTCCCGAGCTCCCCGAAGAGCGGCGTCAGCGGTTCGTCAAAGAGTATGCCCTCACTCACGAGGAAGCCCTGTTACTGACTCAAACACGGCAGTTCGCGGAATATTTTGAGACGGCTGTGAGGACCTACAATCAACCCAAAGCGATACTCAATTGGATGATGGGTGACCTGATGGGGCATCTCAAGCAGGATCATCGAGAGATTCATGAATGCCTGATCCGTCCTGAACATTTGGCCAACCTGGTACGGCTCATTGATGAGGGGGAAATCAGCGGCAAGATGGCCAAACAGCTGTTTGAGAAGTTGTATGAGACCGGGGACGATCCGGAGACCATTATTTCCCAGGAAAACCTTCAACAGATCAGTGATGAGGATCAGTTGACCCGTATCGTTGACCGTGTTCTGGAAGCCAATCCTGAAAAGGTCGAAGCTTACCGGGCAGGGAAGGCAGGACTGTTGGGTTTTTTCATGGGACAAGTGATGAAAGAAACACGCGGGCAGGCCAATCCTGAGATGGTCAGTCAAATGCTGGAGGGTAAGCTGAGGTCAAGTCCATGACGAAGTCCAAACAGAAGTCCCACGGAAAAAAGGAAGAGAGCGAGATGAAGATTGCGGTTATCGAAGAGGTGGCCGACAACATCTATTCCATAAAGTTCATACTTCAGAGCATCGGCTATGAAGTCGCTTCTTTCTCCTCTCACGATTCCTATCAGCTCTCGCTGAAGGAGTTTTTGCCGAATCTGATCATCGTCGACATGATGATTGCCGGGGGAGCAGGATTTGCAGTGATTCGCGAGCTCCAGAAGAGTTCTCTGAAGAAGGTTCCCATCCTGGCTATTACGGCTGAGGCCATGGAAGGGAAAGAAGAGGATGTCTACGAGGCCGGCGGGCAGGACGCCCTGTGCAAACCCTACACCGTCAAGGATTTAAAAAAGAAGCTCAAAAAGTGGCTGATCTAAAAAGGGGATTTCCCAGCCGTTTCCTCATTTTCATCGGTAATCTTGGGCTTGAGCATCTTGCGCCGAATGGCCAGGGCCGCAGGTCCAACCAACAGGCCGGAACCTAAGGCCATGATCAATCCTGGCAGGAGATTGAAGGCCGGCATCAGCAAGAGCCCCTGAAGAGCTGTCACCCCTTCGCCGACGATGCCCCCTCCGCTGAAGCGAGGAGCACTCCACTGGAAAAGATAGGCAAGGGAATAGCTCACCGCGACCATCAGGCGAACGCCGACTCCGTAGAGCACAATGAACTTAGCTAGCGCCTTGTAAGGGTGGGCTTCTGCACTGGCTGCTCTACCTACTGCAAAATAGATGGGAATGAGAAAAGCAAGCCAGGCCACAGAGAAGATATTACTGATGGCACCGGGGGCTCCCATCTCCTCCAGAAGGATGCGTACGACAATCACCACCAGGGTAAGAATCAAAGGCCACTTGATTTGATGGATCATTTGACTTTCTCCTCTCTCCAAGCCGGAAACACAGGATATAGAGCTTACACCCTACCATTGTAGCTATCCGTTTCGCCAGGCACATCACCTCCGGAGTGTAGGAGGCACCTCAGGTGCCGAATCCGGTTTAGATATACCTCGTTTGGCAACGACAACTACCCAACTGCCGAGCTGCACCAATTCCCGACCGCACGACTGCACAACAGCACGACTGCACGAAGCGCGAAGCGCAACGTATAGCCTTTCTCCCGCCAACTCGGTATGATCCCAGGCGATGTCGCTCGACCTTCGTGATTTTCTCGATGAAATCGACTCCCTCGGCCTTCTCCGCAAGGTCCGTTCTGCCCACTGGGAGCACGAGGTGGGAGCCATCGCCGATCACAACGTGAAGAGAAACAAGTACACCCTCCTGTTTGATGAGTTCAAGGACTTTCCCAAGGGCTTCCGGGTCCTGACCGGAGCCCTGGTCGACTCCAAAAGGTTTGCATTGGCACTGGGCCTGCCCCCTACACTCACCGATATGGAGCTGGTCAAGCTGCTCAAGGACAACCTGGCCTCCAAGCCAAAGACCCAGAAGAAATATTCAGCGAAATTCGTGGACAGCGCTCCCCTTTTTGAGAACGTGATGGAAGGGGACGAAATTGACCTCTACAAGTTTCCCACCCCCAAGTGGTTTGAAGGCGATGGCGGGAGATACATCGGAACGGGAGACGCCGTGGTGACCCGGGATCCTGAGGAAGGTTGGATCAATGTGGGCTCCTACCGGATGATGATTAAAGACGAGAGGACCTTGTCCCTCTTTTTGGAGGGTCCACGTCATGCCCGATTCATGATTCAGAAGTACTGGGATCGGGGTGAACCGGCACCCATTGCCGTCTCCTTCGGTCATCATCCCCTGATCCAGTTGGCTGCCGGCTTGGAGGTGCCCTCGGGCGTTTCTGAATACGACTATGCCGGAACGCTTGCGGAGAAGCCCTATGAGGTCATCAAGGGTCCTATTACGGGACTGCCCCTGCCTGCAGACAGTGAATTGGCTATCGAGGGCTATGTCTACCAGGAGCGGACCAGCGAGGGTCCCTTCGGGGAGTTCATGGGATACTACTCAAGCGGCACTACCGAGAGCCCCACCGTCAAGGTTGAGGCGGTTTACCACAGGAATGACCCCATCATACTGGGTGCCTGCGTGGGCAAACCTCCTCACGATACGGTCTATTTTCGTTGTCCCATGAGGGCGGCTCTGATCTGGGACATCCTGGGAAAAGCCGGAATTGAAGGAATCAAAGGCGTCTGGTGCCATCCTGCCGGGTATTCCCGAGCCTTCACGGTGGTCTCGGTAGAACAGATGTTTGCCGGTCACGCCAGGATGGCTGGTTACGTGGCCTGCCAGTGCAGACCGGGGGCCATTTCGGGAAGATATGTGGTGGTGGTGGACGAGGACATCGATCCCTCCAATCTGGACGACGTGGTCTGGGCTATGTGCTCCCGCAGTGAACCGGCCACAGGAATCGAGATCATCCGGGGAAGTCTGGGGACACCCCTGGACCCGATTGGCGATCATCAGTCGGGTAAGCATATCCTTGAGTACACCAGCAACCGGGCCATTATCTTTGCGGTGAAACCCTTCGCGAGATTGTTGAAGGGTGAGTTTCCGAGAGTGGTTGAGCCCAGCCCGGAGGTCAAAGCCCGAGTCCTGAAGAAGTGGAGCGATATTTTCGCTGATTGAGGGTGGTAAAGGCGGTATATCCGGAGTTCCTCCCCCGACCGCACGAAAGCACGGGCGCGCGAAGCGTGTCTTGACAGCCCCACCTGCCTGGGATATATATTCTTTCAATTCATGCTTGAATTCTGACCGTTAACTTCAAAAGTCGTATTGAGGTGTTTTTATGAAAAAACTAGTTATTCTCCTACTCATCATCCCCTTCTTCCAGGTCGTCGGTTTCTCCCAGCTGCATCCCCTGGTTGCAGAGCAAGGCTATGCGGACAGCATTCTGGTGAACGGCAAGATCGTCACCATGGATGATTGGAGCACCGTTCCCAATACGCCAGGGACCATCGTTGAGTCGATGGCCATCAAAGGCAAGAGAATTATGGCTCTGGGGACCAATGAGGAAATGCGGGAACTGGCTGGACCCGATACGCGGTTTGTGGACATGGGAAATCGAACCGTGATCCCCGGCATCATTAATCCCCACTATCATACTTTTTCAGGTGCCTCCAGAACCTATGGCCCCGTGGTGGGTCTCACCGACAAAAGCGTCAAGCTGAGCGTGGTTGCGGAGACGACAGCAGAGGCCACCGCCAAGAAGATCCATGACACGGTGGTCAACGCCATCCAAGTACAGAATATTCCCCCCGGTCAGTGGATTACGGTGGGTATGACCGATAACAAGGCAAATCCGAGTGGGACGGCCCGGGGTTGGTTCTATCTCGGCAAGATCAACCGCAGGCAGATCGACGGAGGAACGGAAAATAATCCGGTGGTTATTTCCATGGGAATCCAGGGCCTCTTCAACACCGCTGCCGTTGAGGCGGTTAAAGCGGTCTTTGTCGACTGGGAGGAAAGTACCGATCTGGAAAATCGCCCTGGGGCTGGAAGAGACGGATACGCCGCGGTTCCCGACCTTCAGGGGTTGACTTTTGAATTCTGGTGGAAGGATGAGCCAGTAGAGAAGATGGCGGAAGCCTTACGCCTGTTTGGAAATGACATCATCAAAAGAGGGATCACTACCGTCGGGACACGCATCCTGTTTCCGTCGGTGGTCGAGGCTTACAACTATCTGAATCGACAGGGCACGATGCCCCACCGGTTGGCCTACTACATCGAATCGCAGAGAGGGAACTTTTGGAATCTCAAGACCATCCGCGAATTCTACAAGGGGAGCGGAGCCCCCTGGACCACCCACTCCACCGGCGGTGAGATGCTGTGGCTCAATGGGATGTGCAATGAAATCTGGGATTCCGTGGTCAACGAGGTGTGCATGGGGCCCGATATGCCCAATGCCTCGGCTGAAGTGAAGGCCAAGGAGCGATGCCCCAGCCCGGGGACCAAGCCCTGGGAAAGTTACCGGACGGCCATCGTCAACGGCTGGCGTCCCGTCCAGGCCCACGGCACCTCCAGCCATGGCGCCCGTCTCTACATCCAGATGCTGGAGCAGGCCATGGAGGAAGGGAACTTTAGCCTGGAGTACATGCGCGGACTCAGGACCACCCTCGAGCACAACATTTTATTGGGCAATGTGCCGGACGTGATCGCGGGACTCAAAAAGTTCGGCATCATCATCAATGTCAATATGGGAATGCTGGGCGGCGTACCCCTCAATATGAAGGTGTATGGTCCCGAGCTGGAAAAATTTGCCATGCCGGTCAAGACTTGGATTAATGAGGGAATCCGTGTGACCTTTGAGGGAGGAGGGAACTGGCGCCCCATCCACACCCTGGTCACTCGTGAAGTCACGGTGACGGACTTCGGAGTTCGTCCGGAACCCGGTGAGACTCCCGAAGTGGTGGTGCTGCTCCCCGATGAGGCAGTGGATCGAGTCACCGCTCTCAAGATGACCACTAACTGGGCTTCCGAGTATGTGATGGCCGAGGACACCATCGGCTCCCTGGAACCGGGGAAATATGCCGATTTTGCCGTACTGGATCGGGATTTCTTTACCATACCGATCGATGAGATTCTGGATATCAAGGTGGTGGCCACGGGCCTCAGCGGCAAGATCGTCTACGACATTCGATAACGGCTAATCTAGGGGCGCACCGAGTGCGCCCTCTTTCTCCGGAACGTGGGAGGCACTTGTGCCAAGGCACCTCAGGTGCTGAATCCGGTTCGGTGCCGAATCCTCACTCCACCTCAATCCTGGTAACCGTATTACTCAGGTAGTTCCCCACCCAAATACGACTCCCGTCAAAGACCACCGCCCTCGGCCCTTTTCCTACCGCAAGGGTCTCCACGATCACTCCATCACTGGCTCGAAGCCTGGTCACAGTGTTGCCGACCGAATTGGTCACCCAGATGTGGGTTCCGTCAAAGGCGATTTGCGACCGAGGCCTCTCTCCCACCGAAAACGTGCCCAGGGTCGCTCCATCACTGGGCCGTAACTTCATCACGGCATCGCTGCGAAAATTTCCCACCCAGATGTTTTCTCCATCGAAAGCCAGCCCAACTGGAGTTTGTCCCACTTCGATAGTGGCCAGGATTGTTCCGTCGGTCTGCAACTTGGTCACCGTGTGACCGTCTCGGTTGGCTACCCAAAGATCGGTGCCATCAGAAACCACCGCAACCGGTACCTCTCCCACGCTGAATCTACCCACGGTTGCACCATCACTGGCCCGCAACTTGGTGACCGTGTTGCTTTGCCTTTGAGTTACCCAGATGTGTGCCCGGTCATAAGTGATGCCGAAGGGCTCGCTGTCCACCTCAAAGGTGCCCAGGGTTGCACCATCACTGGCCCGCAGTTTGCTGACGGTGCCCCCGGATCGGTTGGCCACCCAAATATTCTCTCCATCAAAGGTGATCCCAACCGGGGCCTGTCCTACTGGATATTCCCCCATGGTTGCTCCGTCGCTGGTGCGTATCTTGGTAACCGTATGACTTCCCGCGTTGGTCACCCAGATATGCTCTCCGTCAAAGGTCAACCTGACCGGTTGCTTTCCCACTGCAAAATCGGTACCCGGGGCAGAGAAGACCCCGGCGGGAATGAGAAAGAAGAGAAGCAGCGTCGCCAACTTGTGGTTCATGGTGAGACCCTATCCTATACCTTATGGGTAATGGGGAACACTCAGATCCTTGGGTCAACGAGGAACAATCAGAGCCGTGGAGAGGCGGCACAGATCAGGGGTGAGAAATGCGGGCTAGTCAGAAGCGTCGCCACCCGCTAGAATCAGCCTGTGAGCGCTCGCCCGTCACCAGTCCACTTCTACTGGAAATGGCTCAAGGTCGTTTTCTTTAGACCTTTTGGGCCTGCACCTGTGATCTTTGGAGTTCTGACACTCCTGGGCGCAGTGATTGCCCTGTTCAGACCGGACCTGCTGGGTGAGCTAAATTGGCTCTTGTGGGCCGCTCCTCTTTCCGTTTTCCTTCTTTTCCTTCTTCTGGGTATTCTCTGGGTTCCATGGATCATGCATCAGGAGCGGAACACAGGGGTATCTAAAGAAATTGAGCCTCCGAGAGTAACAGTCAGGACCCGCATAGAAGGGCCCATTCCGGTCGAAAGAGAAAGGAAAGCCACGAGAGTGAAGGAGGCAGCCCCGATTGAAAGAGGGGTAGAAGCCAAGAAAATAGAAAGGCCAGTCCAGGTTCAAAGAGGGATAGAAACCCAGAGAGAAGAGCCGTTCAAAGTTGACACATTTCGTAGTCCTCTCTTAAGGGAAATGGAAGATCATTTCGAGGAGCAGGGTGAGGTGGTCGCCTACCCGCGCCTCTCTGAGAAAGAAGAATATTTAGCCTGGGGTTTTCAGATCGCTTACAAACCGGGCACCCGTCAAGAAGTTTGGATCACCTACAGCGGGGGCGATCACATCATGATGTTGAAACCGAAGTAGGTTTGACACGGGAATCTTCTCGACGACAGCACAACCGCACGAGAAAGGAATTGGTGCCGGAGGGGAGACTCGAACTCCCACGGGCCGAAGCCCACTGCGCCCTGAACGCAGCGCGTCTGCCAATTCCGCCACTCCGGCAATAGGTTAGAGCCAATTAACTGAAGTAACTTCTAGATTCAGTCTCCGGGCTTGATGTCTCATCCTTGATCCCATTTCGGCTCCAACGGAGGGTACAAGTTTACACGGGCTATCCGACGATGTGAAGCAGGGAAATCTCTGTAGAAGGTTCCATGAAAAAAAATGCTCGAAATCACGGTTGCCGGTGGGATAGGATCAGACCATGGCAAGTCAGATCTTTCAGGAGCGCATTCAGGATGATAGGGCCTGGACTGCCGATTCGATCGGCCAGGACCGGCCGTGGTGTCTTCACCTGGACCAGAGATGTTGGGACCTGATCGATCCGTTGGTTCAAGTCTGGCGCCAAGATCCCCAGCCTATTACCCAAGTTCGTCTGAGCGAGACTCAACGCCAGGAGGGTGCAGAGGTGCTGGCTGACGTCCTTCGCATGCTGGAGACGGGGTATGGCTTTGTCTTGCTGGACAGGATTCCGCTGGACCGCTACTCCCACCAGGAGGCCACGCTGGCTTACTGGCTGATCGGGCAGTTCATGGGTCAGCCCTTCGAACAGAACGTCAACGGGACATTGCTTTACGACGTGCGTGACGTGGGAGGAGACCTTTCCAAGGGTTCACGCTTCTCGGTAACCCATGAGCGGACGTCGTTCCATACCGATGGCGCCTTTAATCAAGTGATCGCCGATCATGTGGGCCTGTTGTGTTTGTTTACAGCCAAGACAGGCGGCGAAAGCCAGATGATGAGTGCCTATAGTCTGCACAACCGGTTGATTGAGCGAAATCCGGATCTGCTGGAAGTTCTGTAT
>JADFOI010000064.1 GCA_022562935.1 Acidobacteriota bacterium
ATCTTCAACATGCTAAATCTCCCAATGCCTGGCATGCAAAGTATCCGGAGGAAGGGACTGAAATTGAAATCCGCTAATGAGCATCCTCAGCCATTGGAAAAAGAAGAGCGTGAACCATCCACCAACAGTCCCGGTGCTTACCCAAGGACAGGATCAGCCATATCCATCCATGTGAAATCCAAGGGAGAGGTCCCGGCCATGGTGACCCACAGCTCTCCCAACGAAGTCTGCCTGGAACTTGCCAGACCGGTCTGGCCGCTTCCCTTCCGAAAGGGATCTCAAGTTCGGATCAAATACTGGGATGAAGGGACGATTGCCTACTTCTGGGAGGCCAAGATTCTCAAGGCCAGCAAACGAAGCGTCGTGGCGAAATTGCGCGGGGGAGGGATCACCGTACAGCGCAGGAAGTCTTACCGGGTGCGCACCCAAATTCGCCTGGCTTGCACCGTCATCGATGCTGCCGAACGCAATCTTGTCGGCGAGGAATTTAAGTGCAAAACCAAGGATATCAGTGTAGGAGGGTTGGCGTTTGAAACCCGTCTTCCCCTCGATACGGGAGATCGACTGGCGATGAGAATCCATTTCAGTGCTACCAATAAGATTGATGTCGTCGGCTGGATCCTACGAGCAACTCCAATCGAGCGTAATGGGAATGTCATTAACTCAGTGGCTGTGCAGTTCCTTCAGTGCGAAGCCCAGGATCAGAACCATCTTCTACGTTTCTTGGCTCACGGCGAGATGAATTAGGTCACATTCCTTAGAAGTTGATCTCCACGAGCGTTGGATCTATCCTTCCCTGAGAATTCGAGAACCCGATGGGCAAGTTTGACGGCATTACGCCGGGAATGACCGATCAGCGTGTTCTCACTGTGGAAGAGGAACACACCGTATCTCCAGCGGGCACTTCCGTGCTCAGTACACCCATGATGATCGCCTGGATGGAACTCACCTCCGCCGATTTAGTTCGGCCCTTTCTGCCCGCCGGTTTTGCCACTGTGGGATATGAAGTACAGGTCAAGCACAAGGCCCCTGCCCTGCCAGGGTCCGAACTGACCGTGTCTTCGAAGCTCCTGGAGGCGGATGGACGAAAACTCCTTTTTGAGGTGCTAGTGAAGGAGGGCGAGAAGATCATCGGCAAGGGACTTCATCGAAGAACCATTGTTCCCAGATCCAAGTAGGGGTCAGCCGGTGGCTCGCCCCTACGCCGTTTCGTAACAAGAACCTATAAATAATCCGGCTCGTTGCGATGTGATGACCGTCACTGTCCTGCTTCCCAGATACCGCTAAGTTAGTCACTGCATTGCAACACAGGAACTAAGGAGAGGACAACATGAAAACAGTAAGGACGAAACGATTTTCAGGATGGTTGAGCTGCGCACTTCTGGTTGCCGCCGCGGTTGTTCCCAACGCCCTGGCCCACCCCAACCCACGCATCACGGTCTTATTCGGGGGTTCATTTATCAGCGGGGAGCGCGCCTTCGATTTGAACGGTGACTCCTTTGTCTCCCAATTTCTGAACGGGGGCAAGCTCCGCCTGCGTGGCTCACTGGACCTGAGCTCACACTGGACTCTGGAAGGAGACTACAGCTTCGGTCGCAACGACCAACGTATCACCCAGGACAGCGGAGGCATTATCGAGCAGCGCGATTTCAAGGTCAACGTGGGCCAGGTTCAGCTCAACTTCGTGCGCTTTTTCACCGACAATGAGAGCCGGATACGGCCGTTCTTCACCGTCGGCCTGGGCGCGGTTCGCTTCAATCCCACGGATGAGGCCAAGCTGGCTGCTCTCAGTGGCGATTTTCTTGCCGACCCGACCCAGCTCACTTCCTCGATCGACCTCAGTCTTGCCGTGGGAGGTGGACTCGAGGCCCGCCTCAATCGCTGGTTGGGACTGCGCTTCGACTTCAAGGATTACATGAGTCCGATTCCGCGTTTTGGCCTGGACGAGACCTCTTCAGGTCCGGGGGGCATCTTTTTCCCTGTCAGTGGTATTCTGCACAATGTGGAAGCCGCAGCGGGAATCGTTTTTTACTTCTTTTAAACATGGCATGTCGCAAGTGGGCGACGCCGTCGCCCACTTGGTGCCTCTATAATCCCAGTGCCAGTTCCATGAGCGGGAGCAGGTCCTCGGGGTCCAGATACCCGGTCACGCGAGCTTCGGGAACTTCATTCCCCTGAGCATCAATAAAGACCACTGTGGGCAGAGCAATCATGTTGAACTGTCTTCGCAGCGGTTCGGACTCCACGGACAAGGCTTCGGAATTGAGGGACTCGTAGTCGGTTACATCAGCCCTGACCGTCACAAAGGGTCCTGTGGCTTCGATCACTCTTTCGTCACTGAATGTGTACCGCTCCAGCTCATGACAGGGCACACACCACTCGGCGTAAAAATCGAGAATGACGGGACGGCCCTCCTCTCGGGCCTGGCTCAGAATATCGGGGCTATAGGGTTGCCAGGAAATCGCTGGCCCGGCGCTGCCGCAAGACAGGTGAAGCACCAGAATAGACAAAACCGCCACTCTCTTGAACCAAAAGCCATCTCTTGTTGTCATTTGTAAATTCATTCTAACAGGCATCCCTCAATCGGCAATCTGCGATTCGGGATAGCCGCTAACCCATTCGTACCATTCCGTCATGTAACCATCGGCCGGCGCAAGATCTCGCCTTTCGCCTGTCTCATTGACGGCATTCCCAAATTCATCCCACAGTCCACCTTGATCATCGGCCAGTCGAAAAGGACTCGGGCTGACTTGACGGTATGTTCTATTTTCCTGATCTCCCTGCAAGCGAAAAGCCACGACGGTAAATTCACTAATCTTCTTGAGCAGATAGGACTCATTGGCAAACTCGTATTTCATGACCTCCTTTCCTTCCAGATCATCCAGTGGAAAGGCGATCGATTGGTCTCCCGCCAGATTGGTCACACCAAAAACAAGAACGTTGGCCTTCAGGCGAGTATCGTCCATATTGGCAACGTCTTTGAAGCCCTCGGGAAGATATTCCGCACCGACTTGATTGTGTTCTCCACGTCCATGTTCCCTCTCTTCGAACTTCCTACTGGCAAACAACACGTCGGTTTCAGGATAGCGTTTGACCCAATCCCCCCAGGGCTCCAGCACCAGAGGAATCCGATCCATTCGCGAGGGATGCAGCTTCCCTTCAAAGGTTCTCCCCGTAAATGGGGACCACACGGTTTGAGTTTGATAATCATAGATCGAGAAGGTTCCCTTGGCGATACCATGAATCTGAAAGCTGAGCGTCCTCTCTTCAAACCTCTCCAAAACGGGCGTAAAGGCTGAGGCCCCGCTGCAAATCTCGCAATAAGCCAAAAGCACGGGAGCCTCGCCAATGGTGTCATTCACCACATGATAGGCCACCAGAATCCACAAAGGGTAGGCTCTCGCTTTTCCGTTCACCACGACTCCCACCACAATATCCTTATCGTCCATATGGTTGGCTAACTCAACAGGTACGACTCCCGGGTTGTTCAAGGGAAGGAAAATGAACCTGGGGAAGGGGCTACTCAAGGCAAGGGACTTCTCCCAGGCCGAAAATTGGACGTCTTCACCCTCTGTTGAGACCTGGCCTTCATCTGCCTCGGTACTGGCAGAACCACAGGCCCCGACCACCACGAGAGCACCGAAAAGGGCTAACCAAGCAACAGTCCTCCACATTGATGAAATCCATCGAAACATGTCTATTCCTCCGGCCAGAAGTGAAAAAGATGCCCTAGTTTAACATCGAGAATGATAGAGGAAAAACAACCCTTCCGAAAAGAGTTATCTTTCGGACAATGACGTACAAGGGTGCTCTCCTAGCAGGTACCTGTTGAACCAGAGGTGTTGCGGCTGGCATTTTTACCCTAGTGACAACAATCACAATTTTCCCTCTCCTGCCCAGGTACACTCTTGCCTAGTTATGGCTGTTCCTTTAGGGCCTGTGGGTTTTCGTTTTCGGCGACCTTCAGGCCCCCCTTCTTTGACTCATTTTTCCTCAAGACCTGGGGCGCAGGGAAACTTTTCCCACGAGGGCAAATAATTATCATGACCAACAAGAAAAACCTTCTGAGCAAGTGTTCGTTGACCTTAATTATTTTTGGATTTCTTTTTGCCAGCTTAAGTCCACTCCTGGCTCAGGGAGGGACGGGAGTTCGGATGGGAGTGAGCATCGATCCCGACCAGATCTATTTCGGGGGTCATTTTGAAGCTGGACCAGTCATGGATCGATTGTGGGTTCGGCCCAACCTGGAAGTAGGAATCGGCAACGGTATCACTTCGATTAGTCTGAACTTTGAGCTGGCCTATTGGATCCCGCTGGAGAGCAGGGTATGGAAGGCCTATATCGGAGCCGGACCAGCCCTCAACGTTTATATCGTCGACACGGGCGTTGGCGGGCGGGATAGTAACATCAAACCCGGGTTCAATATCCTCATGGCCCTTGCTCACCGCGACGGACTTTTCACCGAGCTGAAGCTGGGGGCCCTGGATAGCCCGGACCTCAAGTTCGGAGTCGGATTTTCCTGGAGATAAAGAGAACCCAGCGCTTCTCCCAGGCCCTGTTCGACCCTTACGGCGTCAGCCTTTCGGACATCCGTTAGCGGGCCCCTGGATTCTTCACCTCTTGTCCGCGTTGTCCGCGCTTTCTTTCTTTCCTGAGCTTTCCCTCTAGGGCACCCACCTACTTTTACATACAACTTCCCTACCCTCTCGAGCAGGAACTCCTTGAGGCTCCTGCTGATGAGCCCTTATACTTCTTGAGCCCGGGTGATTTATAGTCTCTTCAGGGCAAAGCAACTGCCAGCTTGAGAAGGGGCGAACCGGTCGCGAACCCCGAAAACACGAATGCACGAAATAGGGAGATCCTGTTGAACTCGACAAAAACCGAGAGCCAGCGATCGGTAGGTTACGGGGAGCTCATTTGTGGCAATGCCAATTTTCGTAACCTGTGGCTTGGCCAGATCATCAGTCTGCTGGGTGACTGGTTCAACCTGATTGCCTCGGCCGCTCTGGTTGTAGAACTCACCCAATCGGGATTTGCGGTGGGCGGCCTTTTCCTGGTGCGTATGCTGGCTCCTTTTCTGATCAGCCCCATCGCCGGGGTGGTGGCGGACCGTTATAACCGTAAGCACATCCTCATTCTGACGGACATCCTGCGGGCCCTCATCGTTGTGGGCTTTCTTGGGGTTCGAGAACCCGAGCACATCTGGCTCCTGTACACTCTAACCGCAACCCAGCTGGCTCTCAGCGGATTCTTCTTTCCCACCCGGACTGCCATACTGCCCGATGTTGTCTCGGGCCCGGAACTGGGAGCGGCCAACGCACTCAGTTCCACCACCTGGTCGGTCATGCTGGGCCTGGGTGCTGCTCTGGGTGGAATCGTCTCCGGGACATGGGGCATCTATCCCGCCTTCGCCATTGATTCTCTGACTTTTGTGGTGTCCGCCATTTTTATCGTTCAAATCAAGTACGACGCGGCAGTCCATCTGGATGCCTCCGATAAAACGGTCCGCTCAGCACTCCATGAGTACCTGGACGGGTTGCGCTACCTGGCCCGCCACCTGGATATTCTGGTGATGGCTCTGCACAAGGCCGTTGGTGCTCTTTTCTTTACTTCCGGACTTCTGGTCATCCAAGTCGTCATGGCTGAGAGTGTTTTCCCGATTGGCAAAGGAGGCGGCATCAGCCTTGGACTGATGTTCGCAGTAGCGGGAGTGGGAACGGGCATAGGCCCCATTGTGGCTCGCCGCTTTACCGGGGATCGGGGCCGGCCCCTGCGGGTGGCCATTTTGCTGGGTTATCTGCTGAGCAGCCTGGGTCTGTTGATCACCGCCCCGCTGCTCAACTTTGAAACCGTTCTGGTGGGAATTCTTTTTCGAGGGATCGGAGGTGGAATGCTGTGGGTATTCTCGACCCAGCTCCTGTTGCAGTCCGTTCCCGATCTCTTTCGAGGGCGAGTGTTTTCTACCGAGTTTGCCACTTTTACCCTCATGAGCGCCGCCGGTGTCTCCCTTGTCGGTGTCGGTCTCGACTCTTCACTGGGCTTATCCGGAGTATTGTGGTGGATCACCGGTTTATCGGTGATTCCCTCTGCCTTATGGGGCCTTTGGCTCCTAACGGCAAAATCGCCAAGCTTGTCCCTGGAACATCCGGCTGAACCTTGAATTTCTTCGATTCTTCCTCACTTTTCCTGCTATGATTTGTAGGGAACCCATGACCAAGCAAAGCCCCGCTGAACAAGAACTCACTGAACTTCTGGGGATGCCTCTGCACGCCCTCCAGGAAGAATTCATCCTGGTGGCGGCAATGCAGCGGCAGATCATGCCCGATCCGGATCGGATCGAAGTGTTCGCGGATTATGATATGCACGGGAAAACGATGCCCGCTGCCATGGCAGGCGGAGATTACTACGATTTCATTGATCTGGAAGGCCGTTTCGATATCCAGAACAAGATTGGAATCGTGATCGCGGACGCATCCGGTCATGGCCTGGCAGCTGCCATGTTGATTCGAGACTTCAACACCGCCCTTTACATGGGGATCTCTTTTCAATCCTACTACGAAAAAGCCACCACCTCGTTGCTTTTCACCAAGATGAACCGCAGGATGTGCCGATCCTCTCAACGCAACCAGTACATCTCCTGTTTCTATGGAGAATTGCAAAGGAACGGGATTCTGCGTTATGTCAACGCTGGGCACCCCAGTCCTGTCCTTCTCCAAAAGGGTCAACTGATGTCGCTGGATGCGGGGGGGCTTGTTCTCGGAGCCTTCCGGGATCTACCCCTGGCCCACGAAGTGGGTGAGGTACAGCTGGAAAAGGATGACATCCTGGTGTGTTTCACGGACGGAGTTCTCGAAGCTACCAACAGCGAAGGTGAAGAATATGGGCGTCAGCGCCTCATCGCACTGGCCCAGGATAACCGTCACCTTGGGGCCCGTGACCTCTACCACATTATCATGGAGGACGTGGGAAACTTCAGTCAGCATCGAGGCCTGGCTGACGATCAGACCCTCGTCGTGATCAAAAAAGAGGGTCGAACATGAAAGAAGTAAACGTATCGACACCCGTCACCAGAGCAGAGGACGTCAGAGCCGGGCATCGGGAGTTTATCTTTCCTTCTGTGGCCCCTTACTACCAGGATCCACTTGTTTTGGTCCAGGGAAAAGGAATGGTGGTGGTGGATTCCGAGGGGACGGAATTTCTCGACTTCTTCAGTGGAATTCTCACCGCCTCGCTGGGCCACTGCCATCCGGAAGTGGTGGAACGGATTCGCCAACAGGCGGGGATCCTGGGACATACCTCCACCCTCTATCTTACCGAAAACCAGGTGGAAGCAGCGCGGCGTCTGGCCGACATGGCTCCCGGGGACCTCAAGAGCTCCTTTTTCACCAACAGTGGGACCGAAGCCGTGGAAACCGCCGTCATGCTCGCCTGCTGCTACACGGGCAGAAGCGAAATACTCGCCCTGCGCCACTCCTATTCCGGCCGAAGCTTCCTGACCACCAACATTACCGGTAACGCCTCCTGGCGTCCCCTGCCCAGCTCCATTGCAGGAATCAAACATGTGATGTCTCCTTATCCCTACCGCTGCCCCTTCCGAAGACCCTGTGACGAGAGCTGTTCGGAGGCCTTTGCGCGGGATTTTGAGGAGGCCATCCAGACCACCACCAACGGCAGCCCGGCCGCCTTCATTGCCGAAACCATCCAGGGAGTGGCTGGCTATATCGTCCCACCCCCCGGCTACTTCCAGAAAATGGTTGAGATCATCCATAAGTATGGGGGCCTCTTTATTTGCGATGAGGTCCAGGCCGGCTTCGGCCGTACCGGCGAAAAATGGTTCGGAATCGAGCACTGGGACGTTGAGCCGGACATCATGGTTATGGCCAAGGGAATTGCCAACGGCTTTCCCGTGGGTGCCACCATTACCCGGGAGGAGATTGCAGCGTCCTGGACAACCAAGAGTATTTCCACCTTCGGCGGCAATCCCTTGGCCATGGCCGCGACCACCACCACACTCGATGTCATGGTCAAAGAGGATACGCCGGGGCGTTCGGCTCTTCGGGGGAAGCAACTCCGGGAGGGACTGGAGGTCCTGGCTGAGGAGTATGAGTGGATCGGAGAGACTCGGGGAATGGGCCTGATGCAGGCACTGGAGCTGGTCGAGGATCGAGAAACCAAGAAAGAGAGCCCTGAAAAGGCTAATGCTCTTTTGGAAGCCGCCAAGGCTGAGGGCCTCCTGGTTGGGATGGGTGGCAGAAAAGCCCATGTGATTCGTCTGGGCCCCTCTATGCTGATCACGGAGGCAGAGGTGGAAGAAGGTCTGGAACGTCTTGGCCGAGCCTGCCGTCGTGTGGAGGAAGGCCGTTGATTGCCGGTCTTCCCTGGACGGCCTGGTTACTGCTGGTTGCCGCAGTGGGACTGGGTCTCATGGTGGAGCTTATCTTCTACTTCCGTCATCGAAACACTCGGGGGCCGACGGCTCCGGAGCAGCCAGAGTGAATCCGGGTTTCACCATCATCTCCGTTCTTGTCCTCTACTTGATCATCCTTCTGGTGATCGGCTTTTGGGGACGTCGTGAGTCCACAAGCGTGGCCGGTTACTACGTGGCCGGGAAGAAGCTCCCCGGCTGGGTCATCGCCTTCAGCTCCAATGCCACCGGCGAGAGCGCATGGTTGCTGCTCGGCCTCACCGGCGTGGGATATATGGTGGGGATCCACGCCCTCTGGATCGTGCTGGGAGAGATCCTGGGAGTTGCCCTGGCCTGGGTCCTGGTGGCTCGTCCCTTTAAGGAATACACCGACCGCTACGACTCCATCACCGTTGCTGACTACCTGGAAGCTCGATTCCGGGACTCACAGCACCTGCTCCGGCTCCTCAGTGTGGGGATCATCTTTACCATGGTGATCGCCTACACGGCGGCCCAGTTGACGGCATCCGGAAAAGCCTTCAGTTCGTTCCTGGGTACCACCTATATCACGGGGGTTTTTATCGGAGCAGGAGTGATTCTCTTTTACACCACGGTGGGGGGCTTCAAAGCAGTGGCCTACAGCGATCTACTGCAGGGGATCCTCATGTTTTTGGGCCTGCTGATCCTCCCTGTTGTGGGCGTTGCTGCTGCCGGAGGATGGACCTCCCTGATGTCGCAACTGCAATCGGTGGACCCGAGCCTGTTATTGCCCATGGGCAAATTTGGGCTTTCGGTGCCGGGTGTGGTGAGTGCCCTCGGCTTTGCCAGTATTGGATTCGCTTTCCTGGGTGTTCCCCAGATTCTCGTTCGCTTCATCTCAGCACGGGATCAGGGAGCGATCATCACGGGCAGCCTGCTGTCCGTGATTTGCATGGTCGTCTTTGAGACGGGAGCGGTGTTTTCCGGAATGGCCGGCCGGGTTCTTTTCCCCGGCCTGGAGGATCCAGAAACCATTCTCCCTACCATGGGTGCGGGGCTCTTTCCCGCCTTCTTCACCGGGATCTTCCTGGTTATCGTTCTGGCCGCCATCATGTCCACGGCCGATTCCCTTCTGCTGCTCGCCTCCTCAGCGGTGGTCCGTGATGTGGTTCAGAAGATCTTCTATCCCGACCTGTCGGAAAAACACCTCTCCTTCTACGGGAAACTCACCACCGTCGTCATCGGCGCGGGCGCACTGGTCTTCGCTCTGGCTGAGGTCCGGGTGATTTTTTGGTTCGTGCTCTTTGCCTGGTCCGGCCTGGCATCGGCCTTCACTCCAGTGGTGTTCTGTTCTCTTTATTGGAAGCGTACCACTCGAGCCGGGGCAGTGGCCGGAATGGTGGGGGGCTTTTTGACCAGCATGATCTGGGTGCTGTTCTTTAAGGAGTGGTCCTACGATCTTTACGAGATGATCCCTGGTTTCCTGGTGGGATTCGGCCTGACTGTGGGAGTGAGTTTGTTCACCGAGGCTCCGGAGGGAGCCGCACAGGAGTTCGACGAGGTGCACCGCGCCCTGCGAACAACAGACCACTGACAGCTGACACATAAGAAAAAGTCAGGAGACAGCTGAGAAGATTTCTCACTTGTGAAGATTCGGCGACTGCACAACTGCACGACTGCAGGTCGTCACGAAGTGACGACAGCACAAAGCGCGCTTGATAACGGATTCATCACCTCCTAAAATGGTGGACTCTTGAAAGGGGAAAACACTTGGCTAAACGCACAGGCTTTTGGTTTCTTGGTCCTACCTTGACCCCGCTTCTTTTCTTGGTCGCTACTGCCGCGATCCCCGCTATGAGCTTTGGCTCCTCCAACATGCAAGGCTCAGCCGGGGAAACGGAGATTTCGCCAGCGCCCGCCTTTTCGGCGGATCAGCTAATGGCTCTACCTACCGACGGCTGGATTACCAATGGGGGCAATGTCTTCAACCAGCGATTTTCGCCCTTGACCCAAATCACGCCCGAGAATGTGGGGAACCTCAAAGCAGTTTGGCGGGTACATTTGGGTTCCGGCCTGGAAAGAAAGTACTCGGGCGAAGCCCAGCCCATCGTCCACAAAGGAGTGATTTACATCGTCACCGGCGCTGACGAGGTCTCCGCTGTCGGAGTCACTTCGGGTCAAATCATTTGGAAGTACAAAGCCAATTTAGACCAGGCTATTAACACCGTCTGCTGTGGATGGACCAGCCGAGGGGTAGCACTCGGAGATGGCAAAGTCTATGTGGGACAACTGGATGGCCGGCTGGTGGCTCTGGACCAAGAAACTGGAGAGCCTGTCTGGTCCACTCAGGTTGGGCGCTGGCAGGAAGGATTCACCATTACCAGTGCTCCCCTTTACTACGAGGGCCTGGTGATCACGGGAACCGCGGGTGGGGACCGAGGCGTCAGGGGTCGCGTCACCGCCTACGACGCCAGCAGTGGCAGCCAAGTATGGCGATTTTACACCATACCCGGTCCGGGCGAGGTTGGCCATGAAACCTGGCCTCAGGATTCGGATGCCTGGAAAAAGGGCGGAGCTGCGGTCTGGCACACCCCCGCTGTCGATCCCGCACTGGGACTCATCTACTTCTCGACCAGCAATCCCGGGCCGGATTTCAACGGCAGTTTCCGGGCCGGAGACAATCTTTTCTCTTCCTCCATCCTGGCCATCGAGGCCAGAACCGGAAAATATCGATGGCACTTTCAGGAGGTCCACCATGACCTCTGGGACTATGACGCCCCCAATCCCGTTGTTCTGTTTGACCTGGAGATCGATGGAGTGATGCGCAAGGCCGCCGCTCAAGCCGGTAAGACCGGCTGGGTCTACATTCTGGACCGCATCACCGGAGAGCCACTGCTGGGAATTGAGGAAAAGCCCGTGCTCCAGGAACCTCGGCAGAAGACCTCCCCCACCCAGCCCTATCCCAAAGGAGACGCTTTCGTACCCCAGGAAATAACCGAAAAGGTTGAGGGCACTCTCGTCAATCAAGGCCGAATTTTTACCCCCTTCTGGACGGAGGGTGTGCTGGTCAAGCCCGCCTCCCGGGGAGGGGCAAATTGGCCACCCAGTTCTTATGACCCTTCAACCCACACTCTGTATCTGTGCGCGAGCAATCGGATCGCGTTCTTTAGAGGTGGAGAAAAGGATGAGGTGCCTCCCCCTCCAGGTGAGGGTTACATCGGTGGTATCTTTGGCAGCAGTGCAGTGCAGCCTGAGTTCTCGGGAATTTTCGTTGCCATGGATATGAAAACAAACCGTCTCATCTGGCAGAAAAAATGGATAGAGTTCTGTTACAGCGGATCGGTGGTGACGGCGGGCGGCCTTGTCTTTGTGGGGAGAAGCACCGGTAAATTTGTCGCTTTTCACGCCAAAAACGGTCAGCAGCTGTGGGAGTTTCAGACCGATGCCGGAGTGAACGCACCGGCCACCATTTTCGAACAGGATGGCCAGCAATACATCACGGTACTCTCGGCAGGTAATCTTTTTGGAAGAGGCCCTCGCGGAGACAGCCTATGGCTGTTTTCCTTAAAAGGGACACTGGGTCCCACCGAACCCCCGAAGTAAGGCCCGTGGGCTGAAGCCCACGGCTCTGACTACTCCTGGCCACCTCCGATCAGAGCCGCCGGCCCACCTTTCCCCACACGATCATGTACCGATCCCTGATCACTTCCAAAGAGAAATGGGTCAGGCCCGCTTCATCGAGTTGAGACCGAACCTCATCGGGTCGGTAGGCTGCCAGCAACGAATGGTAAAAATCGTACTTCACGACCTCGGCTGCGGTGGCCGCATAGGTTGCAACCCATTCTTGTGCCTGAGCCTCGTTTGCCGGGCGCATCAGGTCCATGATGAAGACGGGTGCCGCAGGGCGGGAAAACTGCTTGATCGTCTGCCAGAGCACCTGGGGATCTTGCAAATGGTGAAGCAGGCTGTTGCTGATCACCCCATCGTAACTCTTTTGCGGCAGCTCCATCGTGGGCAGGGTGCAGTGAATGAGTTGAACTCGTTCTTCAAATCCCTCCCGGCAGACCGCCTCTTTCCCAAACTTCAACATGGCCTCGGAACCATCCACCCCATGAATCCTGGCCTGAGGATAGGCGCGTGCAAAGCGCAAAGAAATGTCCGCAGGACCGCAACCCAGATCGAGAACATCGCCGGCCGCAGTGTCCCCTGGAAAACTCCTGGCGAACAGCTCGATGAAGCGGCTGTGAGGTTCCTCAAAATCGGCTTCGAAATAAGCTCGGGCCTGCTCTTGCCCCAGCATCAATTCCGGCTCAGGAGTGCGGTTCATTTCTTCCCCATTTCACCCCGTGACTCTTCCCTGCCCGATGTCAAGCTGCTTTCAGTTGGATTGCAAAATGGCATAGCCAATAGTCGGGGAAGCGACTGCCAGCTGCGCTCCCGAAAACTCTTCAGCCCGATGGTCATCCCCTCATGCCCTTTTGCCGGCTGATCCGTATAGGTGCCCAGCACCCGGTCCCAGCAGGAGAGGTTGAAACCAAAGTTGGTGTTGTGCTCCGGTTTTTCCACCGAATGATGTACCCGGTGCATGTCCGGCGTGACGATGATCCAGCGCAGAACACGGTCCAGCGGCAGTGGGATGCGCGCATTGGCGTGGTTGAACATGGCCAGGGCATTGAGCACGACCTCAAAGATCAGCACGCCCAGGAGGGGAGGCCCCAGGAGGGAGATCACCCCTAGCTTGATGAACATCGATAAAACGATCTCAATAGGATGGAATCGGGAGCCGCTGGTGACATCCAGGTCCAGATCGGCGTGATGGACCCTATGCAGCCGCCACAAGGCCGGCAGGGCGTGAAACATGACGTGCTGGAGGTAAATGGCCAGATCCAGGACGACTACAGAGATCAAAACGGCGGCCCAGTTGGGGACAGACACGACATTCAATACACCCCAACCCAAGTCCTTGACCATCAGGGCCATTCCCAGTGCCGCCGTAGGGAAAAATAATCTTACAATGAGCGTGTCCAGGAAGACGAGGCTCAGGTTACCCAGCCAGCGCCTGCCTTTAGAGGTGGTGAGCTCACGACGGGCGGCCAACATCTCCCAGATGGCCATGAGGCCGAAGATCCCAGCGAAGAAACCCAGGCGAATGACTGGCTCGTTGCTGATGATCCACTCCGTCATAGAGATGCCTCCTGCTGATGGGGGAAAGAATATCATACGAAATTGGGGGACAGGGTGGTCTATTCCCCGATTTCCCTCGGTTTGACAAGAGGATGAAAAATCGTATAGAGAAGCCTGGTTATGATCAAAAAGAAATCAAGCAAGCCCTCACTGACCACCGTGCGCTATGCCCTTCGCACCATTGTCTGGCCCAGAAGAAAACTGATTTTCTTGGGACTGGTTCTTATCGTCCTCAATCGACTTGCCGGTTTGGTTCTGCCCGGCTCCAGCAAGTACGTGATTGACAATGCCATCAGCGACGGTGATCTCTCCCTCTTGAGACTGATCCTTCTGATAGTGGCCTCTGCCATTCTGGTACAGGCGACGACGTCGTTCTTTTTGACTCGGCTTCTCAGTGTGGAAGCCCAACACTTGATTTCTCTTCTGCGAGCCAAGGTTCAGAAACACATCATCCAGCTACCCGTAAGTTATTTTGACAACACCAAATCCGGGGAATTGGTCTCCCGCATCATGACCGATGTGGAGGGAGTTCGTAATCTTGTGGGAACGGGTCTGGTCCAGCTGGTGGGAGGGACGCTGACCGCCGTAGTCGCCTTTTTCCTGCTGATTAGAATCAATGCCCTCATGACCCTGTATGTGCTGGTCCCCCTTGCCGCTTTCGGCGTGGTTTCTGTAAAAGCGTTTGGCTACATCCGACCGGTTTTTCGAGAGCGTGGGCGCATTAACGCCGAGGTCACCGGTCGGCTCACCGAGTCACTCGGTGGGATCAGAGTCATCAAAGGCTTCAACGCGGAAGCCCACGAAGTTCGGGTCTTCGAACAGGGGGTGGAGCGGCTCTTCCAAAATGTAAAGAAGTCCTTGACGGCCACCAGTCTGGTGACCAGCGCAGCTTCCCTGCTGTTGGGTTTGGCTGCTGTCGCCATCATGGGCATTGGTGGCTCCATGATCATGGAGGGAAAAATGACTTTGGGTGACTTCTTCGCATTCACCCTTTACCTGGGCTTTCTGATCGCTCCCATCGTGCAAATGAGTAATATCGGCAGCCAGATGACCGAAGCCTTCGCTGGGCTGGACAGAACAGAAGAGATTCTCAACACCGCTCAAGAACATGACGACGACCAGAGGACCATCGTCCTCCAGGAGCTGACCGGAGACCTCTCCTTCGAGAACGTGTCCTTCTCCTACGACCAAGACACGGAGGTGCTCATCGACATTAGCTTCCAGGCTCCCGCCGGCACCGTCACAGCACTGGTGGGTAGTTCAGGTTCGGGGAAGACCACCATAGCCGGACTCACCGCTTCCTTCATGAAACCCGGCTCCGGAGTGGTGAGAATCGACGGCCAGGATTTGTCCCGAGCAACTCTCGACAGCTATCGAAGTCAATTGGGCGTGGTTCTCCAGGACGATTTCCTGTTCGATGGAACCATCCGGGAAAACATCCTCTTCGGCAGGCCTGAAGCCAGCCAGGAGGAAATGGAAGAGGCCGTTAAAGCGGCCCATGTAAAGGAATTTACGGATCGCCTTGCCGACGGTGTGGAAACCCTGATCGGGGAGCGCGGCGTCAAACTCTCAGGCGGACAACGCCAGCGGGTCTCCATCGCTCGCGCCCTCCTGGCTAATCCCAGAATTCTTATCCTGGACGAGGCCACCTCCAATCTTGACACTGAAAGCGAAAGCTACATCCAGGAAAGTTTAAAGACCTTGATGAAGGGACGAACCACACTCGTCATCGCCCACCGGTTGAGCACGATTCGCCAGGCTCATCAAATTCTGGTGATCGAAGAAGGTCGGATCGTGGAACGGGGAACCCATGATGAGCTGATCCAAAAGGAAGGCCGCTATCATCAACTCTACACCTACCAGGCCAGGATCTGATGGCCCTCAGTTGAAGTGAAGGCTACCAGGCGAAATCTTCCACTCCCATCTCGCCCAGATTTCCTCCGAATGAGGTCCTCTTTACGCCTCAGAACTCAATCCAATTCAGCCCAGACTTTTCTGGGGTCCGGTGGATTCCACCAGACCTCCATTCCCAGGTCTCGAATCACCACTTGTGCGGCATTGTACCCCGGGGCCCCCGTGATGTTGCCGCCCGGATGAGTTCCAGCCCCGGTCAAGAACAGACGATCGATGGGAGCCTTGTACCCGGAGACCTGAGGCAGGGGCCGGTTAAAGCCGAGTTGCTCGGGAATCAGGGCACCCACGTGAAAATCGCCTTCCCGCATATTGATGAGATGGCGCTCCGTGTCAGGAGGTGTCTCCGGAAACTTGTAAATGATGTTCTTGCCCTTGGGAGCTAAATTGGGAGCATACTCCGCCCAGCGGGCCAGGACCTTATCGAGGTATTCATGCTTGATCTTATCCCACTCTTCCGGACCCGCATCCTTGATGGAATAGGGAGCGAATTGCCAGGCAAGAAGGACGTGCTTTCCTTTCGGCGCTCGGGTGGGATCAAACAGGGTCGGACAGCAACACTGTATGCCGATGTTCTCCGCGGGCTTTCCTTCAATAACCCCAGTGAGGTGATCCAGCACCTCCTCGGGAGACTCATAACCCACACACGTGTTGAAGGCCTGGTTGATCATGGGATCCCACTTGGAAGCGGTGTAGTTGGGGGCTTCATGACTGCCTGCGTGCAGGGCAAAGAGCACACCGAAGCTCTTGCCGGAAATACCGTACTTGTAGTTTTTGATCCCTTCCACGATGGCACTATCCAGATGTTTTTCCCCAATGAACTGTAGAAACGTCTGGGTGGGATCCACACTGCTGACAACGCACTTTTTGGCCATGAACTTGCGGCCGTCAGAGGTCTCGACTCCCGCTGCTCTTCCGTTTCTAATGATGATCTCACCCACTTCTGTGGCCGGGAAAATGACGCCGCCATGGCGGGCAACCATCAAGCTGAGAGCATGAGTCAACTGGCGGGCACCTCCACGGGGCATCATGGCCTTGTTGCCCATCACCGTCATGGCCACAATAGCGAAACCGGTGTTTTTTACCGTGGGCACCGGCAGGTATCCCCTGACCGAAAACAGGAAAAGATAGAAGGCCCGCAGGGCTTCGTTCTCGAATAGTTCGTGAACCATTTCATAGGCGCTTTTCCTGTTCAGCTCCAGGAACTCCCGACCGACCTTGCTCTTTTTCATCAGGTCATGTTCTTCGTCAGGAGGAATAGGAGGCGAGTAATCTCTCACGAACCAGATTTTGCGGCCCATATCCGCGTACTCGTGGTAGATTTTAAAATAACTCTCGGCATCCTTTTTAGAGAACCGCTCGATGGATTTTTTAGTGATGTTGGGATCCGCATGAACGATCAGGCAGCGGCCGTCACTTAAAGGCATGCCATTGTTCACCTCGGGGTAAATGTATTCCAGACCATATTGATCCAGTTCCAAATCCTTGTACCAGGGGAGATTCGGAATATTCCGGTGAAACTGAGAATGGTACTCGTGGACAAAACCGGGGTGAAACGGACTCGGAAACGTACCGGCTCCTCCACCGATAAAAGCAGTTCTCTCCAGGACCGCCACCTTTAAACCCGATTTAGCCAGGTAGCCGGCCAGAACCAAGGCGTTGTGGCCAGCGCCGATGATGACGCTGTCAAACTCATAGTTCTTCATAAACATTCACCTCCCAAAAAGTCGTTTGTTGCCTGTGCAGGACGGGGGTATGGCGACTCGGCTTTCCACTTGTGATCACTCTTCGCGGTCACCACAGATCATTTCAGTTGGCCGCAGAGAGAACCTCTTATGGATTTTAGACCCATGATAACGTCATATTTGGCGTTCTTTGTCATCACGAGCGCGAGAGTTTAGCATATCTTTTTACAAAGACAAACTAGATTTTTGCGATGAATAAACGTCATTTTCCCGATCGGCCGAGGCCGCACTACCGGGTTCCTAGCCGGGCTTATTCGACCTTAACCTGTTTTATTTCCTTCGCTTGTTCCGTCTTCGGGATCTGCATGCTTAACTAGAAATCCGCCCGGCAGAACGGATCATGAAGGGACCGCAACTTTGGCTTCTTGCTCCTCCAGGACTTCTTGAAAAAGAGGGACTAGTCTGGTGCGATAAATGCTATCCCAAAGATGCCTGCTTTTCGCCCTGCGGAAAAACCTGCGGGGTTTTCCTGCAGCGAAACTCAGCATCTTGGTAGCGATCTGAGCCGGGGTATCCTGCAAGTCGAAATAGCAAACATCTTCCTTGGCCAACTCTGTAAATGGGGCGATCTTTGAGCACACAATGGGTAGTCTGGTCAGTGCGGATTCCAATAAAGGCAGACCGAAACCCTCCTCATGACTGGGTAGGAACAAAACATCTGAGATGAGATAAAAATCCCGAGTGGTGAGTTGATCCGCTGAGATTCGATCGCCATTCTGAAATTGATATTCACCAAGGATAAGCACGTTCTTTTCTACATCCAACTGTCGAGTCAACCGAAGTAACTTCCTGTAATAATCCAGCGTTTCGGGTTCATGTGGATCATGAGCCGCAGTCACCAGCAAACGCGCCGGGACGCCCAGATCCCGGAGGGCACGCGTCACCCGTATTGATAATTCCACATTCTTGCGGGGATGGAGACGACAGGGATGAAAGATGAGAAAGTCCTCTCCCAAGAGACCCTCCTCTTCCACAAGCCGCACGGTGGTCGCATCCAAATTGAGAAATGTGGCTGGGTCAATACCGTTGTTCACGACATGAATACGATGGGATTTCCCGTACAGTCTCAAAAACTGTTGGCGGCGATTCTCAGAAATCGTCACGCAATGGATTTTGGGATGGAGCTTTTTGAGTACGGTCCATGGTGAATGGTCCAGGTGAAGCGGATAATTGGCGTAGAAGTAAGGAGAGTCGTGCCCCCAGCTGACTACTCCCATCGACTCCGAATCAGCCAACTTCCACAGGGCACAGGTCAAGGGAAGATTGTAGGGCATAGTGAGGACGTTGTGGGCAAGAACAATGTCACAATGTCGTAACTGCTCCCTCAGATACCCTTCAATCTCGCTGGCGAGTGTTTCTATGCCTCGAGGGTCGTTCTCTTCTACCAGTAATCGATGGGCCTGTAGGACGTGTCTGTTTCTAGATCCCAGTAAGGGATTGATCTCAATCGGATAATTGCGGTTAAGGGCCCTACCCGCGCCCGCCAGAACCTTGACACGATAGGAATAGCGATCCAGCAGAGAAGATTGCTGATCCAGCACTTCTTCCACACCTCCCACAACGGGAAGACAGGAGTAGTGTAACAAACCGATCGCCAGATTCCTCACTTCGTTTTTCCCTTTACGCCGTTCGCTCATGCCGACTCACTGTGATGTTGGAGCTACCTACCTCTTCACTGCGCAACTTACTTACGTACCAGTGCTCAACCGGGTGTTGGGAAAGAGGTACCGAGTTCGCTTGTCTACAGGTGTTGTTGCCGTGATCCCTGCTCGTACGGGGCTTGGACTCAAGAACAGTCTAACATGGGTGGCACCGCCCAGCAAAGAGTCCAATACTCCTTTTGTGGGAGGACCATGCCCTGTACTGGCAGGTTTAGTAAATCGGTAAACGGCAGTTGATCAGGCGAAGCCTGCTCAAGACTTTCCGACGAAGGAGAAAACGTCTTTCTGAAAGTGGCTTCCTAGCCCACCGCGCTCCTGCAAAGGTGACCGGGCCCAATGTTGCACCATTAACACTAAGTACATATTTGCTGGGAAAGTTGGTACAGTAGGTTGAGCAAATCTCGCTCCAGCACCTCATAAGAATAGTGCTGAAGTGCCAACTCATAATTTTTCTGAGCCGTCTGTTTTCGCAGCTTCTCGTTTTCCAGAACTTCTCGGATATTTCGAACCGCCTCCCGGGATGCGAAGCCGTCAATGGTAATGACTTGAAAACCCTTTGGCTCGATGTCAACGATATAAATCGAGTAGCGGTTCACGACAATCGGCCTCCGATAGTAGAGGGTTTCCAGGAATGCGTTGCCGAAACCCTCGTAGCCGGAGGGATAGGTCACCAGATCCGCACACTGGTAAACGTCTCCGATGGAATAAATCTTCTCTCCGTTGGGGCCCTTGCCTCTGTGTGCTCCCACCAGATGCTCGATCGCACGAATCTGGACCCCCCAGTGCTCGGAATACTCCAAAATGCGTTGGTAGTAATGGTCGCCCTCATCACGGCTGGCATGAGAGATGACCAAAACAGGATTTTCTAGCTCCATTAAAGAGACAATTTCAATCGAACGCTCGATCAGCTTTCGCGGAACGACTCGGGTGGGTTGTAAGATAAAAGGGTCATTTTCGCCGAGTCCGATCTGCTCTCGCAGCTCCGAGACATAGTCACCGGCAGGGGCCGCCAGCGAAGCGTAATTGTAGACATTGGGAATCAACGTATTGGAGATTCCCTGACGGTGACTCAGCTGTGCGCTGGCAATGGAGTTGATCACAACATGACACATGTTGTGAAGATCAGGAGGAAAAGCACAGGTAAGATAATCTCCCGCACTGCTGACCAGAAAACGTTCCCGCTCCCAATAGAAATCGTGGTGATGAGCAATCGTGGGAAAGCAAGTTTCAGCAATGAACTGGGTCAGCGCCAGCCCTAAGGGAATGTTCATGGGAATGGCCAGGGCGTTTTCGACAATAATCACGTCAATTTCGAACTGCTTCACAAAGAGATAGATCTTTTCTTTGAGATGATTCTTGATTTCTTCAACAGAGTGAGTCACCTCGGGACGGCGATGGTGCCTGCCGAAACAGCCTCCATTAATAGCCTCAATACTGGGATGACCGAAATAGGCTTCGTCAACGAGAAGACTTTTCTCAGCGGGTCGGTCGCAAAGACCGGCGAAATAAAAACATTCATAGCCATTCCGCTCTAGCACTTCGGCCCACTTTTCAATCTCCAGAGAGACCCCATCGGTGCCGGCTATGCGTGTGGATATGAACCCCACCCTCTTGAACCGCTGTTCCCGAGAAGTACCACTCACTGAAACACCTCCTCAATT
>JADFOI010000065.1 GCA_022562935.1 Acidobacteriota bacterium
GCTACAACAATTTGGGACTTTTTTTCCAAAGGGTGGCCAACTTCCAGCGCATTATCAACGTCGATAATATCGAAATCAAAGTCCTCTCCAATCCGGATCCAGACCGAACCATCTCAGCAACGTGTACAGCCACTACGTTTGTTCTTTTGGAACAAGGAACCTAACTAGAGTCTGACAACAAGAATTTACAATAGGACAAAGAAAATGAGACAGGCTTTTAATAAGGTGCTCGGTATTTTCCTCATTGTATTCGTTTGCAGCTTGGGACTGCCTTTAGAGCTTCTCGCCCAAGTCTATAACCCCAGGGGAAAAAGAGATCCCTTTATCAACTTGCAAGACCTTTTTCGTCAGGAGCGGCCCCAGGTCTTCATCCCGGAACTCCCCCCTCTGAGTGAAAGGCCTTTAGGTTTGGTGGGAATGGCCATCTCCGAGGTGACCATCACCGGAGTTGCCATAGGAGAAGATAACCGACTCGTTATTCTCAAAGGTGTTGACGGTTTTACTTATATGGCCCGCGAGGAAAACAAACTGTTCGACGGTTATGTATTCGAGATTTCAGAAGAAGAGGTGGTTTTCATTCAAGAAGTCCTTGACCCACGAGGCGGCAGGGAAACCTTAAGAGTGGTCAAACGGCTGTTTACAGAAGAGGATTAGAAGAATGACCCATACGAAACAACACATCTTTAAAAGAGGCCTAACTCAAGTTTCATGCTTTGCTTTGGCTTGCTCTTTTTCACTTTATTTGGCAAGCCCTAGTGCTCAAGCACAAGGTCCCTACGAGGGCCAACCCATTTCACTCAAAGTGGTGCGGATCTCCGTCACCGACTTCTTTAGAACCATATCGGAGTTAAGCGGACTGAACATCTTAATCGACCCCGAAGTGGGTGGATCACTCACGCTGAACGTAGAACAGGTTCCCTGGGATCAACTCTTTGACGCCGTCCTGCAGAGTCAGGGACTGGCTAAAAGGATCGAGGGAAATCTGGTACGTATCTCCACCCAGGACAAGTTAAGAGCCGAACAGGAAATCAATCAGAGCCTCAAAGAGGCGACCTTTTTGGCGGCCGACACCTTGACCATCACCAAGCGCCTCAATTACGCCACCGGAGCCGAGATCACTAGCTCTTTGGAACCCCATCTGACCCCCCGCGGGAGCATGAACGTCGATGATCGCACCAATACTCTGATCATCAGCGATGTTCCCTTTGGAATTGATGCCGTGACCAAGTTGATCAACATCCTGGATGTAGCCGAAGCACAGGTGGAAATCGAGGCTCGCATCATCGAGGCCTCGACCAACTTCTCCCGTTCTCTGGGGGTTCAGCTGGGACTCGGGATCGGTAGGATCGAACCCCTTAACGCCTTTGACCGGGTGACCAGTCAAATCAATACCTTCACACCTGCTGGAGGTGAGATCACGGGCGTGGCCAGCCTGTTGGTTGGTGGTTTGGTGGACACATTTCGCCTGGACGCGATCATCTCAGCGGCAGAGACAGAGGGTGAAGCGCGGATCCTATCCAAACCGAGAGTGACGACACAAAACAACACGGAAGCAATCATCACTCAGGGTTCCGAAATTCCGGTTCCCGTCCAGCAGAATTTCACCACCACCGTCCAGTTCCAAACAGCCGCTTTGCGATTGACTGTCATTCCTCGAGTGACGAACGTGGGAACGATCCTCCTGAACATCCACGTGGAAAATAATATCCCCGATTTCGCCAGGACCGTCCTTGGAATTCCCGCCATTCAGACCAGTGAAGCGTCCACTCAGGTCATGGTCAAAGACGGGGGAACGACGGTGATCGGTGGCATCTATGTCCAGTCCGAGAGTGAGACCGAGAGCCGGGTCCCAGGTCTTGGCAGAATCCCCCTGATCGGAAATCTGTTCAAATCCAATTCAAAGGCGAAGGATACCCGGGAAATCATCTTCTTCATTACCGCTCGGATCCAGAAGGGGTGATCCTCCCGAATCTGGAATCTCGCTACAGGCGATGGCTCCAGGTCCTGGAAGCTCATCGCCTGGATGGTTTCCTGGTCACCCATTCTCCGAATCTCCGCTACCTCTTTAATTTTTCGGGTTCTACCGGTCTGGCTTGCTTTCTGGGGACAGAAACTCATCTGATTGTGGATTCAAGGTACATGGAACAGGCTGCCTCTGAAACCGTCAACTGTCAGAGCATGCTGGCAGAGAAATCTCTTGAGAACACGCTCAAAGCGACTCTTTCGAATTCCAGCCACGTCAAGTGTGGCAACCTCCGAATCGGTCTTGAAGCCCACCGTGTCTCCTACGATTTCGTGCTTCGACTCCAGTCCTGGTCCCTCCCTGTTGAGTGGGTCCCTACCCGTGACCTGATCGAAGAACTCCGAATGATCAAAGACAAAGAGGAAATAAAGATACTGGAAAGGGCCTTTCAGATGGCTCAAAAAGCTTATCCACAATCGGTGAAGCAGGTCCGCTCGGGAATGACGGAAGGGGAAGTCGCAGGAATCCTGGAGTTCGAACTCCGCAAGGCAGGAGGCCAGGGCCTTGCCTTCGAAACGATTGTTGCCTCAGGACCGCGCAGCTCTCTTCCTCACGCCTCTTCCACAGCCAGGGAGATCGAATCGGATGAGTTTGTGTTGATAGATTTTGGCCTAAAATATCAAGGCTACTGCACTGATCTCACACGTATACACCTGTTGCCTGATGCCCAACGACCGGCCATTTACCAGGTGGTTCAAGAAGCTCAGGAGGCGGCTCTTGCCCTGATTGAACCCGGTGTTCTCTCCAGCCAGATCGATGCTGCAGCGCGCGGAGTGATTTCACAGCATGGATTCGGAGATTATTTCGGACACAGTACCGGGCACGGTCTCGGTCTGGAGGTACACGAATTGCCCAGGGTATCCACTGTCAGACCAGGTGAGATTCAGCAAGGAATGGCCTTTACCATCGAGCCGGGGATCTACCTGCCAGGCCAGTATGGCGTGAGAATCGAAGACGCCGTCGTCGTGACCCATAACGGTTATCAGTTACTTTCAAACCGAGATCAGTAAGGTGCTGAGAGAGTTTGGATGGGGGAATTTGGGGACAGGCCCCGAATTCGGAGAAGTCTTGGGCCTGTCCCCAAATTCCCCATCCTCCCCCAAACTCTCTCAGCACAAACACCTAATTAATTGACTAATCAACACCAAGCAAGGACAATAATCCCGGCATGAACATCAAAGAACTCAGAGAACTGATCGAGCTGATTGAGCAATCCAATATTGAAGAATTCGAGATGGAGAGATCTGGAGTTCGAATACGGATCAGCAAGAGTCGGACCGGTCCAGTCGTCGCACAGGCGCCGATTGTCGCCAAGACCCCCTCAACGGATTCCTCCGAAAGGATCCAAATAGAGGGGGCACCTGAAAAAGAGGAAACTAACCATATCTTTACAGCCCCCATTGTGGGGACCTTCTATCTGACACCCAAGCCGGATGCGGAACCCTTTGTCAAGCCAGGAGATCATGTGACGGAAAGCACTGTTTTGTGCATTATTGAAGCCATGAAAATCTTCAACCAGATTGAATGCGAAGTCGAGGGCGACATCATCCGGATACTTGTCGAGAACGGCCAACCGGTGGAGTATGGCCAACCTTTATTCGAAATTCAGGTAAAAAACTGACCCGATGTTCGGAAAAATCCTCGTTGCAAATCGCGGCGAGATCGCGCTGCGTATAATTTATGCCTGCAAGGAACTGCAGATACCCACGGTAGCAGTTTACTCTGAAGCGGATCGCCACTCTCTTCACGTTCGCTTTGCTGACGAAGCCCTCTGCATAGGGCCTGCCAAGAGTCAGGATAGCTACCTCAATATTCCCAGTATCATTAGCGCTGCTGAAATCACTGATGTTGATGCGATCCATCCTGGCTACGGCTACCTCGCCGAAAGCTCTCATTTCGCCGAAGTGTGTGAGACCTGCGGCATCAAGTTTATTGGCCCCTCTGCTGGAGTGATGGAACTCATGGGAGATAAAGCTCGGGCCAAAAAGAAGATGAGCGAACTCGGGCTCGCCATTGTTCCCGGCACCAGCATTATCGAGAAAACCGAGGGGACACTGGAGCAAATTACTGAAGCGGTGGGCTATCCGTTGATCCTCAAAGCGGCGGCAGGCGGTGGAGGAAGAGGGATGCGAGTCGTGACCGAGCCCGAACAACTATTGGATGCTCTGTCCATTGCTCAATCAGAAGCTGAGAGCGCCTTCGGTAGCTCAGATATATATGCCGAACGCTACCTGGAGAACCCCCGCCATATCGAATTTCAGATTTTGGCAGACCAGCACGGTAACGTTGTTCATCTGGGAGAACGGGAGTGCACGATTCAACGCCGCCATCAGAAGTTGATCGAAGAATCTCCAAGCCTCTTTATTTCTGAGAAACTCCGACAAGAACTGGGGCAGAAGGTCATTCAGGCCATGAAAGCCGTCGGTTACGAAAATGTTGGAACCGTAGAATTCCTTTTCACCCCGGACGGCAACTCCTACTTTCTGGAAATGAACACTCGTATTCAGGTGGAACATCCCGTCACAGAGATGGTCACCGGACTGGACATCGTCAAGGAACAAATTCGAGCGGCCGCCGGGGAAAAACTACGCTTTACTCAGCAGGACATCACTTTTCGTGGGCACAGTATCGAATGCCGAATCAATGCGGAGTGTCCGGAACGGTTCACCCCTTCTCCCGGTCGTATTACAGCCTACCATCCGCCCGGCGGTCCCGGCATACGAGTGGATTCTGCCGCCTTCACCGAGTATCTGGTTTCCCCCCACTACGATTCCTTGATCGCCAAGCTGATTGCCCATGGCAGCAACCGACAAGAAACTCTGGCCCGCTTGAATCGGGCGCTGGATCTATTCGTCATCGAGGGGATTAAAACCCTGATCCCTCTGCACAAGAGAATCATCAATCATCCAGATTTCATCGAAGGTCAATTCGATACTTCGTTCGTGAGTCGACTGAATTCATGAGAGAGAATCACTCCATCCGAGGCCATTGGGGATCCAAATGGGGATTCATTCTGGCGGCTTCGGGATCCGCCGTCGGATTGGGAAATATCTGGAGGTTCCCGACCATGACCGGGAAAAACGGGGGGGCTGCCTTCGTTTTGATCTATCTAGGCTGTGTTCTGATGATTGGTGTTCCGGTGATGCTGGCGGAACTTTCCATAGGTCGCAGAGCAGGTAGCGACCCTGTGGGTGCCTTTAAGGCTCTTGCACCCAACACCTGGTGGAAGGCAGTGGGAGCTCTGGGAGTTTTCACCGGGTTTATGATCCTCAGTGCCTACAGTGTGGTAGCCGGATGGACGGTGAAGTATATCCTGGTCACCTTGAGTGGTCAGTTTGCCGGTTTGGATCCAACCGCTATTGGCAACATTTTCAGCGACTTTGTCGGCAACGGCCCCTCCACCATTCTCTATCACCTCCTCTTTATGGTGGCGACTACTTGGATTGTCAGTGGCGGGATTCGAGGAGGTATCGAAAAAGCCACCACAATTCTGATGCCGGTTCTGGTCGCCCTCCTTCTTCTTTTGGTGGTCCGTTCCGTCACACTCCCGGGAGCTCAGGAGGGTCTGAACTTTTATCTCAATCCGGATTTCAGCAAAGTCGACTTCGTCGTCGTCAGGACCGCGCTGGGACATGCTTTCTTCACCCTCAGCTTGGGGATGGGAGCCATGATCACCTATGGAAGTTATGTTTCCCGGAGCGACAATCTGTTCTCCAGTGCCGTTTACATCAGCCTCGCCGATACAATGATTGCGTTTCTTGCCGGTTTCGCCATCTTTCCAGCTCTTTTCTCCGTTTCCGGCTTGTCTCCGGACGAGGGCCCCGGCCTCATTTTTTTAGTCCTTCCCAACATCTTCAATGCCATACCCTTGGGACAGTTGTTCGGGACGACCTTCTTTTTTCTTTTGGCGATTGCTGCTCTGACCTCCACCATTTCTCTCCTTGAGGTGGTGGTGGCCTATTTTATCGACCAACGGGGATGGCCAAGAAAAAGGGCGGCTGTCGTGATCGGTTCCTCCGCTTTCCTGATGGGGGTTCCCAGTGCACTGAGCAATGGCTCGGTCTCTTTCTTGTCGGGATTCATGGATCTGGCCTTTCGCTACTTCGGTGAAATTTCCCTGGCCGTCGGAGCCTTGTTCATTTGCGTTTTTGCCGGTTGGAAGTGGGGTATTCACAAGGCCCTGGAGGAAATTCGCGCGGGCTACCCTTCCTTGCGACTGGCACAGTTCTGGAGCTTCTTGGTCCGTTATGCCTGCCCGGCGGCCATTGCCTTTATCCTGGTATCGTCTTTTCAATCCTGATGCGGCACCTCAAATTGGGAAAAGTGTATCCCATCACTGCTTCCAACAACCTCAACGGCTTGGATCACGCCCAATTAGTGGAGCAATACTTAAAGGGAGGGATCCGTTTTCTTCAGGTGCGCGAACCCACCCTTCCCGATTCTCTTCTCTATCCACAATTGCTGAAGATTCAGTCTTTGTGCGAGCCTTTGGGAGCACAATTTCTGATCAACGACCGGGTCGATCTTGCCCTGGCTGCCAGAGCCCATGGAGTTCACTTGGGTCAAAACGACCTGCCCGTGCGGGTGGCCCGCGATCTATTGGGAGAGGAGGCCATCATTGGCCTTTCCACCCACAATCGCCAGCAGTTTCTAGACGCTCAGGCCCAAGACGTCGACTACATCGCCATAGGACCCGTTTTTTCCACTTCCACCAAGGAAACGGAGAATCCAGCCCTTGGAGTCGAGGCTCTGAGCGAGCTAATCGCTGATAGCCGCTATCCGGTGGTTGCAATCGGGGGGATCTCTTTGGAAAAAGCTCCACAGGTATGGATAGCGGGAGCGGATTCCGTGGCCGTGATTTCCGACATCGCCAATGCTGGAGATCCGGCCCAGCGGGTCTCCCAATATCTAAGTGCCTCGCTCCCTACAATACGATGATGTTTGCTGATGGGGCTTGCGAGGCGAGATCAAGGAGCAGGGAGAAGGCGATGCAGGGATATCGGCGACGACGAGCGACGCAGAGGTCGCCCCAACACCCATCAGCCCGAAGGGTGGCGGCGGGACGGCATCAATTTCTTTGTCGCGAACTCGACGCCGTCGTGCTCGCCACAAACGTCACCGTATTTATGGAACGAGACACTAAGCCTGGGGAAGGAGTCTCATTCTTGAGCGCCGGGGAGCCACGGACACCCCAATGGCGATTGCTTATTTCGGTGATCCGTCGATGAACTTGCTGTTGTTTCAAACCCAGGCTGGAGATCCTTATCCCATCCTGGAAATCGTTTCCCGGCCCGAACCGGGTTTTGCCAAGGGTTCAGGAAGATGGAGCCGAATCAAGAAAGGGGTGTACCAGACTTATCGGAGGCTCATGGACCGTGTGGATTACCACGAAAGACTTTGCTCTCAGCTGCGACACTCCACTGATCTTCAGGTCGTCCATCCTTCCAACATCGATTCGACTGAGGCACAAGACAGGCTTCGAGATTTCCTCAGATTTTGCTACAGAAAACACAGTCGTTGGGTCGGAATTGACGCCTTTTTAGCTATCGTTATTGGGATACCGCTGATGCCCCTGCCAGGTCCAAACATCTTCTTCTTTTACCCGGCAGCACGGACTCTAGGGCACTATCTGGCCCGAAAAGGGGCTCAACATGCTCTGAATTGTGATAAGCTATCCTTTCATAGTGAGCCCCTGATCGACCAAGTTCAAAATCATCTGCAGGATTTAAAAACAGTGCAAGACATCCTTACCGGGTTAGTAGAGCATTATCAACTGCCGGACCTTGAAAGACTTCTCATCCCCTTAGGAAAAAAATGAACGAGAATACGGAGTTTCTCAGCCGGGTCGCCATTTTTGAAGATTTGGCCGAGGCCGAAATGGAAACGGTGGCACCACTCTTCAAGGAACGAACTTACAAGAGAAATGAGGTTATTTTCCTCGAGGAAGACACCGGAAAGTACATGTATGTCATCAAGAAAGGGCGTGTGAAGGTTTCCCGAGCCCTGCCCAATGGAAAAGAGGCCATCCTTACCTTCCATGAAGTCGGAGAGTACTTCGGTGAAATGTCTCTCATCGATGGAGGAACCACCCCTGCTAACGTCACAGCCGTCGTCCCCACCACAATTCTTGTGATCACTCTTCACGACTTTGCGGTCTTGCTAAAGAACCCGGCAGTGAACGCCATGTTCTTGAAGATGCTGTGCAAGCGATGCCGGGATGCCTGGGCCCAGATCGCCGTTCTCGCCTTCCACCATGCCGACGCCCGAGTTCGCGGAGCGCTCTATCATCTATGCCAAAATCGCGGGATCCAGACCGATCATGGCATGAGAATTAATTTGCACCTTACCCATCGGGAATTGGCTGAATTGGCTGGGATATCCCGCGAAACCGCCACCCGAGTGTTGGGACAACTCCAGAGTGAAAAGGTTCTCAGTGTCGAGAAGGGTTTTTTCCTGATTCCCGACCCTGAAAAACTGATGGAACCCCTCCTCTTCGAGTGATGCGCTTGGCGCGCTCGTGCTGTCTTGCATGCGCACTTCGTGCTGTGGTGCATTCGTGCTTTCGTGCTGTCGGACTTTAGAGCCCTGTCAAGGTCTGTTGACAAATGAGCTCTTCTCTCCTAGAAACCCGCAAACACCTTCTACCCCTTGTTCTTATTTCCAGACCGCGGGAATCATACGTCAACGGGGGTTGTCATGGTTGGAGCAATCGATGCACCCCCACTTCCAGTCGCGTCCCCCTGATTTCTCTGTAAGCCTTGTCAATACGGGCGTTGCGCCGATATAGCCCCCATATTCTTTCTTCTGGAATGGAAATTGCCTACTAAGACAAGTTTGTTCAAGTTGATGAACAGCACAAGGTTAGGTTGAGGAATTGATTAAAACCGGTAAACAAATGGGCAATGCGCCCTGCGGAAAACTCCATGAGGTCGCTCTCGAGGATGCCCACTCCTCGCAAAATGGGGAGAAGCCTATCGTCGCCGCCTCAAAAAACACCGCGATCGCCTTGATGACTCCCCCGCATAAACTTGAAGCGGTCCCCAAGAAGACCCGCCGAAAGACGACCACAAAGACAAAGAGTTCCAAGAAAGACCGCTCGGCTGAGGACCCGAAGAAAAGTAAGGACCCCGTTCGCATGTACCTCAAAGAAATGGGCACGGTGTCCCTCTTGAGCCGAGAAGGCGAAGTTGAGATCGCCAAGCGCATCGAAAAGGGACAAAAAACCGTCTTGAAGGCCTTATCTCGATCCCCCGTGGTGGTCGATGGGCTCCTCTCCATTCGTGAACCGCTGAAGACAGGTGAACTGGAAGTCAAGAAGCTGGTGAACTTCACTGAGGAGGAGCTGACCCAGGAGATCGTCGACAATCGCCGCCAGGAGATCCTACAGTGCATCGATGAGATTACCCAACTGGAAGCAAAAGCCGTTCGAACTCAAGGTCAACTCGACAAGGCCAAGACCAATAGTGCCCAAGCAAGAAAACGCCACTGGGAGTTGGCCCGTTATCGCCTCAGCATTGCCCACCACATTCGAGATCTCGATCTGAAAGCGGCTATTCAGAATCACCTGGTTCGTAAAATCAAAAATGCACTGAAGCAGAAGGAGAGTCAAGACAGACTCCTGGCCACACCTTCCGAATTAAAGCGAACTCTGGCCGTCATTCGGCAAGGGAAACGGGAGATGCATACAGCCAAAAAGGAACTAGTGGAAGCCAATTTGCGCCTGGTGGTCTCCATCGCCAAGAAATACACCAGTCGGGGCTTGCAACTTCTGGACCTGATTCAGGAAGGGAACATCGGCCTGATGAAAGCAGTCGACAAATTCCAATACCAGCGAGGATATAAGTTTTCCACTTATGCTCACTGGTGGATTCGCCGGGCCATCACTCGAGCCATTGCTGAGCAGGCCCGAACCATCCGTATTCCCGTTCACATGATTGAATTGATCAGCAAGCTGATGCAGGCTTCACGGATCTTTGTCCAGGAATTCGGTCGAGAGCCCACCACCGATGAACTGGCTCAGCAGATCGACATGCCCGTGAACAAGGTTCGGGAAATTCTCAAGCTCACCCAGGAGCCCATCTCCCTTGAGACTCCGATGGGAGAGGAAGAAGGCAGCCACCTGGCTGATTTCATCGAAGACAGGGAGGTCGTCTCTCCCGCCCAGGCCGGAATCAATGGTAATCTGAAGGATCAGACCGCAGCCGTTTTGGAGACCTTGACCACTCAAGAGGAACAGATTATCCGCATGCGCTTCGGCATTGAGGATGGCAGTGAACACACCCTGGAAGAAGTCGGTCGCCGGTTCTCCATCACTCGAGAGCGGATTCGCCAGATTGAAGCCAAGGCACTGTGTAAGCTGCGCCATCCCTCACGCAGTCGGAAATTGAGAGCCTTCCTTGAGAGCTTCGGGAGATAACGGCCCACAGTCTCCTTTCTTAAAACCTTCAAAACCAACGGGACCGGTCTGGCCCGTCTCGAGCACTCCATGGTCCCAGAAAACAAAACGAACTGGTGAGTCCCATCACCGTCACTGAAAAAGTGCAGAAGTAAAATGAAGTCAATTAACCCGCTAAGTTCTCTGCAGTGAAATAACAGCAACTGAGTTGAAAGAGGCATCATCATGCTACATACACCATCTTCAACGAGGAACACTCTGAGCACCAAGAGCGACGAGCGGGGTATGGCACTGCTGCTTGTGGTTGTCTGCTCCACTCTCTTCATGCTGTTGGGCCTTTCCCTGACCTTCTCCAGCATGACCGACTTCCGCACCAGCACCGAATTTGAAGCCCGCGAGAAGGCCCTGCTCATCGCCGATGGGGGCTTTAACCTGACCCAGGCCATCTTCCGGGGAAATAGTCTGACCACTCTTCTCGCCAACGCCACCGATGTGAACCAGTACCTGAATTTTCCTGTTCCCACAGGGACGACGGAACTGGGGTACTTCAATCGAAATCCCCTCTCTCCGGTTGAGGCCATGCACATCGACTATGCAAGTCCCCCTGCTCCCATCGGGACCCGCACCATCCATGGCCTCCTGACCCCTCCCGAAGGAGTCCCCATGGGCGCAGGACGCTACTTCGCCAGAGTGACCGATAACGATGATGGGGACGGTGACCCCCTTGTGGATAGCGACGACGTGGTCATTCTGCGAGTGATGGGAGTTCATCGCGGAGCCGCCACTGAAGGGAGCGTCTACGGCACCCACATTCAAAACGCCATCGCCACCATTGAGACCACGTTAAAGCGAGATACCACCCTGGCCTTCGATGAGGCCTTTACCATCTATGGCCCCAACGTCGACATCACCTATAACGGCAATAGTTTTGACCTGGACGGACGCCACCATGACCTGGCAGGAAATCTCATCCCCGGTACCCCGAAGCCGGGCCTGGGACTCATGAATCATAATCCCGGTGGGGGCAATGCGGCCGTCTCTGCGGCCTCAGCCTTTACCATGTTGGCAGGAATGCAAATGGACAACCTGGTGGGGGCAAACGGTGACTTTGGTCCTCTTCCCTCTCTGATGGACACCACGAATGACGTCCTTGCCAGTTCCGACCTCGACGCTGCCAATATCTTCGATCCCAATTGGCTTATGTCCTTCGTGAATCAACTGGCTGCTTTCGCCAACAACAACCTTCCTGGAGGAACCTACAACAACGTGACCTGGGGTACTACGGCCAGTCCTGAAATCACCTTCATTGACGGCGATGCACGATTGGGCGGAAACGGCTCGGGTGCAGGACTGATGGTGGTGAGGGGAACCCTCGACTACAATGGGGCCTTCACCTACGTCGGCCTGGTTTTCGTACTGGGAGGAGACATGCAGATGAGCGGAGCCAATAAGAACCTGATTGGCGGAACCTTTGCCGCCTATATCATCGATAACGGGGATGGAACCTACGACTATGGTATTCCCGAAATACGCTTTAATGGCAACAGCAACTTCCTTTACAGCGCCCAGGCCATCTCCCTGGCCACCGATCTGCTACCCATGAGGGTCCTGAACTGGCGCGAAAGCACCCGCGAGTTGGAGCCCTACTAGCCAGGACTAGTCCTACGCGGCCCGTGGGCTTAGTGTCTCGCTCCATAAATACGACGATGTTTGCTGATGGGGCTTGCGAGGGGAGGTCAAGGAGCGAGGAGGAGGAGGCGATGCAGGGACATCGGCGACGACGAGAGACACAGAGATCGTCCGCAACCTCCATCAGCCCGAAGGGTGGCGGCGGGACGGCATCGATTTCTTTGTCCCTCCTCCTCCGCGATGCGCACAGACATCGCGTCGTCGTCGCTTCGCGAACTTGACGCCGTCGCGCTCGCCACAAACGTCACCATATTTATGGAACGAGGCACTCACCCACGGCTCTGACAGCGTCTTACCACGACAGGGTGCAATCCTAACGACTCGTGGCAAGCCACCGGCTCGCCCCTACCTCGCTTGGCAACGAGAACCTATGCCTAACACAACCCAGTGACCGTCGTCACCAGATACGCACAACTGCGAAGGTAACATAGGTTCAAATCGCTCATTTGAACCCATTCAATGAGCACTTTCAAGTCCGCAAAGTGAAAGAGACCCACGTTCAGCGGAGAGGAGGATTATCGATATGAGAACATTGAAGAAAAACGCCTTGAAACGATTGTCCAACCGGGGATTCACCCTGTTTGAATTGATGATGCTGGTGAGCGTTATCTCCATCGTCACCACGATGGCTGTCCCCCAACTGAGACAGTCCATGGCCGACTATCGGCTCGTTTCCTCGGCTAATCTAGTGGCCATAGAATTGAATTCCGGCCGAGCCATGGCCATCTCGAGAGCCTCGGTTCACCAGGTCACCCTGGACGCCGTCAACAACACCATCCAGATCACCGATCTGAACGATGCCAACAATGCTCCTCGAATAGCAAAGTTCCTGGACTCAGGGATTACTTTTAGCATCGTCCCTAATCCGACCATTCTCTTTTACGGTCGAGGGCTGGCTCGCGGCGAGACCATCGAGATTCAAAACGAATTCGGTACCTCCAAGTCCATTACGGTAACGGCTAGTGGCAAGGTTACGATTGGATAAGATCATGAAAAAAATCAAAAAATCTTCACCACAGGGATTTTCCTTAATCGAGTGTATGATCGCTCTTGGTTTTCTAACCATCACCATGCTGGGAGTCATCCAATTGTTCGGTATCTCTGTCCATCAAAGCAGCTTCGCCCGCTATAACACCATGGCCGTCGTGGTGGCACAGGAATGCCTGGAAGGGCTGCAGACGGAATACAACAACGAGTGGGAGTCCGGCGTCGTCTCAGCCAATCTGACAGCTGGCACCCACGGACCGCAAACGTTTACGTTGCCTGCGCCCTCAGGCAGCGGCAGCGGGGACCGGGTTTTCGAGGTCACCTGGACGGTGAATGTAAACGGTCCCGCCAAAACGGTGACGGCTTCCGTTGTTCCCCTGTTGGCCAATGCTATGGAAAGCAAGACGCTGAATATGACTGCTGTCTTCTCTCAATAGAGGGCGGCATGCAGGATCGGGAGGATCAGTACATGAGCATCCATCATCAGAATCCACAGAATCCAAGTTCTGATAGAAAGAGTCGAGGCTTTACTTCGGTAGAAGCTCTGATCGCCATCGTCGTACTCCTGGTCCTTTTGGGAGCGGTCATGAGCACCTTTTATCAGAGTCAGAAGCTTTACACGAGCCAGCATGACCTGATGGAGGCCAGTCAGACGGGCCGGGTTGCCATGAATCAGATCCAGTCCTTCCTCCGCCAGGCGGGAAACGACCCCAACAATATCGGATTGACGCCGATTACCATTGACAACCCGAATCAGCTCACCATCTACAGCGATGTCACGGGCGCCGTCCCGGCTGCCAGTGGTTTGCCCATGGAGGCCACCGGCGAAGCGGATGGAACACTGAACAACCTGTACGAGCAGGTCACGATTCGCTATGATCCAGGCACCGAAGAGCTTTTCATCAATGTCGGACACGGTGAGCAGCTGCTGGCGGACAACGTCGCCGTTTTCAATTGCACCTTCTATGATATGCAAGGAAACGTGACCAACGACGGCAATGAAATCGCCCGAGTCCATATCGAACTGGCCATAAAGACCGAAAACCCGGACCAGCAAACCGGCAGCGTGAACTCGATCACTCTGGTATCCGAGGTCATGGTGCGAAACCAGTCTTACCGATTCTTCTCCTACGTAGCCAACCAGAACTACATCACCCCATAAGAGCGCGCTTTGCGCGCGTTCCAGGTTCCAGCTTTGGAATTTTGAATTTGTTTGGGATTTTAAATTTTGAATTTCAGCCGGTCCGCCCGATGTGACGCTTGTCACCGGTTATTCACGCTTTTGAGGGGTACTATACGGAAAACAGCCTAGTGAGTCCCTTTCAAGGTAAATGAACTCACTTCTCATGGGGTTTAGGCAGGAAAGGAATCCGATATGTTGTCCATATTAGTGAAGAATCAGCGATCCAGAAATAATGCGCCTAAAAAGAATGTACCCTCTCCAGCAGAAAGGAATCGGATCCAGGAGGAGGGGGGCTTTGCCCTGTTGATCACGCTCATCTGTTCCACGCTCTTCATGCTTTTGGGACTTTCCCTGACCTTCTCCAGCATGACTGAGTTTCGCACCAGCACCGAATACGAAGCCCGCGAGAAGTCCCTGATGATTGCTGATGCTGGTTTCAACCTCACCCAGGCCATCTTCCGGGGAAATTCGCTGACCAGTCTTCTGGCCAGCGCCACCGATGTGAACCGGTATCTGAATTTTCCTGTTCCCACAGGGACCACGGAGCTGAGCTACTTCAATCGAAATCCTCTCTCTCCTGTTGAGGCCATGCACATCGACTACACCAGTCCGCCCGCCGCCATCGGGACCCGGACCATCAATGGCCTGTTGACCCCTGCTGGGGGAGTCCCCGTGGGGACGGGACGTTACTTCGCCCGATTGACCGACAATGACGATGGTGACGGTGACCCCCTTGTGGACACCGATAACGTGGTCATCCTCAGAGTCATGGGAGTTCATCGTGGGTCCACCACCGAAGGCACCGTTTACGGAACCAACACTCAAAACGCCATTGCCATCATTGAAACCACCCTCAGGCGCGATACCACGTTTAACTTCGACCAGGCCTTTACCATCTATGGGCCCAACGTCAACATCACCTATAACGGCAATACCTTTGATATGGACGGCCGCCAACATGCCCTAAACGGAGCTCTGATCGCGGGTGCTCCCAAAGCGGGCCTGGGGCTCATGAATAACAATCCGCCGAACAATGCATCCATCGCCGCAGCCTCAGCCTTTACAGAGCTGGCAGGAATGCAAATGGACAATCTGGTAGGGGAGAATGGTGATTTTGGCCCCCTTCCCTCCTTGAAGGACTCCACCGATGCCGTCCTCACCAGTTCCGACCCTGACGCCGCCAATATCTTTGATCCCAATTGGCTCATGGCCTTCGTGGATCAGTTGGCTGGCTTCGCCGACAATAACCTGCCCGGTGGGACCTATACCAATGTGGTGTGGGGCACCACAGCCGCTCCTGAGATCACTCTGATCAATGGTGACGCCATCATAGAAACCGACGGTACGGGTGCAGGACTGCTGGTGGTCAAGGGCGATCTCGACTACAACGGGGCCTTTACCTACACCGGTTTGATCTTCATTCTGGGCGGGGAATTCACCATGAGCGGAGCCAACAAGACCATCATCGGCGGAACCTTTGCCGCCAATGTCATCGACAACGGAGACGGGACTTACAGCTACGGTACTCCCACGGTTGCGTTTAATGGAAACAGCAATTTCCTCTACAGCGCCCAGGGAATCTCCCTGGCCTACGACCTGCTTCCCATGAGGGTCCTGAACTGGCGCGAAAGTACGCGCGAGCTCGAGCCCTACTAGGGCCAACTTGGAGACTCGCCTGGTGGAAACCGATCTGGAGAATACCCAGGCCTATCACGCGCGCCATCGTTAACCGGGATTTCCGGCAAATCCTCACCCCTGATTCATCCCGTTAACTCCTGTAGATGATCGGGAAAATGGCTTATAAAATATTATAACCTATTCATTTTATTAAGGTTACACTCTAAAGTGACGAAATTGTAAACTGGAGTTGACATTTTCAGCTGAAAGGCTCTTTCAAGTTCCCTCCAATGATCCATAAAAGCGCGATAACCTATTGGTTTGTCGTTATTTAGCGAGTTCCCAGCGTCGAGTTGAACACCCCCCTAAAGAATGGCACGCCTTTTGCTTATAAGGAGCGCAGAGGAAAAGTCGAGAACCTCAGTTCAAGACTTATGACGAAACAAAGGTAAGAGGTAACAACTTTAGGGGGAATGACAGTCTTGACCACGTATTCTCAGCATAGCTCTACCCGTGGATCCGATTCTCAATCCTATGAGAATGAGGTCAGCGAGTCGCTATCTCTCATACACCCAAAGGGTTTTCGGGAACAAGCCGCAGGGAAAAGTGGTGCTGTGAAACACACGATGAAGAATCAGGGAATCTCAAAAATGAAAGATATTCGAGGCTTTAGTCTCATGGAAATACTTCTCGTAACAGGCCTGGTGGCGATGGTGGGGGCCTTTTCGATGATGATCATCGGACCCGCGCTGGAGGCTCGGAACGTGGAAATGGCGGTTCGCACCGTTTCCACCCAAATGCAACGGGCCCGACAGTTTGCCGTGGACGCGCGGCGCCGGACCCGTGTGACTTTTACCACCCCAGACACCATCACCGTGGACCAGCAGGCTCCCGTTTCTCAGGGTGGGGCCTGGACTCAGGTAAGCACGATCGAGCTGCCGGGGGATATGGAACTCGAGATCGACGGCAGTGTTTCTACCGGACCTGAGGGTTTCGCAACCTCCCAGGTGGCCGATTTCTCGGGCGCCTCGCAGATCTTTTTCATGCCCGACGGCTCGGCGGTGACCAGTGCCGGAATCCTCTCCAACGGGGTGGTTTATGTGGCTCTGCCCTCAAAGGTGGAGACCTCACGGGCGATCACCCTTTTTGGGGCGACCGGAAGGATTAAGCGTTGGGAATATATTCTCGATCTAGTGCCACCTATAAACTCCGGGTGGGAGTAACAACTATGACTAGAAACGAGAGAGTCCCTAGGACAAACAATTCTGAAGGTTTTAGCACGATCGAAGTGCTGGCGGCACTGTTCGTGGTCACGATTGCACTGACCAGCTTGCTGGCCCTGTTTGGCTACGCCATATCGACCATGACCTTGATGCAGGATCTGTTGATCGCCAAGCAGAAATCCCGGGAAACCCTGGAGAGCATTTACACGGCTCGGAATACTGGACTGATCACCTTTGACATGATCCAAAACGTGTCCACTTCCCCCGGTATTTTTCTGGATGGCTACCAACCGCTGGAAAGGCCCCAAGGTGATGGCTTGATCGGAACAGCCGATGATGCGGGCGTTGAAAGTCTGATACTGCCGGGTCCCGATGGGTATCTGAATACCGGGGACGATGAAGTCCGTGTCCTCACCACATTTGCGCGTCGGATCCAGATCGATCCGATTCTCTATGCCGATAGCACCGTCAACCCGGATGTGCGCAAGGTGCTGGTGAGCATCCGCTACAACACTCCCATGGGAGGCCAGGAAACCTATGTGGTTGAGTCCTATATTTCGCGCTTTAGATAGAAAAAGGAAGTAAAGGAGAAGGTATGCAGCGAGTATCTTATCGCACCAGTCGGGGTTTTAGCATTTTCGAGCTGATTATCGCCATGGGTCTGGCCACCGTGGTTCTCGGGGGAGCCCTGGCTCTAACCAGCCAAGCCATCGGGATCAGCGACATGGTGAGCCAGCGCTCGGACATGCAGCAAAACGGCCGGGTGGCCATCAATATGATGGCCCTGGATGCCAGTCTGGCCGGCACCGGTTTTCCAACCAGCGGCGTCCAGTTACCCAGCGGCGTTGGGTCGCAAGACTCCTACCTCGCTTGCGACTCCGCCGGGTGCTACGTCACCAATAACGTCTACACGGCTGAACGTCTGTATGCCGTCTGGCCTGGACAGGCAGGAGGCCCGACCATCAACGGAGTGGCCACCGATGTTCTCACCCTGGTCTACGACGACCCCACCTCAGAATTCGATCAATACGTCTTGACAGACATAGAAGCCAACGGGAAGGACATTACCTTTGACGCGGCGACCACGCCAGCCTATAACGACGCCGTTGTCGGGCTTAAGGTCGGCGATGTGCTGCTGCTGAGTAGCGCTAATGGCTCAGCTGTAGGTGAGATTACTGAAGTGAACGCAGGTGGCAAGGTCGGTTTTAGTCCGGGGGTAGGAAACGGCGAACTTCGGTTCAATCAGTCTGGGGCTGCCTTTGGAAGCGTAAAATCCATCATTCATCCTCCGGGTCCACCGACATTTTCGCCCACCTCCGCTCGCCGGATCTACATTGTCACTTATTACATCGATAACTCAGATCCCGATATCCCACTGCTCATGCGTCAAGTGAATGCCCACCCACCCATGGCGGTGGCTGAGTACGTGGAGAATCTGCAAGTCACCTACGACATCTATGATGCGCTTACCTTCGTAGGGACGGCCGCCCTGGATGACGCGGGAGGCCTGCCCAACCAGATTCGAAAGACCAACATTTCGGTCACCGTCCGTTCGCCTGGGGAGACCATGATAGGACAAGACTTTCAACGAATAACCCTGACCACCTCAGTCGGTCCTCGCAATCTGACCTACCGGGATCGCTACGAGTAGACGCGCGTCGAGAAACGAGAAAAGAAACAAACCAAAAGAGAAAAGAAAAGAATCATGCATCATAAAGTACGCCATTCATCCAGGGGTTTCGCCCTGGCCTCAGCCATGCTGATCGTCCTGCTCCTGGCCGGGATATCCGCAGGCACCCTGTATCTGGTCAACACGGAGAGCCGGCTGGTCATCACCGATTTGGAGGGCACACAGGCTTTCTACGGTGCCGAGGCAGGCATGGAGAAAATGATGGCCGATCTCAGTTTGCTTTACTCCGCAATACTGGCTCCCACGGTTTCCGATATCCAGGGGTTGGGTGCCACCGGTTTCCAACCCGTGATTGCCAACATCACCTACCCCGAGTACGGCTTCGAGATCCCCAACGTCAGTGGAGAACCGATTGTGGAGACTCGAACCATCACTTCCGGCCCCAACGAAGGCCTGTTAGCCTACATCACCCCCTTGACGCTGACGGTGACGGCTCTGGCCCCCATAGCCAGCGAAGTGAAGATGCAGCGCGAGATCGAATTGGCTCTGATCCCGGTCTTTCAGTTTGGTCTCTTTTCCGAAACCGATTTATCCTACTTTCCAGGCCCCGGCTTTGACTTCGCCGGTCGGGTCCACACCAACGGAAACCTCTTTCTGGCCACCTCCTCTGCTTCCGGACTGGTCTTCCACAACAAACTCACCGCCGTGGGGGATATCATCCGGGCTGAGCTGGCCAATGGGCTGGGCACGGTGGCCACCGGACGGACCTTGCCGATTTTGATTCCTACCGCTCCCGCAGGCTGTGACGACACCCAACCCGCCTGCCGGGATCTGGACGAAGACGAGGGAAGCAAGGTGGGAGGACCCGCCAGTGCGGACACCGCAGGCTGGACGACCACTTCTCTGACCACCTACAATGGATTCATCTTAAATGGCGACACGGGAGCCAAAGCCATGGATCTGCCCTTTGTCTCACCGGGACTTCGTGCCATCGAGATGATTCGCCGGCCTCAGGCCACCGAGGACCCGAACTCTCTGGTGGGCAAATCGCGACTGTACAACATGGCTCAGATTCGGGTGCTGATCAGCGATACTGCGGCCGAGAATCCCGGGGGAGCGGGCGTCCGGCTGGCCAATGTGCCTCCCTATTACCCAGGTGGTGTTAATAACTACGGAGCCACAAACACGGCTTTCGCTGAAGGGAGAGTATCGTGGGACGCCGACTTTATCGAGCCACCGGGAGTCACAGCCGGCGACTCCTGGCCGCTCATCGATGGCTACCTGCTGGTGCAAGCCAAGCAGGCCGACGGCACCTTCACCGATGTCACCATGGAATGGCTCAATCTGGGCATCGCCCGCGAGAACGCGGACGCCATTTTGAAGTTTGAGCAACTGAAGGACAACGACGGCTTCGCAACACCCGATGGAGACGATCTCGATAAGCCCGATGAGGTCCTCCATCTGGGTCTCTATGACTCGCGGGAAGGCGAGGTGCGCGACGTCAGCCTGGGAGACGGAACTGACTGCGCCATCGGCGGCATCATGAATATTGTGGAACTGGATGTGGGAAACCTGAAGCGCTGGTTCGAAGGCACGACCGGTACCACCGGCACCAACGTTGACAGTATACCTCAAAATGGCTACGTCTTTTATTTCTCCGACCGCCGAGGCATGTTGCCTGATCCAAACCTGTCACCCCCCCGCATAGTCGGCGAGTACGGATTTGAGGACATCATCAATCCAGCCACACCAACCGCGATTCCTACGTTTCCGGACGGTAATTTGGCTCTTG
>JADFOI010000066.1 GCA_022562935.1 Acidobacteriota bacterium
TACTGCGGGTTCCACGGGCACTCGCTATTTCTTCTCTGATGAGTCGGGTGTCATTCGCTACAGCACCAGCGGAACTGCTAACAACAGCTCTAACCCCCTGGGCCAGTAGAACCAGCTAAGTTCGCACATCTGTAAGGGCAACCCTAATAGGGTTGCCCTCACCGGATGTGTCACCAGCCACTTCACCAAAGCCTCAGAACTGTTCCTACCGGATGCGGGGAGGATTTTCCCCCTCTTTTGTAGTAGCCCGGATTATGCATCGGTTCTTGTCGCGAAGCGACGTAGGGCACCCGCTCGTGGTAGGACGCAGTCAGAGCCGTGGGCTTTAGCCCACGGGCCTCTCTGGAAGTAGTTTTCAATCACAAAGCTCGTTCTGTTCGGGTCAGCCACCGGCTGCCCCCTACCCCTTATGGGCGGGGAGAGAAAAGGTCCTGGAGAGCCAGGACTTTTCAAAAGGGGTTTCAAACTCACCGGCGCGCAGCTGTCCCAGGTTGCTCAGGAGGGTTTGAAAGACCTGGGTTCCGGAAGTGATTTCTTCCGATTCCATGAGATTCTGAAACTTGAGCTGATCCACCGCCTGAATCTTCCCTTCCTTGTCGCGATAGAAAAGAAGCCCGCCCTTGAGACCGTCCAACCCGTAGATCGTTTTGAAGGTCTTGAAATTGCGCAGGAGACTGTCCATTGAGCAGCCCGAAACCCCCTTCTGGGAATAAGCGGCCGTCACCACAAAGTGCCCGGACAAAATCGTGAAAGCTGCTTTCACCGGAGTACCGTGGGAAACCCATTGAGGCAGGAACTCTTCCAGTCCTCTCTGGATGGTTGCCTGTTGTTGCTCGCTTAACTCCTGTTCAAAGCAGTGAATCCACACCTGGGCGTCATCAGGCAGATCTTGAAACTCATTCAGGTCCATCTGCCCTATTTTACACCAGAATCACGGAACGGAGAATACTAGGGACGAATTCCCGGTCGTGATCGTCCCTCTTGCTCAGGTCGGCTCATTTCAAAGGCTTCCAGTTCACTGCCGTAAGTAGGGAAGAGGGTCGACCGGAACTTCACCCCTGCGAATTTCGAAGTGGCAGTGTGCGGTGGTGGCGTTGCCCGTTTGCCCCACCTGGGCGATGGCCTGGCCGCGGTACACCTGCTGGCCTTTTTGAACCAGCAGTTTCGAGTTATGAGCGTAGAGGGAGCGCAACCCGTCGCCGTGATCCAGGATGACGGTTCTTCCATAGTCGCGCATGGAGGAGCTGTACAGCACACGGCCGGAGCGTACGGCCAGCACCTCCTGGCCTTTCCTGCCGCGGATATCCACGCCGGTGTGGCGGTGGCCGCTGCGGCGTTCCCCGAAGTAGGAAAGAATCTCACCTCCTGGAACGGGCCAGGACCAGGTTAGGGCTCGAGCTCCCGGGACGAAAATCCTCTGGTCGACGTACAATTCGTCAGGCTTGCTGAGGTGATTGACCCGGATGAGCTCCTCGACACCCACGCCGTAGTGTCGGGAGATCCAGTACAGAGTCTGCCCCGGTTCTACGATGTGAAAGAGGCCGGCACTCCTCTCCTCGTCTGTGGAATTTGGCTGTGGGGTACCGGCCTCGATGGGAGGACGGATATCGGGAGGCGGTTGAGAACGACCGCAACCGGCTAGACCCAGAGACAAGGCCAGAGGGGCGAGCCAGAGGAATGTGCTTTGACCCAAAAAGGATTTAGCGACTTCCATAGCAAACACTAGGATATCAAGGGACGGTGCGCCTCCTTACTTCTCGATAAGAGTGTTATTAAAGCTAAAGGTTTCATTTTCAATGGTTTAAATAGCGTTAGAGGTCCCAGCGTCCCGGCTTGGGACCCTCTCCAGAGGTGGTGCATCCGTTTTTTTAAGAAATTTGCGTCACCCGTGTGTGCTAAAAGACATCGCCCTAGAAGGCACGAACCGATTGATCTAGAGAGGGAGGTACTCTCATGGCCGTTTTGTGGGATGCAGCGAGGGAGCTACTTACTGTTGAGGAAGCCGCTAAGTATTTAGGGGTGAAACAGAGCGCAATCTATACCTGGGCTTGGAGAAAAACCATCCCCAGCGTGAGAATGGACTTTCGTCTTCTCTTTGACCGAGACGATTTGGACAAGTTACGTGGTGAATCCCTGAGCTAGCCCGGACTCCCCGAACTCTCGATCGCGTCGCGGAACGCAGTCAGGTTGTCGCTTTCGTCACTTCGTGACCAGAACCTATGCATCATCCGGGCTAGCCAGGATCCCGCCTCAAGTCATTTTTTCCGCCAAACCCGTAAAAGTTGCCAAAAAACGGCAAAACGGGGGGTGTGAGCGCCATCACAGCACTCTCGCCAGCCGTTGGTTAATCTGAACCTCGAAAGTAAGCAACTTTGGAGGTATTCATGAAAACTATCTTTCTCGTATCAGGTTTGCTGTCCGGTGGCCTGGGTTTTGTGATCTTTTTCAGCTCCCGCGCCACTCAGGAGATTGAGGGCTTGATGTTGTTCTTGATCGGAACCGTGTTCTTGAGCGTGGTGGCCATGATGGACACCATCGGCCGTGCTCAAGATGAAACGAGCGTATTGTTGAGGGAGCTCTTGGAGGCTTCCCGCCACCGCCGTCAAATCGTTCAAGAGGATCCCATCGGATCCAAGTCGAAAGCACAAGCTGTACCAAAGGCCGAACCAGCCGCTGCAACACAGGCCGAATCGCAGACCGAGACACAGGTCGCGTAAGCCGCATCCCTGACTTAGCTTGATCTCTTTTCGGGTCATGTCCGGAGTGGACCGCTCTGGCGATGACCCTGAAGTCGGGGTCTGCCCAAAACGCTCCATTCCGCTTGAGCTCATTCCGGGCGCGCGGTGCTGCGGAGGTACTGGGGACAGAAGTCCTCAGAAGTCCGCACTGATGAAGAGCGTACTTTGAAATAGCTTTCCTGCTTGGTCCAGAGCAAAACAAAAAAGAGCCGGGTGCCGGAGCTAGTGCGAGAGTCTTCGAATGGCGTGAGCCAGTTCGTGCCATTTCCTGGTGAGTTGAGGAGTATCCGTCTGATCTTGAGACGGATTGTCGAACTGCTGATAGAGCTCAAGTGAAGTCTTGGCCAGCTCCTCAACCTTCTCGCGAAGTTCCCGGTCACGCTGTTCCTTTCTGATCTTGTCTAAGGTGAGCAGGGTTGCTGCTGAAAGCAGCGCTTTTGAGCCTGTTATTCTTCGATGGGTGTGACGTGACATACCGGCTCTAAAGCAAGATCTGTACCAAAAGTGGAAATCTGGTTCTATCTTACTCAGCTGAATTGAGTTATTAGGATTTCCCAGGCAGTTCGAGAATCTGATCGAGGAAGGGAAAAACCTGAATTTTGACACAAAAGGTCATTTCAGGGCGGGTTTTGTCAATTTGAGTCAATCTTAAACATTACTCCCGCAGTACGAGACACTAAACCTCGTTAGAAGTCGTTTCTATGATCTGTGTAAACGATTTTTTTTAAAGGCTTTTAACAGAAACCGCGATTTGTCGGCAGGCTGGGCATCTGGATTGACCGCTCTGATCCGTGGTGAATTTTCCCCCACACTGCTCGCAACGACCGATCAGCTTCATGATCTTGATATCGTCCAGGCCGCGATGGATGTCGGAGGATTGCAGGAGATCGAGCCCGGTTTTCACCATCGAAGCAGGGGGATCGGATAAGCCGCTTAGAACGGAGGTGCCCAGTCGTACAGCTTCAGCGGCGAGCTGTTTTTTCACTTCCTCCAGTTCAGCTTCTCTTCTCCGGAACTGCCGGTTCAACTCCAGCGCTCGTTCGGTGTCCACTCCACTGACTTTCTTTAGGTCGGCTTCCAGCTCCTCCTTGGCCGTCTTGAGAGTCAACACGGAAACTTGAAGTTCTCGGTAGGGGGCCAGCTGGGCGGTGACATCTGCTTCCGGGATGATGTCGGTCCAATTGGAGATGGCATTCAGAGCTTCTTCCTGGAGGGTGGCGAGTCTCTGTATTTCCTCTTCCAGCCAGGTATTGACGACGTCCCCGGTCACACCCGTTTTACGTCGATCCAGATAAGTGGTCACACGCCCCTGGCAGGCATTGAGATTCCCCCAGAGGAGCTTCAGACTGCGTATCGCCGATTTTCCCTTGTCCACGAGGACGCTCCGTCCTGTCAATTGGATCCACCGGTCCCAGATCACTGCCCCCAGGATCCCGGCTGCTACCGAGGTCCCCAAAGTGAAAATCGCTGCCGGAAGAAGACCGTCGTGTTGGTTGATGGCGACCCAACCCAAGATAACGGTACTGATTGAGACCACCAGGGTAGCCGGGCTGACGACCGCTTTAGAGACGACACGCCATTCCGCGTTCCAATCTTTCCAGAAGTCGTTAAAAGACTCTTTTTGATTTGACATCCTGTAAAATTAGCATAGGGCTCTGTCTGGTTCGGAGCTTGCTGGGAACTCACGATCGGGCAGATCCCTTAACTGCAGCGGAATATGAGATCATGGCAATAACATGGACACTCAGGAGAATCGCCGATTTCGACGCTTGAGAGCTTCCATTCCCTGTTCCATTGCTTGGGAAGAGGAGGTGTTTCCGGCAGAAGTGACGAATCTCTCCCATGGCGGCGCTCTGATCATGCGTGCAGGCCGTCTCCCCGATGAAGGCGCTCCGATCGTTGTGGTGTTGCAGGTGAGCCAGGAAGAGATCCGTTTTCGGGCCCAAGTGAGGCAGATCACTGCAAATGATCAGCCGGCTTCCTTTGGCATTGAGTTTAGGGAAACCCCCCAGCAGATTGAGTCCAAGCTGATCCAACTGATGGACATCCTGTACCCAAGTGATGAGGAAAAAGAGTCCGAAGATTAATCCTCCACGTTTCTCTTTCCCTTCGTGTTATACTCTCGGCCCGCGAATCGGAAGATCCTCCGATGGCGGTTACCCTTAACCCGGACTATGCATAAATTCTCTACTGCAGCAGACAGTTTATCAATAGTCTGGGTTGAACGACCGCGCTTTTTATGAAGACTGTTTACCTCATTCGACATGCACAGAGCCATCTCAGCCCTGGGGTCTCCTATGAGGACTGGCCTTTAAGTGAGCAGGGAAAGCTTCAGGCGCTGAGACTGGCATCCTTCCTAAACGCCTTGAAAATAGAAGAGGTTTACTGTAGTCCATACTTGCGCTGTCGCCAGACGATTGACCCGTTCCTACAGGCTACAGGACTTTCGATGACACTCATCAACGACCTTCGAGAGCACTTGATTACAAGAGAGATCCGAGAGGACTTTTTCGAAATTTGGAAAAAATCATGGAACGACTTCGATTTTGTCGTAGATGGTGGTGAATCCAGTCGCCAGTGTCAACAGCGAATTGTCCCGGCAATCACCGAGATTGTCCGCAACTCGGATGCTTCTGAATTTGCTATTGTGAGCCACGGTAACGCCATTGGGCTCTTCCTGAATTTCCTGGCCTCTGATTTTGGCTACACCAATGCAGAGCAGATTCGGAACCCGGATATTTTCCAAATTGAGTTCAAGGACGATACCTTTCACTGGAAGCGTGAATTCAGTCCGGACCCATTGGACCAGTTCGCTTCAGGCTTTCGCGAGACTCCTATCGACGAATAACGGCTTCTCCAGTAGGCGGAGGTTTTTGGCAGAAATTTTTTCATCTGAGGAGCGACCTCAAGACCGCTACGAAAATCGTATCGTTCCTTCAGTCCAGGAGGCCGAACTACAGACTTTCCCTTTATTCGTCCTTTCTTCTCTGCCTCTAACCTCCCTGATAAGTGGGGGTTTAGCAGGTTTGTGACCCAATTTCGTCACACATAGGGCATCTAATATGAGAGGGGGAGGTTTAGTCGTCTCCCTTGCCAGCATAATTTAGGAGGGACCATGGGCATCCTAAAACGGATCAAGCAAAGCCTCTTTGCCACAAAAGGTGTGTTTGAAATTAGCAGTTCCAACGGCTTGCTCCACTCCTATGCTCTTCTCAGGGCCAAGGGTGCAGGGGGGAAACCGGATCCTGAGTTGGAAGCATTACTGGCTCGTAACGCCCAGAAGCTGAAAGAGAAGCGGACAATAGCCCAGCTGGAGCGCGAAGTGGTGGCCCCGACAGTAAAGCAAAAAGCCCTGCTCTTCACCAAGAAGTCTAAATAACTCGGCTGGCTGGGAGGGCGCTGGAAAAGGAGTCTAGCTGAAGTGCCTCTCGATGATGCGCTGGGCGGCGAAGACGCTCACGGAAGCCTGCGGTGTCCCTGAGTTACCCGTTGTCACCCTGGGGATGACGCTCCCGTCGCAAATCCATAGATTGTCCACATCGTGGGATTCGAAGTAGGGATTCACCACCGACATCTTCGGATCGACGCCGGCACTACACGAACCCACCTTGTGGGCTCCGCCGTTCTGGGGAGCGATGCGCACCTTGGACTCGGCAGGCAGGATTTTGCGGGCGCCCATCTCCTTCAATATTGCTCGGGCTATCTCCATCCCCTCCTGGGCCCTGCGGATGGTCAGACTGTGATCTCCTCCGTAAAGGAGCTTTCCGTCGGGGTCCATGTACCAGCGTCCGGAGGGCTTGCTGAGGCTGGGGGATAGTGAGCCGATGCGAAGGTATCCGCCCTCCTTCATGAATTGTTTGTGGGCTCGCCCGAACTCTGGAGCGAAGGCGTTGAGGGCCTCCCGATCCGGGAATCGGTGGACACCGAATCCGGCCCGGAAAAGAAGCCGTCCCTCTCCATCCGCACGGTCGTCGTGGATCATGTAGTACCCGCCTACACTTCGCTCCTTTCCGTCCCCCAGGAAATCGTCAAAGAGAGCGCTCACTCCCGCCGTGAAGGGATGCCCATCGATGTGCTTGCCGATATTGTTGTTCACCACCTGGATCGGATTTCCCCGCCAGTCGCTGGGGCCATATCCGGAGCGCATGAGGAGAAGAGGAGTACCCAGGTAGCCACAAGACACCATGAGTTTGTCGGCCCTAATCTGGAAGTTCCTCCCTGCCGAAGTGCAGGCAAAACCTTGAGCCTTTCCCCGGCCGTTTTTGGCTTCGATCAGAATCTTCTCCACGGTGGTATCGGGGATGATATCCACCCCGTTTTCCTCCGCCACAGGGATATAGGTCACCAGTGTCCCTGCACGCGAATCGTACTTGCACATGATGGGGCTGCTGCAATAACCACAGTAGAGGCAGTTCTTGCGGGCGGTCTCTCCCCGTCTCGGATCGTAGCCCATCCTTTTGGCTACCTGGTAGAAGCGCTTGTTTCCAGACGTGTCCACCTCATCCGGAAAGGGGTGGATGTTGAACACCCGCCGGATCTCCGCCACCGCCTCCCGTAGGTTATCCTCCGTCCAGTCCACGCCCGTCTCCTTCTCCCACTGGACATAGTCGATGGGGAAGGGAAGAAAGGCCTGTGCATCCCAGTGCACCGAGGTTCCCCCCACCAACTTGGCGCGGCTGACGTCTCCCCCCCACAGATATGTAAGCTCGGAGCCATCCCGCATATTGGTGAACATCTGGCGCCGGAGAGGGGAGCCGTAGCCGGGCCGCGGGGCCCCCTTGAAATAAGGGCCGGCCTCGATTAAGGCGACCTTGAGCTTGTCTCTGGTTTGAGGGTGGACGCCATGCTGGGCAATCTTGGCGGCTAAAATCGGTCCGGAAAACCCTGCGCCCACAATAGCCACGTCGTAGTGGGATTCAGCCAATGTTCTCTCCCTCTTTTCGTGGTGTGCGAGTCGAAACGGTTTGTGTCATCCTGGCTCTCTCATGGGTGTTCTCAATGTTATTCCTGGAGGGAGTTAAAGACAATCGAAAACGTTGAAGCCAAGGAATCGTGTCCATGAGTGGAGGTTCGCGTGACGCCGCTTGTGCTATCTTGAGCCCAACTATCATCCGTATCTCTGGTGAAGTCCGCGGGAAGGGACCAGGACTACGACGAGTTCCCGATGAAATGAACCAGCAGGTCGGTCATGTCCTGCGGATATTCGACAAAGGGCCAGTGGCTGCAGTTATTGAACAGATGGAACTGGGCGCGGCTTACCGATTGCCGGACCAGCTCAAAGAGATCGATGCCAAGTTTATAGGGAGCTCCCGGATCATCGACCCCCCACACGATCAGTGTTGGCGACTTCAGACGCCCCTCCCCGATGAAGTCCAGAGTTTCATCCTTGACCTGATACATCCACCAGCCCGTGCCAGAGTTTCTGGCCAGGGCGGGTCTGGCCGTTATCTTGTCTCGATTACGCTCGACAAAACGAGACCGCAGCAGATCGAATCGTTCAGCGGCCTGTCGCGTTTTGGGCAGCAGAGCGATTTCAAGGGCCTGTTCCACCATCTCTTCCAGAATTTCTTCAGCGATGTTTTCCTTGCTGTACAACGTCGACAACAGTCGCTCACGAATGGAGTCTTTGTTGATGGGAGGTCCGCCCGCCACAAATAAGGCCGGAATGTCCCCAGCGACGGGAGGCGGATCACCGGGTGCCACCGTATTACTGTCGATAATGGTCAGGGTCCTGACCAGTTCGGGATGATCGACGGCCAGCCGAGCCACCGGCAGCCCCCCTCTGGACTGCCCCACAAGATGGACTTTTTGGATTCCCTGTTTCTGTATGAAACGGTAAATATGGTCAATGACCGCCCTCATGGAGTAATCGGCGTCGCTGGCAGGGTTATCTGTGAGTCCCATCCCCAGTTTGTCCACCGCAAGCAAATGGAAATGAGCGGACAGCAGCGGAAAAATCGCCGTCCACGCGATTGCCGAGCTGGTCGGACTCCCGAAATGACCGCCGTGGACCAGAACCATATCCTCGCCGGCTCCGGCTTCAAAGTAGCTGGTCCGGATTCCATCGACATCGATGAACTTGCGGGGGCCCTTGGCCCCCGTTGTTTCTCCAGTCACGGCATAGGATCTGGCCGGACTCAGCCACGATAAGGCACTCAGGCAAACCGCTGAACGGGTGAGAAAACCTCGTCTTGAGAGCATGTGACCTCCTCTGGGAGTTTGGCCGCCCGCGGCCTGGGATGTTCCTCCGTTGAGCAGCATTATAGTGCACCTCAGGAAACAGTCCAATCAGGCATCCTCTCGATGATGAGAGTGGAAAGGCACCCTGAAGCGGTATGCTTAATCTTACGGACAAAGATGCAGTTTTTGAGAAAATAGTCCTTAGGAAGTTTCTCGCTTGCGAAGGGAAGTTATGAAGCTATTTTACTTCATCATCGTCCTCATCCTGATCGTTGTAGGGTTCCTGGGATGGATCAATTTTACGGAGAGGAAAGCGGAAACGATCTTCTCCTCCGATGGCATAGAGATTCGGGTTTTGGAAGTGGAGGTCCAGGGAGTGCTGCTCAGAATCGTCGAGCCCAATGGGGAACTGAGCATTTTCAGTGAGAAGACAAAAAAAGAGGCGTTAACGGAGCTCGCCGAAAGGCAGAAGACCCTCACCAGCCAAGCGGATTATTTCTACCACCGGCTCAAGCGTTACATGGAAAAGAAGCTTGATCGCTAGATAATGCGGATTCGGGGGTTAGGGCTCGAGATTCATGCGCCGCAGTAGGTTAGTGAAGCGAGGGTCGTCGCGGATGGGGTCCCAGATCGGGTCTATCATGACAAGCAAGCTGAGAATCCGGGCCTGGTAGGCTTTTTCCAGCCATTCAAATGTCTGGTCCTTATCACCAAGAAAAACATACTGTTTTGCAAGAACACTTGGTGAGACATACCCTTTAGTACTTTTTCTTTTCCAGTAATCCAGCATCCATTGCCAGTATTCCTCTTTGCCGGAGATTGCAGCGGTTGTAAGTCCTGCCACCTCTTCTTCGCTGGCTCCATCTAGGGTCAACTCTTTCTGACGTGCTGCAGCCGCTTTCGGGTAGAGGCCCATATATTCGTAAACTTGTCCCAGGTCTCGATAGGCTGAGATATAATCTGGCTCCAGTTCCAGAGCCGCCTGACATTGTTCTATTGCCTCTTCGTATCTACGCGCGTAGCCCAGTCGAGCACATGCTCCGGTTCTCATTGAGGGGTCAAGAGGATTCAGTTCCTGGGCGCGTCTACCCATAACAGCGGATTCATCATGCCGACCCATTCCGGTTAGAAAGAAAGCGTACTGGTTGGGTGCATCAAAAGAGCCTGGATCGAGTTCGAGGGCCAACTTGTATTCCTCTTCCGCACCAGCCCAGTTCCAATGGTAAGCACGTTTGACATCTGCTAGAACCGCATGCGCTGCGGAAAGCGAGTCGTCCAATTCCAGCGCCTTCATTGCAGCCTCTTCGGCTTTAGGCATGGCCTCTTGCGCCGATGCAGCCCGGTAAGGGAGGACCAGCCGATAATAAGATCGGGCCACAGCCGCCCAAGCTTGAGCATAGTTAGGATCTCGTTCGATAGCCTGTTCGAAGTATTGGATTGCCCGTTGATGGCCGCGCCCCCCACCCTTTCCCTGTTCAAATCTGCCCTTGAGATAGGCCGCGTGGGCCTGATCATCGTCGGTGTAGGTTCTGGCGAGTTGTGTGGCCTCTTCAGGAGTGAGACGCAAACCCAATTTGTCCGAGATTTCCCTGGCAATGTCTTGCCGCATCTCTAGAATGTCACTGAGGCCTCCTTCGTACTCTCCTCCCCACAACTGTCTGTTTTCCTCAGTATCCACGAGTTCCGCTCGAATGAGGAGATCCTTACCCCGCACCAGGACTCTTCCCATCACCAATGCCCGTACGCCTAACTCATTCCCTGTGACCTTTGGATCGATGTCTCGCCCCCGATAACGGAAGGAAGAAGCCCGAGAGATGACCTTGAGATCGTTCAGTTCCGAAAGGCTATTGATAATCCCTTCGGCGATGCCATCACTCACGAAATCCCACTCAGGATCATTGGTCACGTTCTCAAAGGGCAGCACCGCAATGGAATCAATAGCCTCATCGAGTGGTGGTGCTATGTAAAAAGGCCATAACAAGGCCAGCAGCACAACAATGAGTCCTGGCCCACCGACTATGGCAGGCCACAAGTAGTTTCGTTTAACTGGAGCAACTGCGGGTGCGGCTGCACTGATGGACTTCCCTGAGGTATCTCTCTTCAGCCGCTTCAAATCAGCCAACAAATCTCTCGCTGACTGGCAACGGATCTCCGTGTCCTTCTCCAGAGACTTGTTGATGATGTTCTCTAGCTGATCGGGCATTTCCGGATTCAGTCGCACGGGTGATGGAGGAGTCTTGTGCAAAATCTCATCAAAAAGGCCAGCCGAAGTGTCTCCTTGAAAGGGGAGTTTTCCGGTGGCCATTTCATAGAGCACCACACCTAGAGAGAAGAGATCGGTACGAGCGTCCAGGTCTTTTCCCAGGGCTTGCTCTGGCGACATATAAGCCACTGTGCCCAGAGCTGTCCCAGGACTCGTCAACATCTCCTCCGACACCTGGGCCGTGGGCATCCTGGAGTCCACTTCGGTCTGCTCCTGGGTCAGCTTGGCCAATCCAAAGTCCAGCACCTTGGCATCGCCTCTTTGGGTGATGAAGATATTGCCAGGCTTAATATCTCTGTGGACGATACCTTTGGAGTGAGCAGCATCTAAAGCATCGGCAATCTGAATCCCCAGATCCAGGATTTCATCCGTTGGCATCGAGCGGCCTTGGATGCGGTGCTTGAGGGTCTGCCCTTCCAGGTACTGCATGACGATGAAGGGCTGACCTTCGTGATCGCCGATGTCGTAGATGGCGCAGATATTGGGATGATCCAGTGCCGACGCTGCTCTCGCTTCTCTCTGGAACCGCTCCAGGGCCTGGCGGTTCTGAGCAAACTTCTCCGGCAGGAACTTCAAGGCGACATTGCGACCCAGGCGGGTGTCTTCAGCTTTGTAGACCACGCCCATCCCACCGCCGCCTATTTTCTCAAGCACCTTGTAATGGCTGATGGTCGTGCCGAGTATGATTTTTTTGCCTCTTTTAAATTGTGTAGGGTGATTTTTTCTAAATCTTAGATGGTCAGAGGCAATAGAAATTACCAAGGCCCAATAGAAGAGAGGCGGGGTAGTCTCTGGTAGCTTTCTGCCCCCTTTTAGTTACGGGAATAAACGCTCTTGCCGCCCACAATGGTGAGGATGACCTCCAGCTCAGAAATCTGATCCTCCGACACACTCATGTAATCTTTATCCAGAACCACAAGGTCCGCCAACTTGCCGGGTTCGATGCTGCCTAATTTTTTCTCGTCTCCCACGTAAGCTGCAGCCCAGATGGTCTTCATGCGAAGAGCATCCTGGCGGGAGACTTTTTGATCTCTGCCCCAGATCCGCGCCGATCCATCGACGCAGCGACACACCGCTTTTTCAATAGTCCACAGGGGTCTGCCCAGCACCTCATCGTTGGCGTCGGCTTCGACTGTGGGACGAATTCCCATCTCAAGATACTTTTTAAGAGGCAACATCTGGTTGACATAGTCGGCGCCAAACACCGCTTGGTACCGCGAAGATTGGGCACCTATGCCGGGGTGCTGATCATCGAAAATCGTTCGCATGGTACTGCTCGGGATCACCCCTAGTTCCTTAAGCCGGGCAATGTCCTCGTCGGCAATCTCCTCCATGTGGTCCATGGTGAATCTTTGATTGGAGCTCTTCACTATGGGATTTTCTTTGGCTTCCTCAATCACGTCTAGAAATACTCGAACCCCGATATCGCCATGGACGTGACTATTGGGAACGCTCCACCCGTAGCGTAGCGCTTCCAGTAAATTCCTGCGCCCCGGTGGCCAGCGCAAAAGCTCTTCAGCCCTAGCCGGTACTTTGCTGGTCCAGTGACTAAATGCAGCCCGTGTACCCGGCACAAAACCAACACTCCCCCCGGCTATGTCCCACACGCCTGAAATTCGCAGCCAATCGTCACCAATGTCACTGACATTTCCCGTGCGGGGAATATCCACAGGCCCGGGAAACCCGACTCGCCACCTCAGCGTCAGCTGGTTCTCGAGCCAGATTTCTCGCAGCGAGTTAAACTGATCAGGGCTGATGCGGGTAACCACCATCGTCAATCCCCAACTGTTGACTAGACTCATTGTTTTCTTTTGCCAGAAGATGGCCTTCTCGGCTGGGATGGCCCACATGACATGCTGCGTCAATCTGATGGCGGCACGATCGCTAATCATGACAGAGCCGTCACGGGGTAGACCGGGCGTATCTAGAGGGATTTGGGCCCATTCTATGGCTCTTGTGTTCAGTGCCACCGGCCGGTGTTGAATGGTCTGGGCCACCACCAGGGGAGTGTCCGGAGAGATGGAATCCAGCTGGCTCATGGTTAGATCTTCCAGTGGTCTGGGGGTTCGAGTGAAGACCCGAACCCATTCACCAGTGGTTGCTGCGTCCACGGCCCGTTTTATGTCGCGTAAGGCCATATCGGCATCTTGCCAAACCAGGGCCTGTGTCTCGATCTTTCCCTCCCACTGAACTCCTTTGTCCAGGAGCGCCATATAGGCTATTGCGTAGCTACCCAGGTGATCGTGCGTGTCGATCAAGCCGGGAACCACCGTTTTCCCTTCAAGGTCGATTTTCTGTGTTCGGGGTCCCGCCATTTTCAAGATCCTGTCATCATCACCAACGGCTAGAACACTCTCCCCTCGAATGGCCACAGCTTCGACCGTTGAAAACTCCGCATCCACGGTCAAGATCTTTCCATTAAAGAGAATGATATGAGGGTAAGCTAATACTTCCGGGGGTAAGTCCTCTAAAGAACGGCTGCTCTGAGAGTATCCCAGAGGGGACAAGAACCAACCGACCAACAACAAAAACATCGAAGGCGCCATTGTTTTCATACACACACCCTTCATTGAATACCGTGTATTTGCTTTTCTGGACGATGTAACAGTGGAGGAGCCACGATGTTGTTCATGTCACGTCTCAAGTTAATATACTCGACACAGTCAACCTCTCCCATGCTGCCCTCGCTGAACTTTTCAAGCCTTCGTCATAAGAGATGATATCGCCCACCAGAGCTGTTGCTCCGCGAAAGTGTAGTGCGCCTTTCTCTAAATGCTAAGTCTTTAGGGAGATAAAAGTCAATGAAAACTCAGTAGGGGTAATCCTTCAGTGACGAGGGGGGAAAACCTAATTTTTTGACAACCTCATCTCTTTGACAACCTTGTTTTTGGATGTTACCTTCACTGTTAAACCAGAGATCCTACCTAACATGAGCATGCCTAGAAGAAAGCTAGGAGGCCAGCATGAACAAAGCGACCCAAGGATGTTTTTTCGTATGGGTGTGCATCGCGGTTACTCTGTCGGGATGCAGTCGAACCCAAGGAGATGACTCGTCGCCTCAAGCGGTGTTTTCCTTTGATGAATCCATCACTGTGGGTGACCCGCAGGGTAATCCCGCCGATCCATACCTGGCGACTTCCGATGAGGGTCGGGTATTTGTGAGCTGGACGGAAGACGTCTCGGATGGAAAGGGTCGTAACGTCTTTATTGCTAAGGTGACCAATGGCGGTCAGCAGGTCGCTGAGATCCGACAGGCGAACCAGGAGCCGACCTCTGCGACGATGGAAAATCTGTTCAAGTTCGCAATCGCTCCAGGTGAGAACGTAGCGGCCATCTTTAATACCTTTGCTTCGGACTATTCGAGCATGGGTAACATGAGTGGTGGCATGTTTGATATTCCAAGGACCCTGAAGGTGAGCCATGCCGAAGGCGGAGGACCTTTCTCGCCGGAGAGGAAGTTGAATGACGATGGGAAGGAGGTCAACACCGCGAATTTTTCTGCCATTGCGACCGGACCGGATGGGAGGATTTTCGCAGCCTGGCTGGACAGGCGGAATGAGGATCCGGAATTCAAACAGGTCTTTATGGCGGCATCCGAGGATGGGGGGAGAACCTTCGGCGAGAACTATCTCATCTCCGATTCGGCCTGTCCTTGCTGCCGACCCGATATCGCTTTCCTGGATGGCGGCAAGACGGTGGTGGTGACCTATCGGCAGGACGTTCGCCCCTCCGATTTTACCAACCCGGCTCACCTGCGCGACCATCTCATGATTCGCTCCACCGATGGTGGCGAAACCTTCAGCGATCCGGTCCTGATCAGCGATGATGGTTGGGTTGCCTCTTTTTGTCCCGGCGCAGGTATCGCTATTGACGTCGACACCGAGGATAGGATCCATGCAGTCTGGTGGACCGGTGGCCGGAAGCCTGATGAAGCCGGCATCTACCACACCTATTCTGAGAACGGTGGCAAGAGTTTTGCTCCCCGGAAGCTCATTTCAGAAGCCACTGCGTATACTGTGTTGCACACCCAGGTAGCGGTGGACGAAAATGACACTGTCTACGCCATCTGGCAAGGCGTCTTGGAGGATCGGGCCCAGCTCTTTCTTGCCCATAGCCGTGCAGGTACAGGGGAGTGGAGTCAGATTTATCGCGTCAACGATAGCACCTGGAATAGCTTCTATCCAATGGTGACCGTGGATGACGAGAAGCTCTATGTGGCGTGGACCGAAAGGAAAGGCGAGGCCTCTCGGGTCAAGCTGCGAACGGCGCCCTTGGTGGCAAATTGAACGGGGAGCAACCGTGCTTTCTTGTCTCAGCTTGGATTGTGTTCCCCACTCCTTAAAAGGTTCTGCTGGGTTTTCCAAAACACAAAACCAGAGGGTAACGGAGGTGACGAATGAGACTCAATAGCTGGAGTAAAATGACACTCCTGATGTTCGCCCTGGCGATGACTCTTTTGGCGATGTCCTTCTCGAGGACCCGTGTGGATGCCCAGACCAATCAGCCCCAGATGGTTATCGTAGAAGGTTGGCTCCTTGATCTTACCTGTGCCGTCAAAGGACAGATCAGGACGGGTGCCTGGGACAACATTGGCGAAGACCACATGATGGCAGATGGAAACATCCAAAAGGATTGCGCCACCCTGTGCTTGAAAGGTGGTCAACCGGCCGCCCTCTTTTCCGACAACAAGATCACGGCAATCTTTGCTTGTAACCCGGGGGGCTCGGGCGCTTCTCGATCTTCCCTTGTCAGATTTGTTGCTATGGAGGTCGAAGTTCAGGGATATTGGGCTGATAGTGCGGCGGAAACACCCATATTTGTGCCGGCGAAGATTCGGCGCGGCGTATTGCGTGCCAGAGACCGTTACAGTGAAAGTGGAGGTTGGCGCAACGTGGACTGCGGCATCATGCAAGAGTGATCCCCGCCTTGTAAACGACACCCATCCCACAGCCGCCTATTTTCTCAAGCACCTTGTAATGGCTGATGGTCTTGCCAACCATAGAATTCCCCTCAACTGTAGACAGATTCGCCTAAAACTTACGCCTGGAGGGAGTTAAAGACAATTCAAATCGCTGTGATCTACTCGATGCGTTCCCAGGTCAGAGTCTGAATAATCCCATTCATAATGGGAGGAGTCGTCAACCTCAGACGATTGCCCGAGAACTGGTAAGTGCGAGGCCCATCGGTGATCCTGTTAGGGATAAGGTGGGCTTCCCTGTGATGAATTACGGTACCCTCCGCTTCGTTCACTGTGAAAGTGCCGAAATAGGCGAAATAACTCAGAATGCCTGCCTGTGCTTCCTCTGGGGTAGGTCGCCCAGCTGCAAACTCTTTACGACCTTCCCGCATGAGCTGGAGGGACACTTGTCCTGTGGGAGTGTAGATGAGCAAACCATTTCTGAAGGCAGGGGCGGGAAGGGGTTCTCCATTAGACCCACGAAATTCAACCGAGACGAATTTCCAGTTGCCCACGAAACGGTCCTCAATCCTTGGCGTTGACCGTAAGACTAGCGCTGACTCATGACGGTGAACCACCTTCCAATCACCCGATTCCTTGACCCACACCCCGGTCATTCTCAGGTGTCGCCGCTCACGCTCACCGCCTGGCCGTTGGGTGGTGGATACTAGGTAATAGGTGCTGACTGCTGTGTTCCCATAGATTTGCACGTCGATATTTCGGATTTGCATATCGCGTTCAGCCGTAGGATCAAATCTCGCATAGGCCCGCTCCTTACTCTGTCCGCCGGAGATGAGTCCGCTTGTAGGTGGGAAAATAGAGTATGTGGGAGCTTTGTAGGCAAAGTAGCCATCCACATTTCCAGCACTCTCTTTAGCCCTGAAGTCCTTCTCTGCCGCCTTCACCTTATCCACATCATCGGCCAGGGTGACCGTTGTCAGGAACATGCCGACTACGCACAGTGTTGCCAATGTTTTCATTTGCTTTCCTCCCTCATTAGGTGGTGGGTAGATGGTTAGATTCTAGCGCTTGAAGACGCTGAAGGCAATGCGAAAAGGCCACCCTGACACCCTCTCTTCGCGACCTCGCCTCGCAAGCCCCATCCGCAAACGTTACTGAATTTTTGAAAGGGAGTCCCTAGGATGCGGGTGCAGGTAACTCTTTTAAGTATTCTTCATCGAGGTAGCACCAGCCCCAACTTTGTCCTGGCTCGACTGATTGGATAATCGGGTGTTGGGTTGTTTCGTAGTGGTTGCGTGCGTGTTGATGTTTGGAAGAATCGCAACATCCTACGTGTCCGCAAGTCAGGCACATGCGCACCTCCACCCAGGAGCTGCCTATCTGTAGGCACTCGTCACACCCTTTGACTTCATCCGGTTTGGCTATGATCTTGATCTGTTTTAGATGGTCACAGGTTGTGAGGGCCACGGTACACTTCCTCGGTTCTTATTCGGTTCGACTGTGTAGAGGGTAGACCGTCAGGGGCTTAAAGGCAATGGATACTCAGTCGTGTATCCTCAGATCGCTGGTTCGTGTCGAGAACCTCTACATCATCTGGGCTACCTGTCTTACGCTTCTTGAACCTCGGTTGGATGCTCAATCGGGGAGGCGCTGGGGTTGAGAGGAACACAAGCCTTGATTCGGGTGCCGGCTGAGGGTTGGGACTCGATCACAATCTCCCCGTTTACAAGGCTGAGTCGTTCCCGCATGCTGATCAGACCCAATCCGAAAGTTTCCCTCTGTTCCTCGGGATCAAAACCCACACCAGAGTCACAAATATCCAGATGGATCTGGTCAGGACGTCCCGTCAGCGTCACCTGGGCTTCCTGTGTCCCGCTATGCTTCACCATGTTCCCCAGTGATTCCTGAAGGACCCGATAAAGACAAATGGAGACATCTTCTGGAATTGGGCTGGGAACATCCGAGTGGCTGAAGTCGATCTGAATATTGGAGGCTTGCGAAATCTCCTTGCACAGGCTCCTGGCTGCAGCCACAAGACCCAGGTGCTCAAGCTGGGAAGGGTGAAGTTGGTGTGACAAAGTCTGCACCTGGGCTGAAATTTCCCTGGTTTTCGTGGTCAGCTTCTGTAGCTGCTTCGCCTGGGACTCGGGAGCTGTCAGTATGACTCGTTCGATTTCAATCGACAAAAGCGCCAGTTCCTGACCCAATTGATCATGGAGTTCCAATGCGATCCGTCGGCGCTCTTGTTCCTGGGTCTGGATCAGGCGCCTGCTCAAAGCTAACAACTGGGTGTGTGCTTGTTGGATCTCTAGTTCTGCTTGCTTGCGCTCCGTGATGTCCAGGATGGTTCCAACCCTTCGGATGGGAGTTCCAGATTCATCGGTGAAGGTCCTGACCTGGTTATAAACGGTTCGGATCTCTCCGCTAGGGCGGATGATGCGGCAATCTGACCTATTAATACCAGCCTCCTCACTTCCTTTGAGGGACAGAGCTTTCACGCGTTCCAGATCCTCAGGGTGAACGTGACTCAGATAATTATCAAAGGAGGGCTCACACTCCTGGCACGATACACCCAAAATCCGATAAACCTCATCTGACCACCAGCCTGCGCCGGTTTGGAGGTTGCGTTCGAAGCTGCCAAAGTGAGCAACTTCCTGGGCTACCAGAAGCCTCTCTTCGCTCTTTCTCAGGGCTTCCTGCGCTTTCTTGCGCTCTGTGATGTCCAGGATCGTACCAATCAACCGAACAGGATTTCCCTCTTCGTCATAGTGCACCTTTGCCCGCGCGTGGACCGTTAGCTCCTCTCCGTTGGAACGGATAATGCGGTATTCACCATCACGATACCCAGTCTTTCGGGATGTGGCAATCGTCTCTTTCAGCTCTTCCACATCGTCTGGATGGACATGTTCCAGGAAAGCCTCAAGGGTAGGTGCAGGTTTCTGGGGGGACATACCGAGGATGGTATAAACCTCATCGGACCACCACCCCTCACCCGTCTGGAGATCCCTTTGTATGGTGCCGAATTTGGCAAGGCTCTGACCCTCATCAAGTAACTCTTTTTGCTTGGACAGCTCCTCAGTGCGTTCCGCGACTCGCAACTCCAAACTCTCATGGCTCCTTGCCAACTTTTCCTCCGTCTGCTTGCGCTCGGTGATGTCATGGATGGCTAGAACCACAGTTTTGTCTTGTTCGTTAAGTTGAATACCTGCTGCCGTTATCTCCAAAAATGATCTACTAGCGCCCTTGGAGAACTCGTAAGTTCCATGGGCTTTGTCAGGACCTTTCAGCGCTCTAACCAGCGGGTGCTGCTCAGGAAGAAGGCCCTGACCCTGGTGCTCTATAGGGAGTAATTCAAACAGCCTGGCTCCCAAGACTTCAAGATGTGTCAGCCCGACTAAAAGATCAAACGAGTTATTACACCATTGAATAGTTCCCTTCTCGTCGGTCCACACTATGGCTTCGTCGATAGCCCCAAGCGCTATCTCCATCTTGCCTAACGTTGCGCGAAGTTGGCTGATAAGGTCGGTTGATTCCGTAGTCATGAGTTGCCCCTGAGCGGACGGATCATAGCCCCAAAAACCCACTGATCTTCTTGGTGCTCGGCGATAATGTAGTGCTCGGCCTCAAACTCTTTACCATCTTTGGTGACTGCTTTGAGCTTGAGAGGCTGACCGAGCAACGTAGGTGTCCCAGTTAGGAGAAAGCGGGAAAAGCCGAGATGGTGTGCGTCATGTAGGTTCCTTGGGATAATCGTCGTCAAAGTTTTGCCAAGGATCTCGTCAGAGGTCCACCCAAAAACTACCTGGAAGGTTTCGTTTACGTAAGTAATGTAGCCTTCGTGATCTGCGATCACAACCGGCAAGTCGGTCTCACGCTTCATCTCATCGATTGTTTTCACGGGTTCTTTGTCGGAGATCCTTTGTATTTTATCTGATGGTCGAGAAGTTGCTCCTTGTTCATGAAGTTCTCCTCAAGTGTGTTTTTTGCAAATGTTACGCTTGGGGAAGGTTAAAGGCAATGGAAAACCCCAGAGGGTGGGAATCATGCTACTTTTCGGACCTGGCCTCTATAACTAACTGATGACCTCTGGGTCTAGAAACGGCGTCTAGAAGGACTAGGTAAAAGGTTCTGTTCTTGGCCGATGAGTCCAGTGCCTGTTTGTTCTCGGCGTATTTCTCAGGCAGGAACTTCAGGGCCACATTGCGGCCTAGCCTGGTGTCCTCAGCCTTGTAGACCACACCCATCCCACCGCCGCCCAGCTTCTCTGTGATTTTGTAGTGGGAGACGGTTTGGCCGATCATGGGGTAGGCACCAGGCGCTTGAGTTCTTCAAACCAGTTGAGGATGAG
>JADFOI010000173.1 GCA_022562935.1 Acidobacteriota bacterium
TTAGCATTCATCACCTTATGAAACGCGGTTGCGTAAGGCGTAAGTTCTTTCCCCGCGAACCGACTCTCTTCCGCTTGCTCCTGGGGTTCATGCTCAAAGATCAGCACGATCTTCCCGCCCACATCGAGATCTCTGTAGTCGTCATACTCCAGTTCAGGCGCCGAAATGCCAAAACCGGCAAACACCAGCGGCCCCTGAACCACCTGATCAGGACCAGAGGTCAACGGTACATAATCCCTCCACACCTCCAATTGAATCTGTTCCGTTTCGGTTTCCAAAGTCACCTGATTTTCCGGACCCAGGGATCGTCGTATGCTGACATCGAATTCCTGGAAATAGGTTTGCTCATTTCCAGCCGCAAGAAGGCCATATTCCCGAAAGAGCCCCGCAATATAGTGGGCTGCCTGCTCAAGCTCCGGACTGCCATTGCCACGCCCTTGCAGTTCATCCGAAGCGAGATACCGCAAATACCCCATTAAATTGTCTTCTGTGCTGGGATGGGGTTGGGCCAGAACCAGCGCGCTGAGCAGCAACACAATCGGGCTGCCAAGACAAGCCATCCGGAGTTTCCTCACCGCTACAACCTCTTTTTTTTAAGAAATCCTGAAATTTCGCACTTGAAACGTGATGCCCCATTATAATGAGTTCCTCCGATGAAGGAAGTGCTCAAAGCGATCCAATACAAGAATCTCGACGAAGCGCAGAGAATCCTGGCCAAAAGTATGGATGGGACAATCCAGATATTCGACGACGAAGGTGAGGAGCCTCAGGGTCTGCTGAGCGTCATACCCGAGGATCGCCTCCCCGAAAATGAGTTTCACCGTCTACTGGCCGCCAAAAATGGAACTCTGGTCGAGGTGGAGAAAGTCTCCTATTCAGGCTATGGGCCCCCTGCCGAAGTGCAGGATTACATGGGATTTGTCAGCGAGAAAGTCGCCTATGTTCTGAAAGGGTGCTGCTTGCCTGTTGAAATCGAGAGCTGTCCCCAGGGGGCCAGGGACATCCATCACCTGGAAGCGATGGTTCTGGACCGTGAACATCCCCTCGATCGCGCTCATTTAGCCAAACATCTGCAACTTCCTTCAGAGTGGGACTTCGACAGCCTGTTCGCTCTAATCGCACAGGGTCAATGCACGGCCGAGGAGATCGATCGCCTCATTCATGAAGGTCAGAGAGGCCGCTCGGAGAGCGGCAGAGGCCCGCAGGCTTAAGCCTGCGGCTCTGACGGATGGAGTTCACCAGGAGCAGTCAGAGCCGTGGGCTTTAGCCCACGGGCCAGTCCGCCGGTCAGACGGAGCGGCCACTACAAGGTCAGTTCCTGACTCTTGAGATAAAACTGCATTTGGCCACTGTAAAATAGGAGCTTCACCGTGAGCCGACCCACCATGTAAAGCTGTTGCACAATGATGGCCAACAGAATCGTCAGCCAGCTTTGCTGGGGCAACAACCACTCGATTCCCGTGTAGAGGACAACCCAGGCCAACCCCATCACGGTGATCAACAGGTAAAATCCGAAAGAAGAAAAGAAAGAAGTCGTGCAGAACTTCAGCGCGGAGAAAAACGCCACGACGACACTGGTGCGATCCTCGAGCGCTGTCTTGATCTTGGCATAGTCAAAGAGCATATTCAGAAAGAGGAAAATCACCAGTACGATCCAATAACGCGCCACATCCCAATAAAAGGCGCCTCTGTCCGTGACTGCTGCGTTGGTGAGCTTCTCCCCTAAGTCGCTCAACGGTTCAACGATCCAACTCCCCACAAACCAGAAAGCCAATACGGCCAGTACCGTCAACCGGAGGAACCGCCCGAAAAACATCCCGCCATTGCGAAAGAACTCACGGAAACTGGTGCCCTTTGGATCCAACGCCAAAGAGCCCACGGCGGCAGCCAGAAGAAAGGAATTGAGCAGAATATAAAGAGCTCCCAAAGAGACAATGAGCCAGGGCAACCGGGTGAGCTCCCCATCCAGTAGAACTTCCCAATTGCGCGCGAAAGGACCAGCCCCCAGCACCCACGGAGTAAAGGTGGAAGCAAACCCTGTCACTCGATCGGTAAAAAGCGTGTACCAGTCGTAATCCAGCTGTCCCACCAATTTTTCACGGTACAACCCTGGCCCCAGAGAGTCCTCAAAGACCTGCATAAAGGGAACCAGTAGAAGGGCAGCAACGAACAGGTTTGCGAAATAAAGATAGAAGACTGTTTTCTTGTGATTTCCCAGCTGATACCAACCCTGCTTCAATATTCCAAGCATGATCAGGCCACGAAGGCAAAGATCTCCAATAGATTTTGCAGCCAGAACAGCCACTTGGCGGCCCACTTCCTGGTGGCCAGGGAAAAACCTTCTTCCTCCTTGGCATAGTGGCTGTTGTTGGTGGGATCAATGTCCAGCAGAAGTTTGCGCTCAGGATCCACGACGGCATATCTCAATCGAACCGGCTTTTCCAACCGATACCTGTGCCATCGATCCTGTCCATCCCACTCTTCTCGGATCTCCTCTCCATCTTCAAAGACCATCAGCACTTCCACCGGGAACTTCGCTCCTTCGAAGCGCCTGACCACCACCTCCGTCAAATATTGCTCTTCGGTGTCCTCTGTCTCTTCTCCGGTGCTGGGAGACTCCTCTTGACTCTCGTCAAACACTCCCTTGGGGTCGGGAATTTTCACCGAGGTTGCTGATTCGATTCCATAATCCACCAGTTCGGAGCTGAAGAAGGTCTGCTCAAAGAACCAACCCAGATCCTGCTGGGCGATTTCGTTAATGGTCTCGATAAAATCACGGGTGGTAGGATGCTTGAATTGATATCGCTGAAAGTAGGTGCTCATGGCTTCCAGCATCAACTCCTCTCCCAGCCAGCGCTCCAGCGTCCACAGAATCATCTCAGGCTTACTGTAGGAATTGACACGGTAGCTGGTGCGCCCCAGATATTCCCAGGCGCGGCGGGTCATGACATCCAGTTGGCCGCCCCGTCGCAGAGAAGCTAAAGAGCCCGTTTCAAAGGGGATTTCAACGGAGTTAAAGACAAAAGGAATCCCTCCAAAAAGTCTTCTCATAAAACGGCTCGGCTCGTAAGCGTACTTTTGTACTCGCGCCTCTGACCACGAATTCAGCCCTTCGTCCAACCATGATTCTTCAAACTCATTATTTGCCACCATCCCATACCACCATTGGTGGCCGACTTCGTGAATCGTCACTCCCTCCGGTGACAGGACCTTTTCAGGAGCCCAGAAGTTCGCTCCTCCCGTCAAAAAGGTGGGATATTCCATGCCGCTGGTGCTACTCCTGTAGGCTGGATCCACAACCGTCAAAGTTTCATATGGATAGGCGCCAAACCAACTCCCGTAATAGTGAAGAGCGTTTTGGATAGCGGTGAAATACCTCTCTTCCAGATCTTCGTGCTCGGGCAAAAGCAGGAGCGTGATTTCCACTTCGGGCAGTCGGGGATCGGTAAAGGGTCGCCTTTTCTCTAGGAAACGAGGGCTGGCGGTCCAGGCAAAATCGTGTACGTCCTCCTGGTAGTAACGGTAGGTGGTGGTTCCGTCGGGATGATCCTGTTGCTCGACTCTTCGTCCCGTCGCACCGACAACAAAATTAGTGGGGACCGTCAAGGAAACGTCATACACTCCAAAGTCAGCAAAATATTCGGTTGACTGGTGATACTGGTGGCAGTTCCACTGACCATCTTGGAATACGCCGATCTTGGGAAACCATTGGGCCACGAAAAAGTAATCTTCGCTCCATCCCGTGCGCCTCGCACCTCTGGGCAGCTTCGATTCGAAATCGATTCGAAACTGAATCTCCTCCCCTGAGGGCAGTGGGTTATCCAGATGGACCATCAAAACGCTTCGGTCTTCCTGATTGTCATCATCCGGATGAATGTAACTGAGATTGATGACTTGACGGCGGGAAACGTTCTGGCTCGCCACCACCTGGATCGATTCAACCTCAGTGTATCCCCAGTAGTGATCCGGAGCTTGCTCAACCGAGTCCCAAAGTGATCGGAAGCTGTTCTCCCGGACAAAGGTGGAGCGGTTATTCTTGAAGGCATTCAAGTAAAGATGAAAACAGAAATCTTCAAGATCCTGATCGCTTCGATTCGCCCAAGTCAGAAATTCATGCCCCTTGACGATTTTTTCAAGGGGATCGAGGCGAACCTCGATGCGGTACCTCACTATCCGATCACTGAGGATTGGCCGGTCTTCACTCAGCCCAGGAGCCCCCGGGCCAGTGTCCTGAGACGGCGCGGAAAGCCCAAGCGCACAGGAACAGCACAGAAATACAAGAGAGAAAAGCCACCAGCCGCAGCGCTTACGGCTATCTTTGGGATTAGTTGACACGCGGATCCTTGGGCTGCAAATGAAGAAATCGAGACACAATACGCTTGCGGGTAAGCTCTCTTCGCAGGATGCCCAGAAGGGTTGTGGCTCTCATTTTTAAACTAT
>JADFOI010000067.1 GCA_022562935.1 Acidobacteriota bacterium
AAACCATGGAAGGGTACGATGCTCCTTACCTTCCGGGATGGGATTGTCACGGTCTTCCCATCGAAATCAAAGTTGTGGGAAAAAAAACAGCCAATACGGACCTCCTCAAGGTACGCCGTGAATGCCGAGAGTATGCTCAAAAATTCGTCGAGATCCAAAAAGAGGAGTTCAAGCGACTCGGCATTTTTGGAGAGTGGGACGCTCCTTACCTGACCATGAGCCACCGGTACGAAGCGGAAACGGTCAGACTTTTCGGGAAATTTGTGGAAAAGGGGAGTGTTTACAAGGGACTCAAGCCCGTGCACTGGTGTATCACCTGTGAAACGGCTCTGGCGGAGGCGGAAGTGGAGTATGCCGATCACACCAGTCCCTCCATCTATGTGAAATTTCCAGTCATCGAAGGGGCCGCCGGTCTGGATTCCCATTGGGATAAGCGCAAGGTCTTCGCCTTGATCTGGACCACGACGCCATGGACTCTCCCAGCCAATCTGGCCGTTTGCTTTCACCCCAACTTTGAATACTCCCTGGTGGAAGTTTCAGATGACATCTTCATCATCTCCCGAGAATTGTTGGAACAAGTTGCCCAGGAGTGTGGCTTTGAGAGCTATTCCGTGGTAGGGACGGTCAAGGGAGAAGCCCTGAAAGATCTCGTCTTTAGGCATCCCTGGTTAGATCGAGAATCGAAGAGTATTCTGGCCGACCACGTCACACTCGAACAGGGCACAGGTGCTGTTCACACCGCTCCCGGACATGGCCAGGAGGACTATCTGGTGGGAATCGAGTACGGACTGGAAGTGTACTGTCCCGTGGACGCCTCGGGTAGATTCACTTCCGAGGTGGAGCACTTTGCAGATCTGCAGGTGTTTGAAGCCAACTCGAAGATCAACCAGTTGATGGGTGAAAAGGGGGTACTGGTGGCGGAACAACCCATCGTGCACAGTTATCCACATTGCTGGCGCTGTCACAATCCGGTGATCTTTCGGGCGACCTCCCAGTGGTTTATCAGTATGGACCACGCACAACTACGCCAACGGGCCCTGGAAGAGGTCAAAAAGGTGCGCTGGATCCCCGGATGGGGCGAAGAGCGGATCAGCAATATGATCGCCACCCGGCCCGACTGGTGTATTAGCCGGCAAAGGATTTGGGGGGTACCCATTGTTGCCTTCTATTGCAGTGAATGTCAGTCGCCGCTGCTCCGGAAAGAGGTGATCAATCATGTGGCTGATATTTTCCAGAAACAGAGTGCCGATTCCTGGTTCTCGCGGAGTGCTTCCGAACTGATACCCAAAGGTACGCGTTGTGAATGTGGCAGTACTGAGTTTGAAAAAGAAGACGACATTCTGGACGTCTGGTTCGATTCCGGCGTCAGTCATCATGTTGTGTTGGGAGAACGTGAAAATCTGACTTGGCCTGCGGACGTTTATCTGGAGGGAGGGGATCAATACCGGGGCTGGTTTCATAGCTCGCTTTTAGTTGCTGTGGGTGTTCACAACGCAGCGCCTTACCGCACAGTCATCTGTAACGGCTGGGCGCTGGACGAGGAAGGACGCGCTATGTCCAAATCTCGCGGCAACGTCATCTCTCCGCTGGATGTGATGAAAAACGATGGAGCGGAGATCCTCCGTTTGTGGATTTTCTCCATAAACTACACGGAGGACGCTCGTTTGGGAGAGGAAGTTCTTTCACGGCTGCGGGAAGCTTATCGAAAGATCCGCAATACCCATCGTTTTCTTTTGGGCAACCTGTTTGATTTCGACCACCGCCAACCGGTGAATGACGAAGATTTGACCGAGCTGGACCGCTGGGCACTGGGGCGCATGGGTCGCGTGGCGCGCCGGGTGCGGGAAGCCTACCGGAACTTTGAATTTCACGTCGTTTACCACACCCTGTACAATTTTTGCGTCGTTGATTTGTCTAATTTCTACTTCGATGTCTTAAAGGACCGTCTTTATGTCCTGGCTCCCAACTCGCTCGATCGGAGGTCTGCGCAAACAGCACTCTTTAGAATCACCGACACTCTTGTCCGGCTTTTCGCGCCCATCCTGCCCTTCACTTGTGAAGAGATTTGGAAGAATCTCTATCTCCGGGGTGAACCGGTTGAGTCGGTCCATATGGCTGAATTTTCTCAGGAGATCGATAAGTATCAAGACGACGAGTTACTGAGCAGGTGGGAACGACTGCTGGAGATTCGGGCCAAGGTGAGCAAAGCACTGGAGGAAAGCCGGCAGCAGAAACAGATTGGCAATTCGCTGGAAGCTAAGGTGGGAATGCGCTGCGGTTCGAATACCTTCGAGTACTTGCAATCATTTTCCAAGGATCTCCGCTTTTGGTTCATTGTTTCTGACGTCGAGCTGACTCAGAGGGCGGAACTGTCCGGAGAAGAGATCGAAGTGAGTGTTTCCAAGGCCTCGGGAGACAAGTGCGAGCGCTGCTGGACCTATTCCCCATCGGTGGGGTCACACAGCGAACTGCCCACCCTCTGCTCTCGCTGCTTCGAGATTCTCAAGGACATCGACAAGGGACTTGATTGAAGCACAAATGCGCACAGTGGCTATTGTCTTGGGTTTCGTGATCCTCACTCTGGATCTGCTCACCAAGTGGTGGATCCGGAACGCCAGCTGGCTTCACGATTACAGTGTCATTGACGGTTTCTTCAAGATTCACTATGTGCAAAATGAGGGGATCGCGTTTGGTCTGTTCCACACTTCCGAGTCACCGTGGAAAGAGATCATTCTTTCAGTCCTGGCAATCATTGCCGTCATCGTTGTGATCTACTACATTTGGAATACGCCTGTAAATCAATCTCAGCTCTTGATCTCGCTGGGACTGCTTCTGGGTGGAATTCTGGGTAACTTTCTTGAGCGGATCGTCCACCACCATGTCACTGATTTCATCGAGGTGTATTGGCAGGATCGTTTTCACTGGCCGACTTTCAATGTAGCCGACACCGCCATCACTTGCGGCGTTCTTTTCATTCTCTATGAGAGCTTTTTGGGTGAGGAGTCGGAGACTCCTAGGCAATGACTCGATTCCGTCAGGTAGCCACCTTCGTTCTCGCGATGTCGGGGATGCCGATCGCTCAGACCCCAGATGAGCTGATTGCCCGATTGCAGCAAAAGTATGAGGCGCTGGAGAGCTTTTCAGCGGACTTTGAACAAATGTTTCAAGGGGGGGGTGTTCAACTGCGGGAATCAGGGATCGTAAAAATGAAAAAGCCGGGAAAAATGTATTGGGAATACCAGCAGCCCACGCCAAAATTCTTTATCGCCGATGGTAAAAAAAGCTATTTTTATCTTCCCCTGGACAAACAGGTCTTCGTCTCAGATCTGGACCTGGACAACGCCTCGACACCTTTGCTCTTTCTGGTCGGGAAGGGGAAGATTAAGGAAGACTTTCAGGTTGAGCTGGAAGAAGCGGAAAAGCCACTCCGGGCCGAGAACTTACTCTTACGACTGACGCCGAAGCAACCGCAGGGTGGCTATTCACATTTGATGTTGGAAATTGATCCGTCAACCTATCTCATCTATAGGTTGATCGTCATTGAGCCAATCGGAAACCGCAACGAATACATCATGAAGAACTTCCGTGAAAACATACGAATTTCTGATCGACAGTTCCGTTTCAAGTTGCCAAAAGATGTTGAAGTGCTGGCTCAGTAGTCTGGCAGAATGGAGCCATGCAGTTAGTGATTAGGAGGTGCCTTTGAGAAAAATACGAGCTCAGATCACGGCCCTGGGCATGTATGTGCCAGAGAATCGAGTGACCAATGACGATTTGGCACTTATGGTGGATACCACCGACGAGTGGATCCGTGAGCGCAGTGGAATTTCGGAACGACGTATTGTGTCCGATGGGCAGGCCAACAGTGATTTGTCCGTAAAGGCCATTGAGAACGCTTTTCAAGGCAAAGATTTCCGACCGGAGGAGCTGGATCTGATCATTGTTGCCACCGTGACTCCCGACATGATGTTTCCTTCCACTGCCTGCATTGTCCAGGACAAGATCGGCGCCAGGAAGGCCTGGAGCTTTGACCTTTCAGGAGCTTGCTCGGGGTTCCTCTATGCCGTGGCCACGGGTGCACAGTTTGTCCAAACCGGGATGTGCAAAAAGGTTCTGGTGGTGGGAACGGATGTGATGAGTTCGATACTCAATTTCGAGGATCGAAGTACCTGTGTTCTCTTTGGCGATGGAGCTGGAGCCATCTTGCTGGAGGCCACCGAGGACGAAGACGTTGGGATCATCGATTTTCTGCTTCACAGCGACGGAGCAGGGGGGAAGTTTCTCTACATGCCGGCGGGGGGCAGTCTTCATCCGGCCAGTCATGAAACCATCGACAAGAAAATGCACTGCGTGCATCAGGATGGGAGAAATGTTTTTAAACACGCTGTAAAATTGATCACTCAGGTGTCTAGAGACATTCTGGAGAGAAACGGCTACACCGCCGATGATTTGAGTCTTTATGTTCCCCATCAGGCCAACCTGAGAATCATCCAGTCTTCGTTGCGGCGCCTGGGGCTTTCTCCTGAACGGGTGGTCATCAACATCGACCGATACGCGAATACGACGGCGGCTACCATCCCCATTGGCTTGACCGAGGCCCATCAGCAGGGACGTATCAAAAGGGGAGATCTCTTGCTTTTGGCCAGCTTCGGAGCGGGCTTTACCTGGGGAAGTGTCTTACTGCGCTGGGGAGATGTATAGGGGGTATTCGGGGCTTGTCCCCGAATACCCCCTATATGCAAAATTCAAAAGTCGAACCTGAAATCTGAAACCTGAAAAGGGGCGCGAAGCGCGCTAAATAAAAAGCTCGTCTTCAGCGTGGCTCTTGCTAGGCGGTGGGGGAGTCTTCTTGTTGAAGAGATAGTACAGCCCTGCTTTGATTCCCTTTAAAAATGAAGAAATCTCAAGGACCGGTTTGAGAACATCCTGGTGAATCATTTCAGTGGTCTGCTCAAACTTTTCTACAGTGTCTGTGACCACATGGTTGACCTTGGAAGCTTGTTCCCGACCCATCTCAGTCATTTCTTGGACGAACTCGTCCAGATCCTGGACTCGTTCCTTCACCATCTCGGAGATAAGATCCATATTGGCCTTTAAGCTCTCGGCGATTCGACCCAGGGGTGCCATGCTTTCCACAATTCCCCGTGCCCTCTCGATCAGTTCGTGAGCATCCCCCTGCAACTCCTTCGTTTCCTGTTCCAGTCGTTCCACAGTTTTGGCGATGGATCGGGCAGCCTTCCACATAGAAAGGCACTGGAGCACAAAGGCTAACGCACTGATACTGACGAAGATCAATAGAAGCGTTTCAAGACTCACAGGGCATTCCTTTCATAAGGAGAGTTCGGGGCCTGTCCCCGAACTCTCCTTATGAGACTGATTTCTTTTTACTTTTCTTCCCGTCGCCCACGTTGTCCAGTGCGGTCCTCTCCCTGGCATAGGCTTCTTTTCCCGCCGCAATGGCCGCAGAGGCTTGCTCTTTATGTTGCTGCAAAAGATCCTTTCCCTGATTGATCCTTTCGTTGACCTGATCGGTCATGGCAAGCGATTTATCGGTGACAAACTCTCGACCCTCTCGAAACTTCTCCGTTAACCCATCAGTTCCTGCCTTGTACTTATTTCCCAGGAACTCCCGGGCTTGCTCCCCGGTTTTGGGAGCAAGCAGTAAGGCGACCGATGCACCCACAAAACCCCCTACCAGAAAGTATACAAACTTATCTCCCTTAGAAGCCATAACTGATCTCCTTCCAAACACTTAGAATATGAGTAAATCAGTACTTGGTTCTATTAGATTATCACAAATGGATACGGGAAAAAAGTCTCAACGCAGGTTCAAGAGAGAGTTTACTGCTCACTTTCCCAGTATTTCCAAAAATGGCCCAGCGGCCCGTGGCCCTGGCCAAGCGGAAAGGAATGACGGATGGCTTCCGTGGTGTACTTTTTTGCGCTGGCGATGGATTCCATGAGATCCAGTCCGCGGGCCAGGTAAGCGTTGATAGCGGCGGCGAACGTACATCCGCTGCCGTGAGTGTTCTTTGTTTCAATGCGAGGCTCGGAGAACAACCTGAATGTCTCACCATCAAAAAAATAATCGGTAGATTGGTTCAGATCTGCACTGTGGCCCCCTTTGACAATGACTGAGGTAGGCCCCAATTCAAAGATTTCCTGAAGTGCCTCTTTCACTTCCTTCTCTTTCGTGATCCTGTGCCCGGTCAGGAACTCCGCCTCCTGCAGGTTGGGGGTGACCACCAATGCCAGGGGAAACAGCTTGCTTTTCATCACTTCCACTGCCTCCTGACGAATCAGCGGATCTCCTCCTGTACTCAACATAACGGGGTCCACAACCAGACGTTTGATCTGAAACTGCTTCACTTTCTCGCTGACCAGGTCAATGATCTCAGCTGAGGGAAGCATCCCCGTCTTGACGGCATCGACTCCAATGTCCTCGATAACCGCATCGATTTGGCGTTCGATGGTTTCAAGGGGTAGGTCGAAGGTCGTGTGGACGCGTCGGGTGTCCTGTGCGGTCACGGAAGTGATGACACTCATTCCGTGCACTTCCAGTGCGGCAAAGGTCTTCAGATCAGCCTGAATGCCGGCACAACCGCCGCTGTCAGACCCGGCAATAGTCAAAGCTCTGGGAATGGACTGGACAAATGCCATTACAGTATAGGGGTGGGTTTGCTCTCTTCCTCTCTGATCCGTACGGTGGGATGGGCGCCCGTAGCCAGTTGGTCTTCGAACTCGATTTTATAGATTTCCAGAAAGGTGACAAACAGTGCTGCCACCAGGGGACCTAGTACCAGCCCGGACGGACCAAACAGAATCAGGCCTCCTGCCAGAGAGAATACAACGAGGAGCAGGTGCATTCCCTGGGATGTTCCTTCAATGATGAGTGGACGAATTAAGTTGTCCAGAAGTCCGATGACCGTGATTCCAAGGATGAACAGAATGGCGCCCTTCATCACCGCTCCACTGGAGACCAGATAAAGACTTATGGGCATCCATACGGTAGCCGTTCCCAGTACAGGAATGACAGACAAGATGGCCGTAGCCGTTCCCCACAGAATTGAATTACTGACTCCCAAAAAAAAGAAGATCAAACCGGCGACGATGCCCTGACAGATTCCAGTGGCAAAGATCCCAAAAAACGTGGCGAAGGTAACCTCCTTGAGCTTTTTGAGCACCAAATCTTCGTGCTCGGGAGCCAGAGGAATCAATTTTTTGAGTTCCCGTACCAGGGCTTCGCCATCGCGGAAGAAAAAGAACATGCTGAAGATCATGATAGAGAACTTTAAAAAGAATACTCCGATTCCTCCCAGAATCGATGCATAATGCTCGGTCAGATACTGGGCCACGCGATTCAACAATGATGAAATCAGTAGGGTCAGGTTCAAACCCTCGACGCCCAGGAACCGGCTGAATTGATCGCTCACCTCCTGCAAGAAGGGACTTTCCGGGAAATAGAAGTTTTTCTCGAACTCTCCGCTTGCCAACTGGACCTGGAAACTCTCATAAGCAAAAACGAACTCGTTGAGGAGGGCGATAAAAAAGACGAAAAAGGGAATGATGATCAAGGTCGTGACGATAAGAACCATCAGGGCAGAACTCAGATTTGGACGATTCTTCAGCTTTCGGTTCAGCTCCAAATAGTTGGCATAGAAGAGTGAAACCAGGGTCAGGGATAGAATCACGCTGATGAGGAAGGGCTCGATCATCTTGTAAAACAGATAGAGGATGAGAACTAAAGCGAGGCTGAAGAAAATTTTCGAATATTTAAGTGTTACCGGCATTCACTTAGTGTGGACCATTTTGTTGACCATAGGGACAAACATCGGCTAGGACGCATGCATGACACTTTGGCTGACGGCTGTTGCAGACTCGTCGACCATGGTGAATCAGTTGATGGGAAAACCTGATCCAACGATCACGTGGGATCTGACCCATGAGATCCTGCTCGACCTTGTTGGGATCTGTGTGGGTGGTCATTCCCAGGCGATAGCTCAGACGCTTCACATGGGTATCCACAACGACACCGGTACTGATTCCAAAAGCCGTACCCAGCACAACATTGGCCGTCTTACGGGCCACACCGGGCAGCTGCAGGAGTTCCTCCATGCTTTCAGGAACTTTTTCTTCGAACGTCTCAACGATCCTTTGGGACGCCCCTATCAGATTCTTGGCCTTGTTTCGAAAGAAACCCGTGCTTCGTATGATCTCCTGCAACTCGTCCTCATCCGCCTGGGCCATCTCGCGGGGTGTCGAATAGCGCTGAAACAGTTGGGGCGTGACCATATTCACGCGCACATCCGTGCACTGGGCGGAAAGGATAGTGGCAACGAGAAGCTGAAAAGGATTGTCGTGATGAAGAGCGCATTCGGCATCGGCATATTCCTCGTCCAATCCCCGGAGGATCTCTCCGATCCGATGTTCTTCCTTAGCTTTCTTTCTGGCTACGGATTCTCGTGGACACATGACCGGCGTTCATCATACCATCGCAGGACAAAGCGAAACGAGCACCAAGCCCGGATGATGCATCGTCATGGGACGAGACACTAGAGGGAACATCCGATGAGGAAAATTAGTAGGGTAGCGCTCCTGGTCCTACTGGGAGGATTTTTTCGCTTTTATTTCATTCCACAGCTGAGGCCACGTTGAAACATAAGAAGGAAACCGGGAAGAGATGTATCTTTTGTCATACCCGAATTCCGGAACCTGAAGAAAAGGACCCTCAGTTGAACGCAGACGGCGAGAAGTTCCAGGAGAACGGCTTTAGCTTAACCCAAGACCAACAAAACTAGAGATTCTCGTCGCGCTAGAGTTTCTTTTGGACGACCAGGTTCGAGCCATCGTCACTCTCAGGGGGCTGAGGATTTCTCCGGAAAGTAAACACAAGCCCCAAAGCAGCCAGCGCCAGTGCAACTCCGGCCAGTAGTGAAATCAGTGAAAAAGAATGCCGCAAACGAGCAAACATCTGCCCGGGACTCACCATAAAGTCCTGAGAACCGAGAAAAAGTTTTGTCCCATCGGGACTTATCAGGTGAGTGACGAGGGAGACTTGTTCAGGCTGGGAGATGTCTCCCTGGAACATCCATGGCCATTCGATCTGCTCTCTGGGGCCGACCGCTTGAAGCGGCTCCTTGTCCAATAAAACGATCTTCAAGTTGTCCGAACGGGTTTGCCAGCTGGTCTGGATCTTCAGTGTTTCTCCCAAGACCTCGTAAATTTTCCTTTCCTCCTCGGTGAATTTCACGATTTCTGGCGACTTTACTTCAAAACGCACGGGATGGACGGTCCCGGCATAGGGAGGAACCTGAATTTCGAGGGTCGCGATCAGTTGACTCAATAAGTAGAGATCAGCAAGTTGAAATACACCTTCTTCTCGACGTTCGATTCTTCTCTTTAAATACAACGAGTTGGCCAGAAGAGAAGTATCCTGAAACTTTTCGTTTTCCCGCTTAATGGCCAGGTAGCGCGCTTCCAGACTCTTTCGATTTGAGGTCAAAAGACGAAGATCCTCCCAAACCTTGTCCTTATCTTTTTGAGTCTTTTGCAGCTCCTTCGACAGTGTCTGGTTTTTCTTCTGATACTGGGACAGTTGGGTAGTGGCGTCATGGAGTTCCCGGGCATGACGGACTCGTTCCTGTTGAAGTGTAGTGATCGATTCGTTCAAGATTTTGACCTGACCACTGAGACTGGTTGCCGAAGACGTCTTCAAGTTCAAAGTTTTGACCAGTGATTCGATCTGCTGTTCGTATTCTCGGGTGCTTTTCCTAAACTCATCCGTTTGTCGCTCAGCAGACTTGACCTTCGTTTCAAAACCGTCTCGCTCGGATCGTAGTGTGCTGAGCTGGGTTCTTGTTTGATCCAGTTCCGCCCTCAAGGGAGCCAGGTCTGATTGAATTTGTTGTCGAGCTTCAGTTTCCTCAAGGAGCATCTGCTCGACTTCTGCAAGTTTGCTTGTTGCCACTCGATAGGTGGGGACTTTTTCACCAAGAGTCTTCACCACGAAGTCGTCTGAGGTGTTGTTGGAGCGCGCCAGTTGCTGAACGAATTGGTCGAATTGGCTTGTGATAAATTCCTCTTTTGCGGAGTCAATATCGGTATAGGAAAGGCCTTCGGTCAGGGTTGCCTCTAAGGCCACATCGAAGTTCCCTCGCTGGGGAAAATCCTGTTCGAGCTGCCGGGGAAACTGGAATGCTATTTCTCCTTGGCCACTGACCTCTAAAGAAGCGATCTTGAAGCGGACGGAATCATTTCTGAAGCTCACATCTGTAATGCGTACTTGGTCTCCTACCCTAAACAGCAGGGGAGAAGTGGCAGACCGGGGATCGAGAGTGGGTCGGGTATCTGAGACATGGACAATTTGCCGCTTGCCCCGAATCGGGATCTTCAAAAACAGGGCTTTGTTCTCGTAGTTGTGTACGTACCAGTTCTCGATTTCACGTCGAACCCCGGCATTGAGCCACAGGCTCATGCTGAAGAAGATAACGAATAGCTTGAGCCCTATTTGGCTTCGTGAAACTCCCATTTTTGTTGAAACCTCCATCCACGTGTGTCAAGCTCGGATTGCGCCGATTTTAACACATGTGAAAATCCCTTCTCACCAAGTACCCAATTATAATAGCCTAGCAGACATGAACGACTGCCTGGTTGTCAACGAGATCTTCTATAGCATCCAGGGTGAATCCAGCTATACGGGGAGACCCTGCGCCTTTGTTCGATTGGCCTACTGCAATTTGAGGTGCACCTATTGTGACACCGAGTACGCTTTCCACGAGGGCCAGAAGATGTCCTTGGAAGATGTTGTGAGCAAAGTTGGGGGTTTTCCCACCGATCTGGTGGAGATTACGGGAGGGGAGCCTCTTCTTCAGCCCTCGGTCCATCCGCTGATCAAGCGTTTCCTAGATGATGGAAAAACAGTCCTGATTGAAACGGGAGGAAGCATCGACGTCCGTCCGGTGGATTCTCGAGCCATCCTGATCTACGACATCAAGTGCCCTGACAGTGGAATGATGGAGAAGAACATTTGGGACAATATACCTCATCTCAAGCCCCAGGACGAAATCAAATTCGTGCTGGGATCCCGTCGAGACTACGACTGGGCCAAGGGAAAAATGGATGAGCTGGACCTTGTCGGAAAGCACACGATTCTGTTTGCTCCAGTCTGGGGTCAGATCGAGCCTCGCGAGCTGGCCGAGTGGGTGTTGGAGGATGGCCTTTCCGTTCGATTGCAGGTCCAGCTGCATAAAATCCTGTGGGGCGCCGAGACCCGGGGTGTTTGATACTCGGGTCTCGCCACAAAGGTCATGGTGTTCCTGGGACGAGACACTAGGCTAATTTTCCTAGCTGGCGCAAGGCTTCATAGACAACAATGGACACCGCTCCGGCCAGGTTCAAACTGCGAACCTGCGGGTGGAAGATAGGTATTCTCCAGATGCGGTCTGAATATCGTTCAAAAACCCACTGGGGGAGGCCCTTGGTTTCGTTGCCGAACACTAGGAAATTATCTTCCCGAAAAGCGGCGTTGACATAGGAATTTTCTGCTCGCTTCGAGAAGAGAAACAGTTGATCGGCAGGAATTCCTTCGAAGAATTCCTGTACCGACTCATGGCGGTGGATCTGCACCCATTCCCAATAGTCCAGGCCGGCTCGCTTGAGGTGGCGATCGGTAATTTGAAAACCCAGTTTTCCCACCAAGTGCAGTGGAAGTTGTGTCGCCGCACAGAGGCGGGCCACGCTTCCTGTATTGGGGGGGATTTCAGGTTCCACCAAGACGACTTGCATTGTTCAGCACTTCCGCAATTCTGTTTTCCAGGATCTGGCCTGAATGAAAGTTTTCCAGGTGCAGTGTTCTGATCGTTCGTGGGTTGATCGCATCCTGGGGAACAAGACCGATGATTTCACTACAGACTGGTTCTGTTTGGAGCCGGCGAGCCTCTTTTTGCACTTTCTTGAAGATCTTCAGTAAAGAGGTTTTACGGTAGTGGGTCACATTCATCGAGACCTGGGCCAGACCCTTGCGCTCGATGTAAAATCCAAGCGCTTGGACGCCAGCAAGACCGCCCCCACTTTCACGGATCAAACCCGCAATTTTTCGGGCCTGGCCCACATCCGAGGTATTCAAGTAGATATTGAAAGCGATAAGGGGTTGACGTGCCCCAATAACGGTGGCACCCGCCGTGGGGTGTAAACAGTCGGGGCCCAAATCAGGTTTTCTTCTGGGATCTGACTTGATCTGCTCGTGGACTCCTTCAAATTGATCCTTGCGGATTGTGGAAAGGTGCTTACGATCGGGGCGTAAAGCCGCTTCTGCGTAAAAATAAACCGGAATCTGCAATGTCCGGGATATTTTCTTTCCTAGCCGGTGAGCCACTGCCACGCACTGTTTCATGGAAACGTTCTGAACCGGTACAAAGGGAACGACGTCGACTGCACCGATGCGCGGATGGACTCCCTGGTGCTCTCTCATATCGATCAGTTGGCTTGCCTCTTTCACCGCGGCAAAGCTTGCAGCGAAAATCGAGGAAGGGGTGCCGATGAAGGAAAAGATGGTGCGGTGGTGATCAGGGTCGGCTGAGTACTCGAGCAAAAATGCGCTTGGGATCGTCTCGATCTTCCGGGCGATGGTTTCGAGCTTGAGGGTATCCCGACCCTCGCTGACGTTCATCACACACTCAACGATCTGCTGCATCGGTTCGCCGCCTCCTCTCTTCGCGACCTCGCCTCGCAAGCCCCATCCGCAAACGTTATTGTATTTATGAAAGTGAGTACTAGTCGGAGGGCAACTTCTCAAAGACCAGGTCCGTGATCTGAAGCCCTTTCATTCCTACCACGTGAACCCGGTACTCCCCGGCCACCGTTAGCTCGTCACCGACTTGGGCTGTACGTCCCAACAACATCATGATATGTCCGCCCATGGTGTCGTTTTCCTTATCCTCAATGGTGACCTTGAGCCTGTTTGTGACTTCCACCAGCAGAGCACGCCCGTGAATCATGTACTGGTCTTCGCCGGTCTCCTGGATCATGGGTGGAGGGATATCGATGTCGAACTCATCTTGAATCTCACCCACCAGCTGTTCCAGGATGTCTTCCAGGGTAACCATCCCGAGGGTAGCTCCGTATTCATCGACGACCACCGCTAAATGCGTTCGAGTGTGCCGGAATTCCGTCAGCAAGGTCTTGATGTATTTGCTCTCGGGCACAAACTGAACAGGCCTTTTGACCAAGGTCAGATTGAAATTTTCCTTGAGTTGACGGTATTGCCAAAAGAGGTCCTTGATATGGATAATTCCCACTACTCGGTCGAGGGTCTTGTCACAGAGTAGATAGCGAGTGTGTCGGTCTTTCCGAGCAATCTCCAGATTTTCTTCGAGACTCCTCTGTAAGTCGAGGAAAACGATCTCGGTAGAAGGGACCATCACCTGTCTCACGGAACGATCAGCGAAGTCAAAGACTCGCTCCAACATTCTCTTTTCGTCGCGATCCAGAATGCCTTGGGCGTGTGAATGGGCAAGAATCAGGCGCAGCTCCTCCTCAGAATGGGCCACCTCGGTTTCCGATGAGGGAGAGATACCTAAAAGTCGCAAGAAGGCGTTGGCCGTCCCATTGAGGGCCCAGATGAGAGGATAGGACATCCTGTAAAACCAGGATAACGGTGTGCTGATCCATAGGATGACACTCTCGGCTCGTTGAATGGAGAGTGACTTGGGTGCCAGTTCTCCCAGGACGATGTGCAAAAAGGTGATGAGTAAAAAGGCCGATACCACAGCCAGACTGTGTGTCACCACCGGTGTCAGGGCTCCAACACTCCGCAAAACAGGCTCAAACAGAGAGGCAAAAGCAGGCTCGCCAACCCAACCCAGAGCCAGGCTGGCAATAGTAATCCCCAGCTGGGTGGCGGAGAGATACTCATCCATGCTTCGCACCAGGGGGAGCGCCTTTCGAGCACGCTTGTTCCCTTGCTGGGCTAACTCTTCTATCCGGCTCCCTCTTATTTTGACGATCGAAAATTCGGAAGCCACAAAGAATCCGTTCAAAAAGACCAGGAACAGTGCCATAACGACTAGGGATAATTGTGTTAAGAGATCCATGGCCCCATCTTATAGCACACAAGAACTTCTCCTGAGGCAGGCTCCTAAACCTGAGCGGACAATAAGGGTACCCGTGCTACCGTCAGTACCAAGATGGTGCGGATGCGGGTCTCCATCCTGATAAGCCTGCAGATTTCTGAGATTGTGGTCCCTGTGGTCATGACGTCATCGACCAATACAATGGTTTGGTCTGAGAATCGGTCGGCCTGAGAGAGCCTGAACGCATGCCGGAGATTCTTTAGCCGCTCTTGAAGATTGAGACCGGACTGGGGGACCGTGGGTTTGACCCGAAAAAGACCTTTCAAGACAGGAGTCTTCAGCCTCTGGGACAAAGCACGACTGAGGATCAGGGTCTGGTCGAAACCCCTTTCTCTTCTTCTTCGAAGGTGCGGTGGAACGGGTACGATCCAGTCCGGTTCCAGGTCCAAGCCGCTTCTTTCATAGCAGTGCTGCAGAAGTGCCGCCAACGGATGACTCAATCTCTGATGATGCCCGAATTTAAACTTGTGAATCAGGGATCGCAGCTCGCCCTGGTAGTTTCCATAGGCACGGGCGAAATCAAAGGGTTTACCGAGGGTTCTGCATTGTGAGCAGGTTCCATGGATTGCCAGCACATTCCCTGGTAGTGGAATCCCACAGCAGTAGCAAATACGTCGCCCCAGAGGCTCCAAGCGGAGAAAGCAGCCCTGACAAAGTGGGCTCCAATCTGGGTTGAGCACCCACTTCTGGCAAAGGACACAGGCCTGAGGGAAGAAAAGTGCTTGGGAGAGTTGCCTGAGGACGGTACCGAAGCTCACAGGGACTATAACGTCTTACCCAGGAAATCTACGAAACCGCCGGCCGGAGGCCGGAAATTCAAAATTCAAAATTCAAAATCCCAAACAAATTCCAAAATCTCAAATTCCAAATTCAAAACGGAAATATGGGAAACATTCCATATGCCCACCCTGCGACAAGACGAAAGCACGAAAGCACGAGCTCGCGCAAAGCGCGCTTCCCCTTACCGATTGGCTTCAACCTTTGCCTGACAACTCAGACAAAAAGGAGACCAGGGTACGGCCTCCAGCCGTTTTCGTTCGACCTCCTCCTCGCAATTCATGCATTTGCCGAAGTCCCCGTCATCGAGCCGACGTAAAGCATCCACCACTTCCTGAAGAAGTTGCCGGTCACCGTCACTTTTGCTAAACATGAATTCCTTGGTGTAGGAGCTGGAAGCTTTGTCGGCGAGATCCATGCCTTCGGCCTCCGTGTTGACCTGGCGGCCGTAATCTTCTGTCTTTTGAACCACGCTAATGAGTTCTGCTCTTTTTTCCAGGAGCTTTTGCCTAAAATACTTCTTTTCCTTGGCTCGCATCAGAAACCTCCGTCATTTATGGTAAGGCAAGCCTTTGATTATGGTTACCGCCCGGTAGATCTGTTCGAGCAAAACGACTCGAGCGAGTTCATGAGGGAGCGTCAACTTCGTCAAAGACAAATTTAGATTTGCCAGATCCTTAATCCTTTGGGGAATGCCCAGGTGGCTCCCCACCAAAAATGTTACCTCCGAAACTCCCCGGTTCATATGATCGGCCAGAGAAGAGGCCAATTGTGGACTGGTCAACTCCTTTCCCATGCTATCCAGAACCGCCAGGTAGGTTTTCGGGGACAGGCGCCTTTCAATGTGCCGTGCCTCTCGCTCCAATTGAGCGATCTGCTGATGGGGATCGCTCTTCTTGAAGTCAGGGACCACTGTTTTCTGGACTGGGAGGTGTTGCTCAATCCGTTTCAGATATTTGTCCTCCAGCTTGAGGAGCAATGGATCCTTAGTCTTGCCAATCCACAAAAATCGCAATCTCACCGGAAAACGATCTATCCTTATATAAAATTTTTGACTTGGTAGCAACCAAAAGAAGGGGGGCGGAGCGCCTTCGCGCGCAGAGAATAGAAAATAGGAATTTAAAAAGGGATCCGGTCAGTTGTCAGCTGTCAGTGTTACCTATTGTTCCCGAACCTTCATCCTCAGCACTCAGTCCTCCTGTCTTGCTGTCTTTTGTCAGGCTGTCAGCGCTTTTGCCTTGACCTTAACTCCGTCGCCCCAAAGCTTTTCCAGTTTATAAGACTGCCGAGTTCGAGGGGAAAAAATATGCACCACGAAATCGAGATAGTCCATCAATATCCAGTCCGCATGTTGATAACCCTCAACGTGGGTGGGGGACCGATGCTGTTCCTTTCTTAACCTTTCCAGGATCTCGTCACAGATGGCTTGATTTTGCCTGCTGTTTTGGCCGTGACAAATCACAAAGAAGTCGGTGAAGCTGGAAATCTTTGAGACATCCAGGATGGTGATCTCGTCGCCCTGCTTACTTTCAATGGCCTCATAGACCTTATTCAAGAGGGTCTTGGTTTTCTTCATAGAGTCGATGCTTTTTGACGTATTGAAGTACAGAAGGAGAGATCAGTTTCGATGAGGGGCGTTTTCCGGATGCAATGAGTTTCCGCAGCGAACTTGCGCTGATATCCGGAGCGTCCAGAGTCATCAGAAGGGATTGGCCAGAACGGATAATCGGTGGGTCCTGATTGCAAACGATGTGAATCTTCTGCCTCAGAGAATCTGATATCTTCAGCTCCTCGAGGTTGACCTGAGCTCCTGGGCGCTGGACGAATACAAAGCAATGTTCTTTCAAGAGTGTAGCATAATCTTTCCATAAATAAATCTCTTTGAGGGAATCACTTCCCGCTATGAAACAATACTGGTGTTGGGGATAGTGAGAGTTGAAGTATTGAAGCGTTTCGATGGTGTAGGATGACTTTCTTTGATCCAATTCCCACTGTGAAGGGTAAAGCGTTTCCTCCTCAAGCAGATCCATTGCCACCATAGAATAGCGATGGAAAGGGCTGGTGATTTTCTGCTTCCCTTTGTGGGGAGGCAAGTAAGAAACCATGAACAGGACTCGATCTAAATCGAGAACCGTTGAAACAGCGCGTCCCAGATAGGTGTGTCCACGGTGCATCGGATCAAAGGTCCCACCCAGGATACCGATCTTCAATTCTTTTCGACCTCCAGATGCTTCACAATCGCATTCTTCAATTCTGGAATCCCTTCTCCCGAGATGGCGGAGATGGTCTGAAAGGGGAGTGCATTCTTCTGACAATATGAGCGTAACCTCTCGAGTTTCTCGGAATTTGCCACATCCATCTTGGATGCTGTGATGATTTCAGACTTTTCCCCCAAACGGGTATCGTAAAGTGCCATTTCCTCAATGATGGTTTCAACGGCATGCACGGGATCGCTTGCACCACTGTCGCTGACGTCAACCAGGTGAACCAGGAGCCGGGTTCGTTCAAGGTGGCGCAGGAATTGGAATCCCAACCCACTGCCGTGGTGTGCACCTTCAATGAGTCCCGGGATATCCGCCACCACGAAGCTCGAATAGTCCCCGTAGGTCACTACCCCCAGGTTTGGGGTCAGAGTCGTGAATGGATAGTCCGCAATTTTGGGTTTTGCTGCTGAGATCACTGAAATGAGTGTGGACTTGCCGGCATTGGGGTAGCCGACGATTCCAACGTCGGCTAAAACCTTCAGCTCCAACAGAAGGGTGGCTTCTCCTCCGGGTTGGCCGTCTTCAAATTTCCTCGGGGCTTGATTGGTCGCGGTTGCAAAAGCGGCGTTGCCTCGTCCTCCGCGACCTCCGGTCGCCCCACATTCCAGCTGGCCCTCCTCATCCAGATCGAAAAGAAGCTCACCGTTAGCTTCGTTGTAGACTTGAGTTCCAACGGGGACCTCAATGACAAAATCTTCACCATCTTTCCCATGGCGGTTCTTACCCGACCCATGTCCGCCTCTGCCGGCTTTGAAGTGCTGTTGATACTTAAAACGGATGAGTGTATTGAGGTGAGCAGTGCTGCGAAAGTACAGGTTGCCTCCGTTGCCCCCATCCCCGCCACTGGGGCCTCCCCGGGGGACATATTTCTCCCTTCGAAAGGCTAGGCATCCATTGCCGCCATCCCCTGCTTTAACATGAATTTTGGCACGATCAACGAACATAGAGGGCGAGTATAGCGAGCAAACGAAGTGACCCATTGCTCGACTGTTCGTTTGTTCGCTAATTTGCAGTTATGATGTGGACGAACCGACCTTTGTGGCCTCGATTTTGAAACTTGACGGTCCCATCGATCTTTGCGAAGAGGGTATCGTCTCTTCCTCGGCCCACGTTTGATCCCGGCTTAATCGGGGTACCGCGTTGCCGGACCAGAATCGATCCACCGGTAACGATCTGGCCATCGAATCGCTTGACCCCCAGCCGTTTGGAGTGGCTGTCACGACCGTTCTTGGAACTCCCAAGCCCCTTCTTGTGTGCCATAGTCGTTACTCCTTAGTTTTCTTGGTGACCGTCTTCTTGGTGCTCTTTTTAGCAGTCTTTTTAACACTCTTGGTCTTTTTCTTTGCCGCCTTGGGAGCTACCTTCTTGGAGGCTTTCGCCGAGGTTTTTACTGCCTTATCCTTCGCTTTTGCAGCCGCTTTCTTCGCAGCTTTCTTTTTTACCGTTTTGGCAGGAATCTTCGCGACTGCCTCTGTCGTTTCTTTTTCTGTGGTTATCGCCTTTTTGATTTTCTCGGTTTTCGGCTGTCGACCCTTTGGACCATCAAGTTCGATTTGATCAATTCGGACTCGGGTGAATAGCTGTCGATGGCCTTGTTTTTTTCTGTATTTTTTGCGTCTCTTGAACTTGAAAACGATAATCTTTGCTGCTTTACCCTGCTCAGCAATGGTTCCCACCACGCGAGCTCCCGCTAAGACCGGTTTGCCGACATGGATGGTTTCCTGATCCCCGATCAGGAGCACGTCCTGGAAGTCGACTGCCTGCCCGACCTCTCCACTCCGGCGCTCCACGTCAATCAGATCGCCTTCGCTCACTCGATACTGTTTTCCGCCCGCTTCGATAATTGCGTACAAGGACCCGTGTCTCCTTTATGAAACTGCTCTAGGGCATCTTGAGGAATTGTGATTATAACGGCAAGTCCAAGACCCTGTCAAAACAGCCGTTCTTGTGAAAACTTTCCGCGTTGGAATGCTTGTATCGATTCTTTTTTTTTAGGGAGCAGGATTCCTGAACACGACTCCAGGACTCCTGAACACGACTCCAGGTACCTTGATTTAGTATAATAAGA
>JADFOI010000174.1 GCA_022562935.1 Acidobacteriota bacterium
GCAAGAGGAGCCGAACTACCTTAGAAAGGTTCATTACCCTTTTATCCCTAAGCCCTTATTTGTGCAGCTTGTGCGAAATCAAAATGTGAAGCACCTTCACAAGAATAGCCGCTCCACTACTGGATTTCAATAACTTAGAGTTGCGAGACGCGGAATTCAGCGAAAGCGCAGAGTGCTAATTAGTCATCCTGTAGGTATGGGTTCCCAGTTGCGTGGAACTCTTCTGACTTTCCACGAGGAATGGTCAAAGTTTGCCAGCGCTCACCGGCCCAATGCTTGGCAAGAACGATTATCTGCCCAATGTGGCCTGCATAATGTACCAGTGCACGGTTTATAGCCTGGACGACCGAATGCGGCTCTTTGCGGATGAACACAGTAGCTGTGAAGTCACTGGCTCGAAGAGAAGAGATGGTATCGAACAGGTAACGCCACCCTTGTTCCCACCGCTCAAAAAGACTGTTCCTGGAATCGCTGGGGCCAACGATGAACTCTTGGTCGCGTTGGCGGTCTGGGGCTTCTCCATCTGTGGTGAGGAAATCTTGCCATCGTGAATGCATGTTGCCGGTGATGTGTTTGACTATCAACGCAATGCTATTGCTGTTCTCGTCCAGAGCCTTGAAGAAGTCCTCATCCGAGACTTGAGCCATGGCTGCGTCGCTAGGCTTCTTCATTCTGCGAAACTCACGCAGGACATCGACTTGGTATTGCTCTTGGTTCATGCCGACCTCATCGGCTATTGAGAACTGTATCAATAATGTCCTGTGCTCCATCTATATTCTGGGCAGGAGGATAAGCAATGAGACCTCACGGCAGCCCAGAGGCCCCCGTAGGGCCGAGTCGGTGGTGCCTCCCACATTTCCCTTTTCTTACCTCTCAAATAGGACATTACCTATACAGTTCTCAATAGTGACGATGGTGGAACTGAGGTGACTCGAACACCTGAGTTGTGAAGCAGCTTCACAACTCAAGGAAGCTGCATATCACGGATGGTCAACAACAACTTGTCTTTTCCCAGGTAATTGTCCCGGCTCATCGTATAAGCTAAATCCACTTGAGAACCTACGGTAATGTGATCAGCGAGAGCACCATTTTTCCACCAGATGGCGTCCACCCGAGAGCCGTTGCACTGAACCTGCAATTTCAGGTGCTGGTCCTTCAGGACCCAGGGCCCGCCTACAACACTCATGTTCTTTGATGCAAAGACCGGGACCGGGTTTCCCCTGCCGAAAGGAGTGAGTTGTTCAACCGCTTCGTAAAGGGGTAGGTTAATCTCCTGGCTGGACAGAAAACTTTCAATACGAAGGGAAGGAACCAGATTCTCGGAAAGCAGTTTTTCAGAAGCATAATTTTCCAGTCGGCGGGCCAGTTCCTCCACTTTACCGGGTTTACAAAACTCTTCACCCAACCGACAGCCCACTGCCTGAGCGTGCCCGCCATATTGCTCGAAAAGATCACGACACCCATCAAGAGCCTCAAGGATGTTGAAATCTGGAATACTGCGTCCCGAGCCCTGACAAAAGGAATCCTCAATGGAGAGGACAAGCACCGGACGATAGAAGCGTTCCGCCAGTCGGGCGGCCACGATTCCAATGACCCCACGATGCCAGTGCCGGCCGGCCACGGTCAAAAATTTGCCGGCAAAGGCTTCGGGATCCTGCTGTAGTCGATCTTCAATCTCACTCAGAATACGCCTTTCCTCTTGCTGCCTGAGTGAATTCTTGACGTTCATTTCCTGCACGATGGCCCGGGCAGAGGCCTGATCATCGACACTGAACAGATCCACCACCTCACGGCCACCCCCCATTCGAGTCACCGCATTGATCCGCGGCGCAAGCTTGAATCCCACATCGGAAAAATCCACTTCTCCCTGAACCCCGGCACCACTGAGAAGCGCCTTGAGCCCGGTATTTTGCGGATGGGCCAAGCCCTCCAGACCAAACCGAACCAGGATTCGATTCTCTCCCAACAGAGGAACCACGTCAGCGATGGTTCCAATGGCGACCAGTTTCAGAAAATGACGGATGACCCCTTCTCTGCCGGCGGTTTGGAAAAGGGCTTGAACCAGTTTGAAAATCACTCCTACCGCAGCCAGATTCTTGTCCGGGTAAGCGCACTCCTTACGGAGGGGATTCAAAATGGCATAGGCATTGGGATAGGAGCTATCGGGAACATGATGATCGGTGACGATCAGGTCGAGTCCCAACTCACGGGCCACATCCGCTGCCTCAAAGGCCCGGATCCCGTTATCGACAGTGATGATCAGACGATACCCATCCTGAGAAGCCTTTTTCAATGCATCCTTCTGAACGCCGTATCCTTCTTCCAGTCGCCGGGGCATGTAAAAACCGACCGAGGCACCCAGCATTTCCAGGGCCCGCTTCAAGACTACGGTGGAGGTAATGCCGTCGACATCATAGTCCCCATAAATCAGTATCTTCTCTCCCAGGTCCCGGGCCTGAAGAATACGACCGACGACACGATCCATATCTTTCATCAAGTAGGGATCATGAAGGTCTTCCAAGCTGGGCTTGAGAAATTTCCGAGCCTGATCAGGATCGTCAAATCCCCGCTGAAGCAGCAGATGAGCTACCAGAGGGGAAACCTCCAACTGAGTGGACAGCGATTGGATTTGCTCAGGGAGACTTGAGAGAACACTCCAGCGAAACTTCACCTGGAAATTGTATCAACCACCTCTGACCGGCGGTTTCCGGAAGCCGCCGGTCAGAGGAAATTCAAAATTCAAAACCTCTCAGGTCAAGACTGAGTTTCTTATTTTGTGTTTTGAATTTGTTTGGGATTTTGAATTTGGGTTTTTGAATTTCCGGCGGCCTTCCGCCGCCGGTCGTATTCTTCCTTGATGATCTGGTAGTGTTCCTCTTCTTCGGTGGCAAACTGCAGGAAGATGTCTTTGCCCTTGGTGTCATTGAATCGATCGCCGTAGTCGGTGAAGAATCGGAAAGCCTCCAGCTCCATCTTCATCGCCAGCTCCAGAGCATCGACTTCGCTAATGTTGGTTTTCAGCTTTTCCTTGACCTCACTTCGAGAAGGAAAGATGCTCTTCAGAGCTTCATAGTCGAAATGCAGGAAAACAGGCGCTGCCAACAGGTTCCGGTCCTTTTTCATGAGCCGTTTCCACTCTTTTTGCAGTCGGCTGAGATGTCCCTTTTCTTCATCGAGCATCTTGAGAAAGGTCTTTTTGGTAGGCGCGTGGGTGACGATTTCAGAGGCGGTCTTGTAGAAGTTTATCCCTCTTCTTTCGGTGGCCATGGCAATTTTTAGAGCGTCTCGCGCAAAGACCAAATCGGAATCCACCGTCTCTTGACTGGTTTTCTGCTTCTTTTGACAGTCCGGGCAGACTCCAAAGATCTGCAGATTATGGCTCACCGGCTTGAAGCCGTACGCGGAAGTGATTTCTTCGTGAATTCGCTCTTCCACAGGGTTCAGAAACTCAATGGTGCGCTCACACTTCACGCACACGAGGTGATGATGGTGAGGACGCTTATAGGTATGCTCAAAGCGGGTGGGGCCGTCATGAAGATCGGTTTCCCGGGCCAGTCCACAATCGGCCAGAGTCTTTAGAGTTCTGAAGACGGTCACAAAGCCGAGCTTTGCATCCTTCTTCTTGACCAGTTCGTAGAGTTCCTCCGTGCTCAGATGGCCCCCCGCCAGCAGAAAGGTCTCCACCACCAACCGGCGCTGATGCGTCATTTTCAGTCCGCTATTCTTGAGGTATTTGGAAAAAACTTCCAATTCCTCTTCGATTCCCGGGGATGCTTTGATTTCCGAAGACTGGCCCATGAACTACAGGTCTCTCCTTGTTTCTTTTAGGCAATTCTAGCAGCTTCGGGAGATTCGGCCAAGGTGAGGATAGCCCGAACCGCATGTGTGGCACGATCTCAACAGAGCCGCAGGCTTTAGCCTACGGGCCGGAGGTGTCAAAGAGAGTTTTCTTCACAACCCCAGCGGCTGGCCCACGGCTCTGACTGCCTATTTCTACGAGCCGGTACCCTTTCCGGGCTTCTTTATCGAGAAGCTTCCAGATCCCGGGCGGCCTGACTGAGAGGGGTCATCCTTTCCGTCTCTGTGTTGACGGACCAAATCAGAT
>JADFOI010000068.1 GCA_022562935.1 Acidobacteriota bacterium
TACGGCTCAAAGTCATCCGCAGCAGCAGGTCTTGGAAGCGAGGGTCGTCGCGGAGGGGGTCGAAGGCATCTTCAAAACCTGGCTTCGAGCTTCAGTCCTACTCCCACGAACCCAAGGGTCCGCTTCTCTACTGTCCATTGCCCTGGAAATGCAACGGTGTTCACCGATGGAAAGCTGAAGGTTGGAGCGACGGGGGCGTCAAACCAGATGGCGGCAAACCCGGTTGCCCCAACGGCCAAAATCCTCGTAATGTGCCACTCTGCGGCGAGTTGAAATTCTGTGACCGGTATAAACGCCCTCTCCGACCCGGAGAAGGGCAGGTCTGAGCGAATCAATTCTAAAGGGGTAAACGGTCCGCCAGAATCGAGCGTAATACTGGTGTCGTCGATGTCGGTGAATAGGCCTTCTAGATCCGCATCGCCGATTAAGAGACTCTGCGTGACAAATGTACGAAACGCGAGCTGCCGCCACGTTGCCCGCCCGCTGAACCCCACCATCGGCCCGACCCCTAGAAACTCCGCCTCCGCCGTGCTGCTGAGGCTGATGAAGTTGTTGAAGTGGAGACCGGGGCCGAAGTCATCAAAGAAGAACGTTCGCAGGTTGCGACTTTGATTTTGAGTTGTCTCAAGTTGTCCAACTTTGACGCCAACGATGGCGTCAATTCGGCTCGAGCTGTTTTCCGCCAGAGTACGAAAACCAAACACCTCCGCGGTAAAGGTGTCAAGCTCTTGGTCGACGCGAAATTCCTCTGGAGCAATTCCTGACGGTTCCAGTTCGTTGATGCCCCCTCCGCGAGGTTCGCCCCAAAACGAGACGAAATTTAGGAAGAAGGTGTCGGCAGTTGCGACTGGCGTGGTAACCGTCCCCGACACAGAGTCATCTGTTCCCAAAAACCATCCGGCCGCGCCAACCCCCCATTGCTGGTATTTATATGTGACGCTTCCGCGAAAGGCAAAACCCGCGTCCAGGTCGAGGTTGATCGGCCTCCGATCTCGAATATCTGTAAGTTCCACTCGCGGAGGGCCAACTATAGTCGTGAAGCTTGCATTGACGATATCCCCCACGTGCTCATCCCAGCCGCCCACATCCATCCACATCGGCTCTAGCTGGAACTCCCAGCCGCTCTCTGGAAGCTGGGCCGGTGGAGTCGCTCTTGTCGGCGTCGGCGAAGTTACTCCCATCAACGCCTCGATGATTCTGTCGGAAGCCCCTGCTTTTTTTAGATTCAGGATATCTTGAACACTAGGCTCGTATAGCAGCGTACTGATGCTGATTTTCTGGAGAATGAGTCGATCGCTTATTCCGGCCTGGACCATTTCAATGATGTCTTCGGTCGTTAGTTGCTCTGGAGCCTCTTGTCCAGATACACTTACCGAAAAGGCGACTAAGCCAAAAAGTAGAAAATAAACACTTCTCATAAAAACACTCCTTTCGACCGGCATTTCGACCTCCGTTCTTCAAGTGCTCTGTGCGTTGGCAGGGATTGGAATTAGCAACGGCAGTAAGGTGACGATAATCGCTCTGTAGGGCATAACGGCCCTCCTAATCTGAGAAATGTTTCCCAGTTGTGTAGACAGAGGATTTTTCCTAATCGTCGAGCCAGTCGCTGCGATTCTGGGCATGCTTATCAGGCAGGAATTTCAGTGCCACATTGCGACCTAGCTGGTGTCCTCTGCCTTGTAGACCACACCCATTCCACCGCCGCCTATTTTCTCAAGCACATTGTAATGGCTAATGGTCGTGCCGACCATAGAAGTCCCCCCTCGATGCGCTGTGTGGTTCAAATGTTACGCGGGCAGGGGGTTAAAGGCAATGGGAATCGCTGTGATCTACTCGATGCGTTCCCAGGTCAGGGTCGTGGTCACCTCCTCACCGCCTGGGGGTGCCGTCAACATCAGACGGTTGCCCATGAACCTATAGTAGCGAATCCCATCCGTGACTCTGCCGGGGATGAGGTGGGCTTGCCTGTGATGGGTGACGGTGCCCTGCCCTTCGTTGACAGTGAAAGTACCAAAATAGGCAAGGTAGCTGTAAAGGGCCTCCTGCGCTTCCTCTCCAGACGCGCGTCCAGAAAACTTTTGACGGCTCTCCCGTGTGAGCTGTTGAGAAATGTGACCCGTTGAGGTGTAGATAAGCAAGCCATTGCTGAAGGAGTTGGTCGAGGGCCGGAGTTCTCCGTCAGGCCCGCGGCGTTCAAAGGCGACCAGTCTCCAGGTGCCGACGAAGCGATCTTCGATGCGTGTTGTCGAGATTGTGAGCGGTGAGAGATGCGCATGGACCATTTTCCATTGGCCGCCTTGCTTGCCCCACACCCTGGTAATCCTGTTATTGACTTGGGTGTTATTGCCAACGGTTCCCACGCCGTACAACGTGACGACAGCCGTATTGCCGTAGACTCTGATGTCCCGATGCCGTGCGCGTAGATTGTACTTGAGTCCGGCATCAAATTCGGCTTTTCGGTTTTGTTCCTGTTCTTCAAGAGAACCGAAGACCTCAAGGAGTGCTCCACCTGGGCCGAAACGGGTGGATTCTTCCGATAGGCGGCTTTGCGCCCAGGCACGGGCATCCCCAGAGTTCATTGCAGCATAGTAATTATCCTCCGCTGCTTTCACATCCTCCACATCATTGGCCATAACAACAGCGGTCGTGAACATGACGACTATTGCCAGTGTGGTAATTAGAGTTTTCATTGTGCTTTCCTCCCTCGTGGTTGGTATTGCCTTGATGTTACGCCGGGAGGAAGGGGAAGGCAATGGAAATCCGGCTGAGCGCGGGGGTGGAGGTGACCTGCCCCCACGAACGAGTCCACCTTCTAAGTTAGACCTGGGACCATTTGAAGTCCACTCCACGGGATAGAACCCAGTGCTTGGGCATTCCTCAGTCACAATTACTCAGGAACACTACGCACACTTCTCCCCACACTATGCTGCCCGGAGAGCTTACCAGGTTCTCCAAGGGAGGAAAAAGGGAGGACACATGGCAAAACTCAAATCTGCCTAAAAATCCTTACTATGTCTAAACTGTTGCTAATGAAGGGAAAACAGGGTGTGCCGGGGGTCAGAATCGAACTGACGACACGCGGATTTTCAGTCCGCTGCTCTACCGACTGAGCTACCCCGGCGCAAAAGAAGGCTGTATTCTACCAGAAGGAGACAAGCGACAGAAGAAATCAGGAGGTCTAAATGCAAGAACGTATTGATGCCGACAAGGGAGCTCCTACCGTGGGGCCCTACTCACCCGCTGTTCGGGCCAATGGGCTGATTTTCACTTCCGGACAGATCCCTTTGAATCCCGAGACGGGAGAAATCGTGGGAGACTCCATTCAGGACCAGGTCCGACAAGCCCTGGAGAATCTCAAAACCCTTTTGGAAGCGGCCGGTTCATCGCTGGATAAAGCGGTTAAGTGTACCGTGTATCTTCAAGATCTACACGATTTCGAATCCATGAACGAGATCTACGCGACCTATTTCAACGGAGAGGTCCCGCCCGCCCGAAGCACGATTCAAGTCGCCAGTTTGCCCAAAGGAGTGGATGTGGAAATTGATGTGATTGCCCTGGAATAAGGGTAGGACACAAAAAAAGGGTGGGAGCGGGGCTCCCACCCTAGGTCGACGCTTTCGCCCCAAGCCTATCCGGCTGGGACCGTTGCTGAGATCAGTTCACCGAAACAGGAATCTGGCGAGGCTTGGCTTCCTCCTTCTTGGGCAGGGTGATCGTCAGCACTCCGTTTTTGAGATTCGCTGAGATCTTTTCGGCATCCGCGGATTTCGGCAACAGAAAGCTGCGATAGAATTTCCCATACCAGCGTTCGACTCGATGATGCTTGGTCTCCTTCTCCTCTGTGAATTTTCTTTCACCACTGATGCTCAAGCGACCCTCGTTGACGGAGATGTCAATCTCGTCCTTTTCAAAGCCGGGAAACTCAGCGGTAAATATGATCTCGGTTTCCGTCTCGGAAACATCGACGGAAGGAGACCACGTCCTGTTGGTCAATCGCCTATCGGTGTCCTCGAAAAAGCGGTCAAAAGTGTCGTTAAAGAGCCGATCTATTCCGGTTAATTCTGTGAAAGGGTTAAACCTGACTAATTGCATTTTTTCTTACCTCCATTGTTTAAAATAACCCGCTAAAGTTCTTTTTCCTTTCTGTGTTTTGCGCAGTCCACAGTCATCCTTACTGGTTGACTTAATTCATTGATCTCATGCAACTTATCTCGTCCATCAACCAGTCCTGCTAGATATATAAGATGGATCTTACGGGCTGTCAAGGTGGTGCGTTGTCCCTGAAAATGCTGGCCTTTCAGTTGCAGTTGTTCGGTCAGGTTTGGAGATGATATGATCGAGCCAGCATGCAGCAAGTGTATCTGGACAACAACGCCACCACTCCGCTGGATCCACTGGTTTTTGAGGCCATGAAGCCTCACTTTATGGAGGATTTCGGGAACGCTTCCTCGATTCATACCTATGGCCAGAAGGCCAATTCGGCGGTTGAGAATGCGCGCCGCCAGGTCGCCGATCTGATCGGAGCGCGGCCCAACGAGATTGTGTTTACCAGCGGCGGAACGGAGGCCGATAATACGGCGCTGCGTGGAGTTCTGACTCATCACCGTGCGCGGGGAAATCACATCATCACCGCTGTCACGGAGCATTCGGCTGTCCTGCAAACCTGTGAGCAGCTGGAGAAAGAAGGCTTCCGGGTCACTTACCTCCCGGTGGATCGGGAGGGGATGATTTCTCTGGATCGGTTGGAGAAAGCCATTGATGAGGAAACCCTACTGATCTCCATCATGCACGCCAACAGCGAGATTGGGGTGATTCAACCCATTCAGGAGATGGCGGCCCTGGCACGGGAGAAGAAGGTTCTGTTTCACACCGATGCCGTCCAGACCGTGGCCAAGATTCCTGTGAACGTGAAGGACCTGGGTGTCGATTTACTCTCCCTATCTGCCCATAAGTTCCACGGTCCCAAGGGGGTGGGGGCATTCTATATAAGGTCTGGAGTGAAGATGGACCCATTGCTCTTTGGAGGGTCCCATGAGCGCAGTCGACGCGCGGGCACCGTCAACGTGCCCGGCATCGTCGGTCTGGGACGGAGCGCTGAACTGGCCCGTGAGGGCCTCAAAGAGCTGGACACCCGAGTGAAGGCGCTGCGAGACCGGCTGGAGAAGGGAATCCTGGAGCACATTTCTGGTACCGCGGTAAACGGGTCGAGAACCCACAGAATTCCTCACCTGACCAATATCAGCTTTCGTGCCATCGAAGGTGAGGCCCTTTTGATCTCCCTTGATTTTCAAGGGGTGGCGGTTTCAACCGGTTCGGCCTGTTCCTCGGGTACGGTGGAACCCTCACATGTTCTGACCGCTCTGGGAGGCAATCGCAAGCTGCATAAGTCAGCCATCCGATTCAGTGTGAGCCGAATGAATAGCGGTGAAGAGATTGACTACGTCTTAGGCATTCTGCCGGAGATCGTGGAACGGATGCGGGAAGTTACCCCTTTGTACAGAGCGGGATAGTCAGCCTTCCAGCAACCAGCCCACTTTGGGACAGGCCTGCAAAAGAGGATCGGGAATCTGCTGTACCTCTCCTTCCAAGCGATGCCTAAGCTGTAGTGCATGGACCACCACGCCCTCCCAGTCGCGGTAACTCCAACCTGCCGGTCCAATGCGGATCATGTTTAAATGCAGAATTCAGAATTCAGGATATACAAGACAGAAGATTGGAGGAAGAAGACAGACGAAGAAGTCAGAGGAGCTGCTAAGTGTTGGAAGATGCAGACGGTTCTGTGTGCAGTTCCAACTGAACTTTTTCCCCGCGCTCTACGCCCAGAATGTCGGCAGCTCTGCTTTTGTGGGCGGCGATCTCGTAAAAGCCGCTGCTGCCTATGAGTGCGAAAATCTCTCCTGGAGCGGCTTCAGCGTAATAGCTGTAACTGTGAGTGATCACCTGGCCCTTCACAAAGAACTTTGGAGACCCGCTGTATCCGAACTGTTCAGCGGCGGTCTCAGGAGAGATACTGGTGATGATGTTTCCAAATTTGTCCACATGAATGACCATGCCCTCAATCCGATCGTCCTCCACTTTTTGCACGGGCAGGACCGTCGCACCTGAGTAGTCTTCGATTTCCTCACCGAACTTCTCTAGTGGGGTTCCCAGCGCCAGCCATGCGGCCACCGGACTGAACGCATCGCGACCGTGGAAGGTGGGTGAAACCGTCCCCCGGAAGTAGATTTGTGACTCGATAGAAACGACTTTCTTGACGGGCTCTCGATTGTAGACAAAGGAAAAAACACCATTATCAGGGCCCACAAAATAGTGATCCTCGGTTGCAACGATAATTCCGCGACGCTCTGAGCCGACCCCTGGATCGACCACGGCAATGTGGACGCTCTTTGAGGGAAAGTAGGGATAGGTACAAAGAAGCGTAAAGGCCCCCTCGAGCACGTCATGAGATCGAATATCATGGGTGATGTCCACCAGACAGGCACTCCGGCAGATGTCCAGTATGACCCCCTTCATTGCAGCGACGTAATATCCCTCCCCAAAATCCGTGATCATAGTGATAATGGGTCTTTCCTCTTTCACTTGTTCCTGCGCTTTTTCCGCCTTCTGCATGGCCTCTCTAGCATAACATTAGAGAGGACAGGAGAGAGGAGACAGGAGGAGGACCACAGACCACAGACCACAGACCACAGACCGGAAGAGAGGACTGAGGACTGGGCGCGGACAATAGTCAACAGACACATGACAAGAAGAACGCGGGTTCTGGAACTTGGAACCTGAAACCTGGAACGCGCGCGAAGCGCGCTTATCTCAGCCGTTCTTCCAGTTGAACCGATTTCTCAGTTTTTTGATCCCGGTACTTCACGATCATCGGAGTGTACAGGGAGAGTCCCTGAGTTTTGCCATAGGCGGATGACACGGGCCGAGTCCCGGGCACCACGACCGCGCCCTCGGGAATTTCAAGGGGGTTCTCGTCGTCACCCCGGAGCACGGTTTCCCGGGTGAGATCATAAACCGGGGTTCCCCGAGTCAGTATGACACCTGCCGCCAGGACCGCTCCACGGCGCACAATCGTTCCCTCATAGACTCCACAATTACCACCCACCAGGACCTCGTCTTCAATAATCACGGGAAGAGCACCCACCGGTTCCAACACTCCTCCAATCTGAGCGGCGGCGCTCAAATGAACCCGTTTCCCAATCTGGGCACACGATCCAACCAGGGCATGGGAATCGACCATGGTGCCCTCATCCACGTAGGCACCGACGTTAATATACATGGGCGGCATACAGGTGACGCCCTCAGCGACATAACTTCCGCGCCGCACGGCGGAACCACCCGGGACAATCCGGACCCCCGAGCTGAGTTGAAACGACTTCAGCGGAAAGGTGTCCTTATCAAAAAAGCGGAAATTCTCATCGATGGATCGATCAGCCAGCACCCCCATGCGGAATCCGGCCAGGATCCCTTTTTTGACCCAGGTGTTGACCTTCCATTGCCCCTCGACCCTTTCGGCCGCACGCACCGTCCCCTCGTCCAGTTGATCCAGGAACGATTCGAGGGCATTCCTGTCCTTGGCGTCAAATTGATCCTTTTGAAAGAGCCCTTCAATGGTCTCAATCACCGGAACTCACCAGGTTGAGCTTGTCGAGCTCTTGATCCATCAGTTTCTTGCTGGGGTCGCTGAGAGGGCACAAGGGAAGCCGGTAGGCTTCTTCCAGCTTGCCCATGCGAGAAAGTGCATATTTGACGGGAATGGGGCTGCTTTCGATGAAATTGAGTTCCATCAGGTCGAGATATCGATAGTGAATTTTTTTAGCCTCTTCCCATTTTCCGCTGAGGGCCAGGTCGACCATTTGGGACATTTCTGCTGGGATTAAATTACTGGCCACCGAGATGATGCCCTCCCCACCCATGGCCATTATGGGGAGCGTCAGGCTGTCGTCTCCAGACAGAACCACAAAGTCTGAAGGCCGGCGGTTGAGGATCTGCATGACTTGACCGAGATCTCCACTGGCTTCCTTGAGGGCAATGATGTTGTCGACTTGGGCCAATCGAAGGGCTGTTTCTGCTGTGATATTGATGATGGTACGACCCGGTACGTTGTAAAGAACGACGGGCAGGCTGATCGACTCGGCAATCTTACTAAAATGAAGAACAAGACCTTCCTGGGTCGGTTTGTTGTAGTAGGGGGTGACTGCCAGGAGGGCGTCGGCCCCTTCTTGCTGGGCGATGGTAGCCAGGTGAATGGCCTGGGCCGTGTTGTTAGTGCCGGCACCTGCCACAACAGGAACCGCACCTGCTGCCGTCTCCACACAGGTTCGAATCACCTCACGGTATTCCTCTTCGTTTAAGGTGACGCTCTCGCCAGTGGTTCCGGAGGGAACTAAAAAGTGGATGCCAGAATCCAACTGCCAGCGGATTAGTTTTCGAAAGGCTTCCAGATCGAGCTGGGTATCGGATTTAAAAGGAGTTACCAGGGCAGTGCCACAACCTTTGAGATCAATCATTGCTCTTCACCAAAAAGGATGTCTTCGAAACGATACAAGCCGGTTTTTCCCTGGATCCACTGGGCAGCATAAAGTGCTCCTTGGGCAAAACCCTCCCGGCTTCTGGCCCGGTGCTCCAGTCTCAGAGTATCAAAGGGTGAGTCGAAACCCACAACATGGTTTCCCGGAAAAAAACCGGCCCGCAGGCTCGATATGGGTATCTCCGAGTCATACGATTCTTTGAGAATATTGCCTAAGGTCAGAGCTGTGCCCGAGGGAGCATCGACTTTCTGGGAATGATGAGATTCTTCAATAAAGGGATGGAAATCCTGAAAACCGGAAATCAGTTTTCCCGCCTGGCGGGTCAGATAAAAAAGAGCCTGAACTCCCATGCTGAAGTTGCTGCTGTAGACGCAGGCTCCAGACTCGGTTTCAACGATCTGGCCGACCTTCTCCAGATCCTTACTCCAACCCGTGGTCCCTATAACTATGGGAATCCCGGCGCGAGCAGCATTCTCAACATGGGTCACCACCGCAGCCGCCACCGAAAAATCGATGAGGGCATCGGTTTTTTTCACCCATTCCCCTGAAAACCCAGCTTGGGAGGGAAGATTGTCGATATCGATGGTGTGGAGGACTTCGTGGCCTTGATTCTGGCACACTTCTTCCACCATTTTTCCCATTTTCCCGTAGCCGATGATGGTCACTCGCATGATATTGGGTGCTTTCGTGCTTTTGTTCTCTTCTCTTTTTTCCTCTTTCAGCGGGCTTGGCTCAGCCTGCAGGTGCGCTGAGCCCGCTGAGCATCCCTTTTTTGAGAACCAGCTCTGCATTGAGCAGTGAGGCGCCTGCGGCTCCCCGAATGGTATTGTGGCCAAGCACAACGTACTTGATATCAAACAGCGGGCAAGGGCGGACCCTTCCCACCAGAGCACTCATTCCTTCGTATTTCCAGACGTCCCGACGAGGTTGGGGCCGGTCCTCTTCTGAAACCACCACCACGGGCTGTTGCGGGGCCGAGGGAAGGTTCAATTCATGTTCCGATCCCTTGAATTCCTGCCAACATCGAGTCACTTCTTCCGGCCCAGCTTTCTGCTTCAGCTTGACCGAAACACATTCCAGGTGACCCTCCTCAACAGGGACGCGATTAGCGTGGGCGCTGACTGTGAATGGGGCCGGACTAAATTGATGGTTATCCAGGGCACCCAGGATCTTTTGGGTCTCACTTTCGATCTTTTCTTCCTCTCCGGAAATAAAAGGAATGACATTGCCCAGGATGTCCAGCGAGGCAACACCTGGATAGCCGGCGCCTGAGAGGGCCTGCAAGGTGACCACATGAACCGTTTCCAGTCCAAACATCTTATGAAGTGGCCCAATGGAAAGAGCCAACACAGTGGCCGAACAATTGGCGTTGGTGATGATGGCTCCCTCCCAGCCTCGATTTTTCTGCTGGTGGGGGATCATATTCAGGTGCTCGGGGTTGAGTTCGACAATCACCAGCGGCACATCTGAATCCATGCGGTGGTTCTTGGCATTGGAAAACACCCAATACCCTGCCTGGGCGAAAGCTTCTTCTACCTCTCCGGCGACCGAGGAATCCAAACCGGAAAAGACCATCTTACCTTCGAGATTCGGCTCACAATCCTTGACCATCATTTCCCGGATGGCTTCCGGAATAGGCCTCTCCTGTATCCAGTTCACGGCATCTTGATATCGCTTGCCGGATGATCGCTGGGAGGCGGCCAACTCTCGGATTTCAAACCAGGGGTGATCGGACAATAGCAGGATAAACTTTTGTCCTACCGCACCCGTGGCGCCTAGAATTCCGACTGGGATCTTTTCCACCTGAATCTCACTCCTTCGGCTCTGATTTTGAGGGTTCTTTAGCCTGGATGAATACGGGCTGGAGCCCCCGAATCTCAAGCACCATAGCATGAAAATGCGAATCACTGTCAAGGTGAGAACCTGTGGGTTGACCCAAGGGTAAAACAGGGGAAGGAGAGTGGACAAAAAAAAGTGTCCCAAGTGATATCAGCGAAAGCCGTTCCTGCTGGCTCGAGAAGCTCTCTCTCCCGACCTCGTTAAAAATCGGTTTCTCCGCTTCTTAAGTGGTAATCTTTTGTCTCTGGGACCCTCGTCCGACTCCGAAGAGCCAAACGAAGACCCGGAAACTGAGATCACCTTCCCGCCTTGATTCCTCTCTTTCGAGAATCTTACCAAGACGGAAGTTCCTGGCCTGCGTCCAAGGCTGGGCTATGTTTCCCACTTTCCGAAGAAAGCGGGTTTTCCTCCCAACTCGTTTCCGCCGTCGCTGGCTTACCGAAGTAAGCTGGCTTCAGCTTCTCCTCTTGTTGGTTTCCTCACTTCCCGACCGAAGCCGGAGAGTGGATCTTCCCAACTCGGGGTCGCCGCCTCAGGGTTTCGGCTCGTTACTTTTACCCCTTGGGACAATATCAATTCTACTCACTTAAGGACTTGAGACAAGGGAAAAAAATAAAAAATACCGTGCACATTTCTTGTGCAAAAATCGGATTTTCTTCAGAGAGTCCGTGGGCCTGTTTTCCAGGCGGAGAGCGCACACCTTATCCACAGAATTTTCCACACGACCTGGACACCGCTTCCAAAAGTTTCTCATGAAGGGGTTTTACAAACAGTTATGTGATCGATTTAGTCGATATTTGGATCTCGCGAAAGCCTCTTTTCGCCGCCCTATTTTTGTCGGGTGATTCGGAAACTTTTGACCTCCTCTTGTGGTCCCTGGTCTCTTTCCCACGCATTGACCTGGGTCCGGTGATTGGTTACTTTATAGGGCCTCAATCGGATGTTTGATGATTTGGAGGATTTCCTCTATGGGTAAAGTGAAAGGCCGCGACGAAAAAAGGCTCAAGCCGGATCAAAGTCCGAGCCGGGATGTTCGTTCCTGGCTTGATGAAGTGAAATCGTTAGGCCTTCTGAAGACGGTGGAGGGTGCCGATTGGGACGAGGAGATCGGCGCCATCACCGACACCAACGTTAAGAAAAACAAATACACCCTTCTCTTTGACAAGATCAAGGGATATCCGAAGGGATTCCGGGTACTCACCGGCTCACTACTGGACTCGAGAAGGGTAGCCCTTACTCTGGGTTTGCCTCCCACGATGAGCGATCTGGAACTGGTCAAGGTCCTCAGAGATCGACTGAAGTCCGCAGGTGAAAACATCGATGAGTATTCTCCCCGCTATGTCGACGATGCCCCACTCTTTGAGAACACTCTTAAGGAGGTGGATATGTCCATGTTTCCCGCCCCTAAGTGGTTTGTCCACGACGGCGGGCGTTATATAGGTACGGCCGATGCAGTGATGACCCGCGACCTGGAAACCGGCTGGGTGAATGTGGGGACCTATCGCATGATGCTGAAGGACAAGAACACCTTGTCCATACTTTTTGAAGCGGTTCGTCACGGCAGGTTCATGGTCAAGAAGTACTGGGATGCCGGAAAGCCATGCCCGGTGGCGGTGTCTTTCGGGCACCACCCGCTGGCGCTGATGTTTGCGGGGATCGAAGCTCCCCAGGGAGTGTCCGAGCTGGCCTACGCGGGTGCCGTCAGCGAGCAGCCCTATGAGGTGATCAAAGGGCCCGTTACCGGCCTGCCCATTCCGGCTGACAGTGAAGTGGCCATTGAAGGATATATCGTGAACGAACCCACTACTGAGGGGCCTTTGGGGGAGTTCATCGGTTATTACTCCATGGCAACCGCCAACCAGGCCCCCACCGTCAAGGTCGAAGCCGTCTACCATAGAAACGATCCGATCCTTCTGGGGACCTGTGCGGGCCGCCCCCCTCACGACTACAGCTACTTCAGGTGTCCCGTGAGGGCGGCCCTGATCTGGGACATCCTGGAGAAAGCAGGGATTCAGGGGGTGCAGGGTGTGTGGTGTCATGAGGCTGGATACTCCAGGGCCTTTACAGTAGTCTCGATTAAACAGATGTTTGCGGGACATGACCGCATGGCCGGGTATATCGCCTGTCAGAGCAGGCCGGGGGCCGTGGCAGGTCGCTATGTGGTGGTGGTTGACGATGACATCGATCCCACCAACCTTGACGATGTGATCTGGGCCATGTGCTCGCGCAGCGACCCGGCCACCGGAATTGATATCATTTCAGAAACCATTGGGACACCGGTGGATCCGCTTGCCGAGCATGATCCTTCCAAAGATATGCTGGAGTACACAGGCAGCCGAGGAATCATCTTTGCCACCAAGCCCTTTGGCAGGCTACTTCGGAATGAGTTTCCGAAGGTGGTGGAGCCCAGCCCGGAGGTGAAGGAGAAGGTGACCCGGGAGTGGTCGGAGATTTTTTAGACAAGGAGGACAGTACAAGTATGGCGATTGGGAAAGAGCATAAGGAATTTCACACTTTGGACATGGACAAAGGATGGGAAGTCCCCGAGGGCTATCCCAGTGGTATCCAGCAGAAGATTCTGTCGGGTCGTCTCGATGAAAAGAATAAAAGGGGCAGCCGCACCCGGTTGCTGCGCTTCCTTCCCGGTGTCTACACAACGGCGCCCTTCGTTCACGAGTACTGGGAGGAAGTCTATCTCCTCTCCGGAGACTTGATCGTAGGCAACGACGAGCAGGGCAATGGGGGTGAAACCTTCAGTTCCCCCACCTATGCCTGCCGTCCTCCGGGAGCCTTCCACGGTCCCTTCAAGTCTTTGAATGGTTGTCTCCTCTACGAGATCCACTACTACGATCCCGTGTGACCCCACCTATTTAGTCGGACAGGCTCCTAGCTCAACCTAAGATGGGGAGCGTGCGGATGTCGTAACCGTGGGTGATCCGTCGATCGAGGACGGGGTCCACCAGTTCCAGCTCGAACCTCTCTGAGGGTTGAATCTCACCCAGAGTGGCCAGTGTGCCCCCGAACATCAGGGTGCCGTCGGAAAGTTTGTCGCTATCGGTGTAGCGTGCAATCAGATCCGTGGGTGGAAGCATCTTAGCCACCGGTCCTTCTTGATACAGCTCTCTTTTGTTTCCCGTGTATGAGCGAAGAATTATCTGGTCCCAATGTTCCGCCACCTCATCGTAGGGCCAGAGGACCGGGGCCACAGGCTTATCGCAAACTTGCTTGGAAACAGTCACTCCGTAGGTCTCAACTTCGCGGTCGGTGTGGTCCGATCCGACCCCTACCCAGAGCTGGCCCGATTGCTGGATCAGGATCACCTCCACTTCACCGCTGGACTTCTCACCCACCACCTGAATCTGGCCGGCAGTGGTGAGGCGGGCGGCCGCCACCCGGTAGAAGATGGGTGTGGAAGCCGGACGTTGAATTCCAAGTTTTTCAAGCTCACGGATGTGCTTCTCCACGGCCTCTGCATCCCGGCCCGTCCAACCGGCGATGACGGCTTCGCCGATGCTAAACTGGGCCCTCTCGAATCCGGTCGAAGAAATGAGATCAAAAGATAGTGTGATAGCGCTTGTGTCTGTTTTCATGGTCCGGGCATTATAACGGGGAAGGGAAGGAACCGACTACCCATTTCCCTGGAAGCAAGGAAGAGTTAAGATGCAGCCTCCATATCAATCGTGCATTGAGGATGAAGGTGAGGATCGATGAACGGCAGAGAAGTTTTTTTGAAGTATTACCATCTTGCCCGGGAGGAGAACAGAGGTTTTCTTCTGGAACATGAGGCTGCAGAAGTGTGTCTGAGTTACCAACTCCCCTTGCCCGAGGCCGAACTGGCTGCAAACAAAGAGGAAGCCATCTCCATCGCCGAAAAACTGGGTTATCCTGTGGTCATGAAGGTGGTATCACCCCAGGTCCTCCACAAGTCGGATGTGGGCGGAGTTCGGGTTGGGATTCAGGCCCGAGAGCAGCTGGTGGAAGCCTATGATGCGATCGTGGAGAGTGTAAAACAACACAGCCCGGAGGCCCAAATCAGAGGACAGGTGATCGCAAAAATGGCGGGTGAGGGCGTGGAGACGATCGTGGGCCTGAAAAGAGATGAGGTTTTCGGACCCGTCGTCATGTTCGGGATTGGCGGTATCTTTGTTGAGGTGTATCAGGACGTCACTTTTCGACTGTGCCCTGTCGGAGAAAAAGAGGTCGAAGACATGTTGAGTGAAGTCAAAGGATATAAGCTGCTCGGTGGTTTCCGAGGGAAGCCCAAGGCGGACATGGATGCCCTCAAAAAGGTGATTCTGGCGGTTTGTGCCCTGGGAACGGAAAACCCTGAAGTGGGATCAGTGGATCTCAACCCGGTGCTGGTCAACGGAGAAGGAGCACTGGCACTGGATACCCGAATCGTCCTTCAGTAGAGTCGTGCATTCGTGTGTTCGTGCAGTGGTGCTGTCGTGCGCGCTTCGCGCGCAGAAAAACATTCGTTTTGAATTTCAGATTTTGAATTTGGGATTTCAGCCGGTTTTCCGGCTGCTGTCAGTTGTCAGCTGTTAGCTGTTCAGGCTTTGAGACTGGCGGGCATTTCTGCGACCGCCTTTTTCATCCGATCCATGGCTTCTAGGATGGTCTCAGTTTCGACGGCATAGGAAAGCCGGATGAAGCCTTCATAGTCAAAGCCGCTTCCGTTGGTTAACACCACGCCCGCTTCTTTCACCAGGTATTGAGCGAACTCCAGGGAGGGAACCCCAAGCTCCCGAATATCGGCGAAGGCAAAGAACGTCCCCTTCGGAGATTCACAGTGAATCCCGGGGATGTCGTTGAGTCCTTCCACTAACAGGTCCCGCCTTTTCAGGTAGGCCAGTCGCATTTCCTCCACACAATCCTGAGGACCTTTCAGGGCGGTGATGCAAGCCATCTGCGAAGGGACGTTGGCACTGATGTTGACCGTGTGGTGGTACTTCAAGAAGTGGATCAGCTTATCACTGGAGGCTGCCAGGTATCCCACCCTCAAGCCGGTCATGGCATAAGTCTTGGAGAAACTGTTGACCTGAACCACGTGATCCTTGGCATCGGGAAGGGAAAGGAGACTTTCATGCCTGACCCCATCGAAGACCAGGTGTTCGTAGACCTCATCGGAGATCAAGGTGATGTTGTGCTCTATGGCCAACTCCAGGATGGCGTTCAGGGTTTCTTTTGGGTAGACGCTTCCGGTGGGATTGTTGGGGGTCAGCACGATGAGGATCTTGCTCTTGGGAGTGATGACCTTCGCGATCTCAGCTGGGTCAGGAATAAAACCTTCCTCGCTCTTCAACTTGACGAATACGGCTTTGGCCCCGGCCAGTTGGGCATTACCCAAATAAGGGGGGTAATGGGGGAGAAGGATAATGATTTCGTCTCCCGGATTGGCCAGAGCCATGACGGCAATATGCAGGGCTGCCTGGCCTCCCGCCGTCACCAGAATCTCTTCATCTGCATGATAAGTAGCGCCATATTCCTTTTGGATCTTCTCAGCAATGGCCTGACGCAGTTCCGGGTGACCCCGATCGGGCCCATAGTGAGTGTGGCCTTCATCCAGAGCCTTCTTGGCCGCCTCTGCGATGTGTTTGGGGGTGACGAAGTCCGGTTCTCCCAGCTGAAGATAGATACAGTCCTCTCGGGTCGCCGCCAGCTCCATAATGCTGTAAAAAGGGGACCTTTGGACTGCAAGGATTCTGTCTGCCAGCACGAAATCGCCTCCTTAGAAAAGCGGAATTATAGCGCGCCCCGCGCGCAGAGACAAGTGCGCTTGGCCCGCGTTCCAGGTTCCAAATTCCAGCTTCCCAGGTTCCAGAACCCACGGATCTGTCAGGTGGTCAGGTGATCATCTGGTCTGTTGTCTGTTGTCTGTTGTCTGTTGTCTGTTGTCTGCTCAGTCCTCAGCACTCAGTCCTCTCTTCAGCTAGTCTGCGGTCTGTTCCCTCTTTCTTGCTAGCCTTCTTATTTTTGGCTAACCTAACGGCCGGTCTGGTAGAATCCCAGCGTGTTGAAAAAGATGAGACAGAAATTGTTGCCCAGAACGCTTGCTGTTGTGCTGTTTTTCGGTTGTCTTCTTCCTCTCTGGGCTCAGACCGAATCGAGGTTCCAGAAGCGGGCTGTGGCGGTCTTCGTGGAGAAGGGCCCGGAGGTCGATGGAGTGCTGGATGATCCGGTTTGGGATCAGTCGGCTCCATTGTCGGATTTTCACCAGAAAGACCCGCAGGAAGGGGCGCCCTCCAGCGAGTACACCGTCGTTCGCATCGTTTACACGAAGGAAGCCATTTACTTTGGGTTTCGCTGTGACGATTCACAGCCCACTGGAATTATCGCCACCGAGCGGCGCCGCGACCAGGATCTCACCAAGGATGATAGCGTGGCCGTGATCCTGGACACTTTCCACGATCATCGAAACGCCTTCCTCTTTCGAACCAATTCACTGGGGACCCAGTTCGATGCTCTGTTAACCGAGGAAGGACTCGATATCAATGTTTCCTGGGATGAAAAGTGGGAGGCTGCGGCTAGCAGGAGCGAAGAAGGTTGGACGGCGGAGCTGATGATCCCCTTCAAGACCTTGCGCATGGGCGCAAAGGGAGAGTGGGGACTGGAAGTGGAACGCCTCATTCGTCGCAAGAATGAGGCGGTATACTGGAACACCTATGACCGGAACTTCAAATTTGAGGACGTTTCCCAGGCCGGTCTGTTGTCGGGACTGGAAGAGGCGAGCCAGGGTCTTCGCTGGAGGATCAAACCCTATGCGCTGGGGGGTTTTGAACAGTTCCCGAACTCGATGGGCGAAACCGTCACCCATAACTTGTCCGATATCGGTCTGGAACTGCTGAAATTTCGTCCCACCCCGGCCCTCACGCTGGACGTTACCGTTAACACCGACTTTGCCCAGACCGAAGTGGATGATCTGATCACCAACGTCACCCGTTTCCCTTTGTTTTTCCCGGAAAAGCGCGAATTTTTCCTGGAGGGCGCGGGCATTTTCGAATTCGGCACGGGGATCGGAATCCGTGAAGGCCGCGATTTCAAACTCTTCTTCAGTCGCCGCATCGGCCTCTCCCCTCAAGGAGATTTGATTCCCATCATTGCAGGAGCCAAGTTTACGGGCCGAGTGGGTCCCTACGCGCTCGGTGTCATCAACATGCAGACCGACACCACGCTGGGAATCCAGGGCAGTAACTTTGGTATCTACCGGGTCAAGCGGGATGTGCTGGAACGCTCCTCGGTTGGAGCCATGTTCACCAATCGGCAATCCTCCCTGGACGGAGACTACAACCGGGTTTTTGGAGTCGACGGTAACTTCGTTCTAGCCGACCATCTCAACCTTCAGGGTTTTGTGGCCAAAACGGAAACCCCTGATCTGCCCCAAGACGATTGGTCGGCTTTCGGCCGGATTCTGTGGAACAGTGATTTCATTCTAGCCGGCGCTGAATACCTGCTCGTTCAGAGGAACTTTAATCCTGAGATTGGATTTGTATCTCGGCGCGACCAGCGAAAGACCACCCTTCAATTCGCCGTGCGTCCCCGGCCCGAGAGCGATCTCGTTCGCCAGCTTGTGTTTCGAACACGCATGGACTTCACCCAGAATCAGGACGGGAAACAGGAGTCGATGCAGTACCATTACTTTACCTCGGAAGCTTTGTTCGAGTCCGGCGATCGAATCATGATTGACTTTCATAGCAACTTCGAACGGCTCTTTGAGCCCTTTCCCATTCGTCCGAATATCATCATTCCAACCGGGACCTATCGTGGCTGGGATATCCTGCTCCTGTGGGATGGTGCGCCCCAGCGCAGGATCGCAGGCAAGGAATTCATTCGATTCAGGTATGAGCGGGGGTTTTTTGACGGAAGACACCTCGAACTGAGAATTGAGCCCCAAATCAAGCTCAGCGAGGCTCTCTCCTTTGACGTCAGCTACCTGCTTGACGATATTAATCTGCCCCAAGGAGATTTTACTTCACAAGTGATCAATACCCGGGCCAACTATTCCTTTTCCAACAAGTGGCTCACCAGCGCCACCGTGCAATACAGCAGCCTGGATGACTTCGTGAACTTCCGATTTCGCCTCAATTATATCTATCGGCCCGGCGACGACATTTTCTTCATCTATAGCGAGGGGAGAAATATCGATGAGCTGGAGTCTGGATTGGTGGGCCGATCGATTATGTTGAAGTGGACCTATTCCTTCGACTTCTAATTCGTGGTCGGCTTTTGTGCTTTCGTGCTGTCGTGCAGTCGTGCGTTCGTGAATGGGGCTTCGGATTTCGTGCTTGCGCGCTTCGGGCGCTTGTACTTCTCAGCGGCCCGGGATTTGAAAGCGGATGCCTCCCTGGATCAGGAGCGGTGTTCCGATACTGGCGGGATTACTCCGAACCGGGTATTCCCGGTTAAAGAGATTTTCCACGGCCAGAAAGGCCTCGGCGGCTTCGCCCAGGCGCCGGG
>JADFOI010000175.1 GCA_022562935.1 Acidobacteriota bacterium
GCCTTGTCATCGCAGCGCCAGCAGCACTTCGCCACGAAAACTCATGAATAATCCCGGCTAGAGAGGAGCACAGGATGTCGAAAGCAACGACCACGGATCGGGATCCAACCCAAACCAGGGAAATCATCCTTTGCCGCAGTGCCCTCTCCGGAGTTTTATCCCTGGCTTTTCATCACCCGACTGCTGAGATCTTGGCCACTCTCAGCTCAGAGAAGACCCGGGTGGGCATTTTACAGGCCGCTTCCCTCCTGGACGAGCAGCGAGGAAATCTCGAACCGACTGCGCCCAGCTCACCCCAGGAGGAGCACACTCTGGATCTAGTCAGTAAGGCTGAGTCCTGGCTAAGGTCACTTTCCTCCCTCTGCCTGGATGAGCTCCTGAGCGCCCACGGACGTCTGTTTGGACACACGGCGCGAGGACTGGTCTGCCCCTACGAGACGGAATACGGCCAGGAGGGACTGTTTCAGCAGCCTGCCCAGCTGGCCAATCTGACCGGATTATACGGGCTCTTCGGACTGAAGGTGCGACAGGTCGAGCGGGAGCGCCCCGATCACATCAGCTGCGAACTGGAATTTTTGGAGTTTCTCTTTAAAAAGCAAGCCTATGCGCTGGAGCAGGGTGATGAGTCCATGGAAAAGGAGACGCGCAAGGCCACCCGGCTTTTCTTGAAAGAACACTTGGGTCGTTTCGGGAGAGCCTTCGGAGCCCAGATGAAGAAGCATGATCGGGAAGGCTTTTTGGGAAAAGCCGGCGACTTCACCTTTGAGTTTTTGACTGTCGAGTGCCGCCGGCTGGGTCTCGAGCCGGGCCTCATGCAGCTGCCCCTTCACTCAACCGCTGAGGATCAGGTGCCCATGGCCTGCGGGGGTGAATCCGACCTGGTGCAGTTAGGCCACTGACCATGCAACTCGCCCATCCAGCGTCCCCTTACCGTCTCGAATTTGATCCCCGGCTCATGGAAGATGCGGTCCAGCTGGGCATCGGCGGCCATGCCCAGGAAACCGAATTTCATCAGGAGCGGGAGCGGATCTATGAAATCGGGGATGAAGAAAAGCGGGACAAGCGGTTCAGTGAGCTTCACCAGCAGTGGTTCGTCCGTCTCGATCTGGCACATGCCGTGGAAAGGGCGCTTGGCGACTATCCCTTGTTGAAACGCGACACCCGGAGTTGCCGCGTGATGTTCGCTGTTTTTTCCAAACAGGAAGGGGCAGACCTTTATGGATCCTCTCCGGCAACGATTGTGATCAAGCTGCGTCCCTGCCACCTGCTGGATACTTCGACGCTCCTGGCCTTTCTTCGCCACGAGTTTATGCACCTTCATGACATCCTTGACCCCTGTTTTGCTTACCAACTGGAATTGCCACAATCTGAGGTAGGACCCACCTACGACAACCTGATCCGGGAGCGCTATCGAATCTTATGGGATACCTGGATCGATGGGCGACTGTTTCGTCAAGGCCGGGCCTCAGCAGATGTGAAGCAAAGGCGTCAGGCCGAGTTCAAGGCCACCTTTTCCATGCTCGGCGAAGGCTGGGAAGCGAAATTCTCGCAGTGGTTCAACTGGCCCGTTCACAGACATGAGGATTTGCTCGCCTTCGCCTTGCATCCGGTGTCCGAGCATTCCCAAGACAGTCCCCAACAGATCCAGACGGGACGTTGTCCTCTCTGTCGCTTCCCTTCCTTTGACCTGCAGGACGGTCGGGGTCTGTCCCCCCAAACGGTTCAGGAAATCGTTGCAGATTTTCCTGACTGGAGCTCCGATCAAGGATTGTGCCGCCAGTGCAGCGACCTTTATCAGGCGCGAGAACTCTCGCGATCGGCCGAAGCCGCTCTTCCCGGAATTGGAAGAATCCGGTTGGAGCAGGGATGATGCATAAATTCTCTCCCTCAGCGACAAAATCATCCGCCATTCTGCACCGCCCGTGCGACCCGCAAGCGGGTGCCCCCGGCCCGCAAGCGGATTCCCCCGGCCGCAGGTTTAATGGGTCTTCAAGACCCTGCAATCCGATTTGCCGATATCTATTTCGAACCTTCGACATTGTCGGTGAGAGCCTATGAATAATGAAAAAATACTTTTCACATCAGTCTGTCGGCCTTTCGGTGGCCCCGGAGAAGGCGATTCTGTTGGTGCGGAGCTCTTCCATGCTCAGGTCACTAGAGCTCAGGGCATTTTCAGCCCGCGGCAGGTGATTCGTTGTTGGGCAATCGACTACCTTGCCGAAAACATTGAAGCTCCATGTGTGGTTCTTCATTACCCCTCGGAAGGGGAGTTTATTCGTGAACTCAAGGTCAGTCACTATGACTATGTTGGGATCAATTTCGTTGTTGCCACTTTTCACAAGGCTCATCGCATGGCAAAGCTCATTCGTAAGCACGCCCCAAATGCAAAAATCATCCTGGGTGGCTACGGCACCGTATTGCCTGATGAGATTCTCAAACCTGTAGCGGATTATATCTGTCGCGAGGAAGGAATTGGCTTCATGCGACGTCTTTTGGGGGAGCAAGAGGAATACACATTAAAGCACCCTTATGCGCCGATCCCAGCCCCCAGCATTTATTCCTTTCAGCGGGATGCCAAGGTTGCGCATCTGACAGCGGGACTGGGTTGTCCCAACGGTTGTGATTTCTGCTGTACTTCGTATTTCTTCAAACGGAAATACCTCCCCTATCTCAAAACCGGCCGTGAAATCTATCAAGAGATTCGTTCCCTGGAGCGCCAGGCCGAGGAACAGGGTGACACAATCACCGGGCTGATTTTCATAGACGAAGACTTTTTTATCTACAAAAGGCGGGCACAGGAATTCCTTGAATGCGTGCGTGAAGGCGGAAAACCCTTGAACATCATGGGTTTTGGAAGTGTGCGCGGTCTCTCCCAGTTTACGGCTGATGAAATTGCTGAGATGGGCTTTCAGATTATTTGGACGGCCTATGAAGGCACCGAATCAGGCTATCGAAAGCTCAAAGGTAAATCCCTCGAAGATCTGTACTCTTCACTAAAATCTCGGGGTATCGCGATTCTTTCTTCGATGATTGTTGGCTTTCCTTACCAGGATCGTGCCCAGATCGTCAAGGAATTTGATCGGCTCATAGCTTTAGGCCCTTCCCTCACCCAGATACTCATATATTTCGCCTTTCCGGGAACACCGTTTCACAGGCAGGTGGTGGCGGAAGGGCGCTATTTACCGGAATACCAAGACAATCCGGACCTTCGACGCTGGGACGGGTTTGCCATGCATTTCAAGCACCCCAAGTTTGAAGCTCCTGAATTGGAAGCCTTGCAAAAGGAACTTTACCGTCAGGACTTCTTGCAATTGGGCCCTTCATTGGTGCGGCTGATACGCGTATGGTTGGAGGGTTATAAGACCCTGCGCAACTCGCCAAAGCCATTGCTGCGAGCACGGGCTGAGCATCTATGGCAGGAAATTATGACTGCATTACCTGGGATTTACCCGGCCATGCTGGTGGGACCAACTCGGAAAACCCGTGCTCAAGCCCGCCAATTGTTCAGTGAAATTCGCCGTGAAATGGGGACTTTCCCTCTCCAGGAGCGACTGATGGGTTGGGCAACGCTTCCCCTGGCCACCTGGACCTGGCTCACCTTCAAACTGAATATCTTTCAACAACCAGGACTCTTGAGAATTGAACATCGGGTGCCCCCCGCACAACGCCGTTGGAAAGCCAAATCATCCGTCATGCGTCTTCAAGGGGGTTTTCAGGCCAACCCCTTGCGGGTGCTTGCAGAGGATCTTTCGCGCAATGCCAGAGATCTACTGACGGGTGTCTTCCCAGGAAGCTCTGATTCCAGCGAAGAACTTTCAACCAGCGCTGCAACTCAACCGTTGACGACCGACCCCGATTAGAAATTAGGAATTCAGGACGCCATTCCTGAGACTAACAGCCAAACCCGGGCTACCAGGAAGACCACGGCAAAACTCAGAGCCAGCGGCAGCAGTGCTGCCGCCACCGGGTGTGCCATAAGAGTTCTTGGGATCTTGCCCGGCAGAACAGATCATGAATGGACCGCAACTTTGGCTTCTTGCTCCTCCAGAATTTCTTGAAAAAGAGGGAC
>JADFOI010000069.1 GCA_022562935.1 Acidobacteriota bacterium
GGTTTTTTCATGGTGCCATTATCTACCAGGCAACAAAAGAATTGCAAAAATAGTGCTGTGTGCATCTGCCTGTGCCCCGTTGCCTTGAAGCTGCATTTCATCCACAATGGGCGCAATGTTACGAAAGCCTCTTTCAGAAGAAGCGAAAGAACTCCTATTGGAAGCTGTGCAGGACAAAGGGGGCTATGTGATTAGGCGCAGGTATTTTGGGGGCCTTGAGATCAAGACGAATAACAGGACATTTGGAGAGCAGGGAAACCCAAAGGATCAAGCCACATGGGAATCCGCACTGAATAAGTTACGGCTTCGGGGCCTTATCCACTTTCAGAGCAGGGAAATCTACCGCGTGACAAAAGCTGGCTATAAAATGGCAGAAGCACTCACCAAGCCCGACGATTGATTACCCATTCATCCTCATCCGTGGGCCATGCCTCTGGCTCAGGCGGCATTTCTTCTGGCACAGTGCCGTACTTTTCTAGAAACTCAAGCACAAGGGCAGCAGTCTGACAGGTGTGGTACTCATTCACAGCGTCACAGCTACTCTCCCACAGTGTGTAGGTAAACCCAAGGCGGAACGCAAGTTGGTTGAAGTCCGTCACTGTCAACTCTTTTTTGGCTGCGGGCAGATATGTTTGCACCAGCTTCAGGGTGAGAACTGTGCCTTTTGTGCTCTCAACTAGCCTCGGCACACCCAACACTCGCTCACCTTTTGACCCGTGCAGTGACAAAATCTCAGTGCCATCTACCACTCGCACATCGCCTGCAACTATCAGGCTCTCTTGGTACTCTTTGAGGGGATCAAGCAACTCAACGGCCATATCCACAGGGTCACTTGGGGCACCTACACTTGCCTGTAGCAGTAAGATTAAAGTCAGCATCACTCGCCTTCTGTGCAGGGGAACGCTTCCTTGAGAGCGGTCAGTACAAGCGTGGTTGCTTCTATATGAAGTTCAGCGGGATGACTAAGGGGTCAAATCTTGTAATATATACATTAAATCTTTTCTTAACCCCTTGTCCTCTGCCAATCGTCGCCTGATGTTGCGTATCGTCGCCCCGGCACTGGCGTAACTCGATAAGCCAAATTCATCAGCAATGGTAGCAAGCGTCATGCCCCCTGTGTCCTGGCACACATGCATGGCCAAGGACCTGGCGGGCGTCTTCACCCCTTTGCCCCGGGTGGAGGTGAAAATCTGGGTCTTCGGGACACCGTAGTAACGAGCCACAACAGCGGTAACGGTCTTGAGACTGGGACGTGGTTGGGCTTGGCGCCGCTCGGGGATATCCGGGTGTTGGGGAATGCTTGCTAATACCTTGGCCTTGAAGTGCTCATTGCCCAGTAGAGGGGGGATCTTTGAGCCTTTATAGAATGCCTCCAGAGCCTCATTGCTATCGCCTTTCATATAGACCTTGTAACCGGCCTGCGGGTTGCCTCGGCCCATGGCCTTCAAGATATAACGGGTATACAGCCAGCTGGCGGGTTTGGTCAAACCCACATAGGCGCGGTAGCTGGACCAGCGGTAGTCTTGTAATCGCCTGGTCATTCGGGCTTCCAAGGGATTGCGATGAATATAGCGAGATAGTTCGATCCAGTGGGTGTCGGCATCGACGAGGATGGCTTTGTAACGCCCACGAAATAAGGCCCCGTCTTTGCCCTCGCTGCGATTGAAGTATTGGGTATACAACCCATTCACATGACGCATAACGCGCTGGAGATTGGCCTCAGGCGTGCGAATTAATAGGTGGTAGTGATTGTCCATCAGGCAATAGGCATGAATCTCCGCCCGGTAACGGGTATACACCTCACCCAGTAAAGCAAGAAAGTGGTGACGTTGTCCGTCGGTGTTAAAGATGAAGCGCCGTCGCCCCCCCCGGTTCATGACGTGATACCAGGCGCCTGGGTATTCGATCCGTAAGGGTCTCGCCATCCCACCAGGGTAGCGTTATTAACTATATATTACAAGATTTGACCCCTTTCCTTCGTCCTTCGCACGTGAATTGCTGTTCACAGGGGAACCAGATAGGTCTTGGCTATTCGGTCTGCTGGGCCGCGATGAGGGGAACTGACAGCCCAGATGGCTCCAGCAATGAACAATGCCACCGCCAAGGAGACGACAATTAAAGAAAGCCAGCGTTCGTCAATAAAGCGGATCATCGGAACGGACCATGGGAAAAGCGGGAAGATGAGAAGACAGATAAGTCCTGGCGACCAGGCCAGAAGGCTTCTGTAAAAGCTGTGCAGACGGGTGACCTGCGAACCCGTCTGGGAAACCACTCCGATGCCCAGCATTCTTAACAGAACTCCTCCTCGAAAGAAGAGTCCGGAGAGGCAACCGATGAAGGTTGCCAGGGACAGACCCCCCATTGCTACCAACAGACTCTGGAACAGCCAGTCGGTCTGGCGTTCGACTGACTGCAGGAAAGGCCGCAGTGTTTGTGTCGCCCCGCTAATTTCCTGGGCGGAGGGTCGAGGATGTCGATCGTAGATCTGTTCGGCCAGGGTGCGCAAAGACTGCCTGATGGCCTCGTGGGCCCGTGAACCGAACCACACCTTAGGGTCAGAAATGGTTTCTCCGAATCGGCTTGCGATGTAGATCTCCAGGGCCGTACTTTCCTCAAGACTCTCTTCCGAGTCCTGTCCCTGGAGTTGCTCGTACCGCAAGAGGCCCAATCGTAGAGGCTCCGTATTAGGAGGAATCAGCATGAAAACGGTACTGACGGTAGGAAAGAGAATGAGCAGGGTACAGCAGGTTAGATGAGCAACCCGTCGCCATGAGGTCACAACGGCCTCAGTCGTCGCCAGCACCCGAAGGCTCTCTACGGTATCCTCGAAAGTCTCGTTCTGGATGTTGTTGAAGAACTGGGTTGCGTGAAGCGGTAAGGGGCCGAGAGCGGGGCGGGACAGTTGTCTCGGGTCTGGAACAACTCCTTGCAAAGCTGCATGCGCGGAGGCCACGATGAAGCGAGGGAAGTCCGCGACATCGCCCGAAAAATGAGGGAGATTCGCGGGGTCTTCGCGCAGTCGAGGAACAGGGAAATCCACCAGTTTGAGCCCGCCGCTTGAAGTGATCCACAGGTTCTGGAATCCTAGCTGAGCAGGGAGGGACTGATCCCTGTGGCCAGCATTCAGCTCCTGGGCCAGATCGAGCAGCCACCGGCGCACTTCGATCCAGGGACGCGGTTCTCCCAAGAGGTCCAGAAAAGCCTTTCCTTCAGGTGCCTCGTATGCATCCCAGCATCTGTCTGCTGTCCGTCGTCCTCCCAGCCAGCGAAGGCGAGTGGAGCGACTCAGGTTCTGTCTTATGGCGGTTACGGCTGGTGTTCTGGACGGGCAGGTGCGAATCCAAACACGGCGTCTGAGCCGGTCGTCGTATCCTAGAAAAAGGGAGTCCTGGGCCGTTTCCCTGAACCGGGTCAGAACCAGGTAGGGTCCGAAATGCTCCTCGAGTTCCGAGCCGAGCAGCGGCACCTGTTCGCTCTCAAAACCCGCTCTGGTTTCGGGCTTTAATCGAAGGACGACTCGGGTCTTGCTTGCGAGTTCATGAAGCCCCGCAAAACCGTTGGACGGAGAGGAAGAAATAAACAGAATCATCGGTGTGATCAAGAGCAGAGCCAGAGCGATGAGACCTACTCCAACGACGGATGCCCAGCCTGGCAGCCCAACAGCCGGGTAAACCACAGTAACGGCCGCCAGTATGGCCATGAGAAGGAGGTAGCTCACCCAAAGCACGACCAGAAAAACCAGACTGCGAAGTAAAGATCTGGCCAGACCCGGAGACCTTCCACTAGGCCCACTCACCTGGAGTCCGCACAGAGCTTTGCCGACCGAGGCACCCTGCCAACTTTCCGGTACTGCGAAGTAAAGGATGACGAGGGCGAACCCGAAAACGAGACTAGCAGCGCGGGAGGCCTCGGAAAGGCCCTCCAGCAGAAACGAGATGAAGACCCAGGTCAAGAGCAGAATAGCGAAGTCCACCCCACCGGCAAGGTAGCGGCTTCCCAGACTGGCAGCAGTGGCCATGTGCGAGCTTAAGGGAAGCAGCGCCTTGCGAAGTGCCTGGTATCCTTCGTATCGCTTGGTGCGTTCTTTGCGCAGACAGCGCAAGACGACCCGGGACAGCTCTTTGGAGATTTCGGGTTGTAGTTTTGAAGGTGAGTCGGGCTTCTGATCGAGTATGTTTGCGATCATTTGCACATTGCGTTGGCCTTTGAAGGGAGTTTCTCCGGTCAGGAGGAAAAAGAGAGTTGCTCCGACTGAGTAGATGTCGCTGCGCACATCCAGTTTCTCCCCTCGCAGTTGCTCCGGTGATGCAAATACCGGCGTTCCCAGGACTGTTCCGGTACTGGTCAGCTGACTCTCCTCGCGTGCGACGCTGGAAATCGCAAGGCCGAAGTCCCCTACTTTCACCGTCCCCTCGTCGTCCACAAAGCAGTTGGAAGGCTTGACATCGCGATGCAACACCCCCTGAGCCGAGGCAGCTTCCAGACCCTTGATCACGTCCAGGATGGCATCGACCGCGTTCACGGGCGACAGAGGGCCCTCCTGCCGGACTCGATCTTTCAGGGTCCCTCCCGGGGTAAGCTCCATGGCTATAGCTGGAACACCTTCGATCTCTTCAGTCCCGTAGATGTAAATACTGTTGGGGTGGTTGATGGAAGCGGCCAGCCGACCTTCACGCAAGAAGCGCCTTCGATCCTTTTCCGAAGTCAGGCGATGACCGATGACCTTTAGAGCAACCCGCCGCCCGCTCTCGGAATGTTCTGCCTCGTAAACCTCGCCCATTCCACCCCTATTGAGAAGACGGATGATCTGGTAGGGGCCAAACTCCTGCCCGGGTGCGAGTGAAGGCGTAGAGTCGGAATTGGCGGAGTCTGTGTCTGGTTGATCCGTTGGATCATCCAGGCCGAGCTTCAACAAACACTGTGCGCAAAGACCAGAGGGAGAAAGGCCTTCCTCGAGCTCTACTCCGCAATCTGGGCAGTGGGATACGTCCATGGGTGACCTTTCACCAATACCGAAATACGGTTAGCGCGCCAGAGCCGCAAATAGATATCGAATCTCGTTGTCAACCTGCTCAGGTTCTGAGACCGTCAGTGCAATCTGATCGCGCAACAGTTTTCCGAAGCGACGACGCAGTCGATGGATACTCACTCTGACTGCCTCCTCACTTATACCCAACTCTTGGGCCACTTGTTTGTGTGGTGTTCCAGTCGAGTCACCCGTTAGGAAACCCTGCAAGTGATCGAACCGTTCTGCAGAACCGTTCTGTGCCGCCTCGTCGCGAAGCTGATCCAATACCTCTCCCAGTACAGTGACTGCCCATTGCTGCTCGAAAAGCGTCTCCGGTGTGGTCTCCTGGGCAGGTTCCCGGTAGTGGCTTTCGGCCCTTTCGAAATCCAGCTGAAGCCGGGATTTTTCGCCTCCCCGCTTTTGGGCCTGAGCCCGGTGCCACTGATCGGCCAGGTAATTTTTCAACGAAGCCAGTAGGAAAGAACGAAACCGTCCTCGCTCCCTGTCGGCCATCTTTAGATAGTTTTTCTCCAGCAGCTGGGCAAAAAAGCCCTGGGTCAGGTCCTCTGTCTCACCTCGGTCGTATCCACGGTAGCGGATGTAGCTGTAAACTGGGTGCCAATAACGCTCGCATAAGATTCCCAAGGCGCGGCGGAAATGTGGACTCTGTTTGTCTCCCGCTTCGAGAACAAGAGTCCACTGAGTAGTGGAAAACCACCGTCCTCGTCTGTGAGCCGAGTCTGTACTGCGGCCTGACCCCTTCACGGATATCTCCCTCTTATGCGGACCTGCCCAGCGTGTGGCGGGCGGAAAATTGTTCACAAGGGTAGCACAGTATAGCACCTAACCTTACGAACAGGGAATCGCGCCCGCTCACCAGCTCCCCTGTAACATTTCCGCCTTTTTCTCTCAGTATAGGGGTAAACACCCATTTCGGGGGAATGAAAGGAGCCAAAATGTTAGGAGAAATAGCACAACAGGATACAAAGAAGCCTTCAGATTCGACCGGTCGAAAATTCTATTGGGTAACTTTGCTCCTGCTGATGTTTTTGTCAACCAGTTGTTCGATTCGGCGGTTCGCCGTCAACAAGATCGGTGATGCCCTGGCATCCGGAGGGGATACTTACTCCAGCGACGACGATCTACAGTTGGTAGGCGCAGCACTACCCTTTGGATTGAAGCTGATGGAGAGTCTCCTGGACGAATCGCCCAAGCATAAGGGCCTGTTGATCACCGCCTGTGAAGGCTTTACGACCTACGCCTATATCTACGTCCAGCACAAAGCCGACACAGGGGCTGAACAGGATCTGACACAGGCGCGGGAAATGCGTACCCGGGCGCGACGACTCTACTTGCGCGCCCGGGCCTACGGGCTGCGTCGCTTAGAGGCTTCCTACAAGGGCATTACGGAGAGGATCGAATCAGACCCTCGGGCTGCTCTCTCGGTGATCAAGAAAAAGGACGTGCCGGCGCTCTACTGGAATGCCGCTGCGTTGGGACTGGGCATTTCGGTTTCGAAGAACGACGCCGAGATGCTGGCCCACCTGCCTGAGGTAGAAGCTCTGCTCGAGCGAGCTCTGGAACTCGATGAAAGCTGGAACAAAGGGGCTCTTCACGCCTTTCAAGTGACGTTGGCCTCTGCCAAGCCGGGACAGCCTGACTACCAAAAGCTCAAAAAACACTTCGATCGTGCCCTGGACCTCTCTGGCGGGAACCAGGCGGGACTGTACGTTGCCTACGCCGAAGCCGTCTCGATTAACAAGCAGGACCGCTCGGAATTTGTATCACTGCTCAAACTAGCTCTGGCCATAGATCCGGACCAGCATAAGGAAGTGAGGCTGGCCAACATCGTGGCACAGCAGCGTGCCCACTGGCTTCTCAAACGAGTGGACGATTTGATTCTCGATACCACTTCTGTCTCGGAGGGGAGGATTTCAAATGACTAAGTTCGTTTTTCGATGGATGTTGTTGCTTCTGGTAGTAACGATCCCTTTGCAGGCACAAGGTCGAAGGATCGTTATCAACATGGGAACCTTGGCTCCCGAAGGCACAGCCTGGCATGACGCCCTGCTCCAGATGAAACAAGACTGGAACAGAATTTCAAGAGGACGGGTCGTTCTGAGAATCTTTCCCAGCGGCGTTCTAGGGGACGAGACCATGATGATTCGCAAGATGCGAATCGGTCAGCTTCAGGCCGTGGCTGTGTCTGGAAATGGCCTCTCCCGCATCGAGCCGGCTATCTTGTGCCTGCAGATTCCCCTCATGCTCGACTCCTATGAGGAGTTGGATTACGTACGCGATCGCCTGGCCCCTCAACTTGAGAGAATGTTCCAGGGAAAGGGTTTCAAGATCCTCAACTGGGCAGATGCCGGCTGGGTTCGCTTTTTCACCAAGTGGCCGGCTTCCACCTTGGATGACATTCGTAAAATGAAGCTTCTCACCTCGGCCGGGGATCCGGAAACTGAAGAACTCTACAAGGACTTCGGATTCCAGGTGGTTCCACTTTCTTACACCGATGTCTTGACGGCCCTGCAAACGGGCCTGATTGAAGCCGTACAGGGCCCCCCTCTTTATGCCATGGTCGAGCAGTGGTTCGGCCCCCGCCTGGCCCCCAATATGACTGAGGTCAAATGGGCTCCGCTGGTGGGAGCTACGGTCATTAGCAACCGTGCCTGGGAGAGCATTCCAGCCAATATGCGACCGCAACTGCTGGAGGCAGCTGGTAGCGCCGGACGGCGCCTGCTCACCGAAATCCGCCAGCTGAACCAAGATGCAGTTTCGGCAATGGCCAAGCGGGGTCTAAATATTGTAAAGCCGGATGCGGCGGCCTTGGCCACTTGGTCTTCCGAGGCTAAGGATGCCTACCCGAAGCTGCGTGGCCGCTATGTATCGGCAGACCTCTTTGACGAGGTTGAGAGGCTGCGCAATGAGTTCCGAAGTCAACAACAAACTCGACAGGCCGACCCGATTTCCAACCCAAACTAGAGAAGCTCAAGCCAATGACTCGGACTTGGGAGACTGGCAAACCATGGAAACCACACACTCTTACAGCAGAAAAGACAAACTTGAGAACCTCTTCTCGGTCTCTGTCCTGTTGGCGATGGCACTGCTTCCTGTGTTGGAGATCGTCGGACGCAAGTTCTTCGGCCGTGGGATCCCGGGCTCCATCCCCCTGGTCGAGCACCTGACCCTTTGGATAGCTTTTCTGGGCGCCATGCTGGCCACTCGGTCGGATCGAATGCTGGCGCTTTCCACCCTCAGTGTTCTTCCCGAAACGGCCCGCAACCCGGTTCGAATCTTCACCGGGGCAGTAGGTGCAGGGGTGGCTGCCTGGCTTGCCTGGGCCAGCTTGGATCTGGTGAGATTTGAATATGAAGCTCCCACCTTTGTGGCTATGGGAATTCCCGTTTGGACGGCGATGTGCATCATGCCGGCTGCTCTTGCCCTTATAGCCTTTCGGCTCATCTGGCATGCCTCCGACAGAGGCTGGGGACGCCTGTTGGCAGGCCTTGGGCTTGCACTTCCTATCGTACTTGGATTTGCGCCGTCGCTTCAGGATGTCGGGTTGGTTCTCCCCATCGCAATCACCATCGTTTTAGCGACCCTGTTGGGAATGCCCATTTTTGCCTCAATCGGGGGGCTGGCGCTCCTGTTCTTCTGGAACGATGCCGTGCCTGTGGCCGCGGTCCCGGTGGAGGTCTACCGACTGACCGCACACCCGATGCTGCCCGCCATCCCGCTCTTTACTTTTGGTGGCTATATTCTCTCCGAAGGTGGAGCCAGCCGGCGATTGGTGAAGCTTTTCTCGGCCCTGGTTGGATGGATCCCAGGCGGCCTGGCCATCATGACGACGTTCGTGCTAGCCTTTTTCACGCCTCTGACAGGCGCCTCGGGCGTGACGATTCTCTCCATGGGAGGCTTGCTTCTGCCCGTTATGCGCCAGGCCCGCTACCCGGAACGCTTCTCAGTGGGACTGGTGACCGTCTCAGGTTCCATCGGACTGCTGCTTCCTTTGAGCCTTCCCGTCATCTTGTACGCCGTGACAGCCAAAGTCTCGGTCGCAGATCTCTTCCTCGGGGCACTCCTACCCGGCGTGTTGCTCATCCTGCTGGTTGCCGCCTGGGGCGTCCGTCAGGGTGTTGTCAGCGGCATTGAGCGTCAGCCATTCGATCTCCGAAAGGCAGTGGCAGCCCTTTGGGAAGCCAAGTGGGAACTCCTGCTTCCGGTAGTGATTCTGGTCGGAATCATTGGGGGCTTTACCACCTGGGTGGAAGCGTCGGCTATCACCGTCCTCTACGCGTTTGTTGTCGAGTGCTTCATTTACAAAGACCTCAATGTTCGCAAGGACACCCTTCGCATAGCCATCGAGTCGGCAACCTTGGTGGGAGGCTTTCTGATCATTCTGGGTATGGCGCTGGGGTTTACCAACTATCTGATCCAGGCAGAAATTCCCATGCAGACGTTGGCCTGGGTCCAGTCACACATCGAATCTCCCTTGGTATTCCTGCTGGCACTCAACATCTTATTACTTATTGTCGGCGGCCTGATGGACATCTACTCGGCCATCTTCGTCATCGTACCCCTGATCACACCGATTGCTGCAGCCTACGGCGTCAACCCGGTCCATCTGGGCGTCATCTTTCTGGCCAACCTGGAGCTGGGTTACCTGACCCCTCCCATGGGGGAGAACCTGTTCTTGTCCGCCTACCGGTTCAACCAGCCTCTCACGACTGTCTTTCGCTCGATTGTGCCCTTTTGGCTGATTCTGATGGCGGGAGTTCTGGTGATTACCTACTTTCCACCGATGACTTTAACCCTGGTGGAGCTTTTTTCGGGCAGACCATGATGGGTAATGAATTGAACGGTCAATTTATCGAAGGCTGATAAAGAACAGGAGCAAAAGTGATGACTCTAAAAACGAAACATTTGGGAATGGTCATAACCTCATTCATCTGGTAACGAGCTAGGTTGGGTTCGGTTAAAGGCACCCGAAGGTAAAGGATTGCACGGTGATGGAGTGTCTGTTCGGTGATGTGATCGATGTAACGTTTTAGCCGTGTTGCTTTAGTAATGGGTTAGAAACGTTCGATTCATTGAAAAGACGTCAACAAAAAGTCTCTAGGAGGAAAAGATGGCCCTGAAAAGGTACGCTAATCATCTTTATCAAAAGGGATTCAAAATGTGGAAGACCATCTTGCTGCCAATAGTCATTGCGGCACTCCTCACGGGATGTGTTCAATCTGTGCAGCCTCTGTACACAGAAGTGGATCTAATTTTCGACAAGGAACTTTTGGGCACATGGACATGGGCAACAGGTCACGCTACCAGGGAACCCGTAGGCCCTTTAGACTTGTCAACGCCCGTTGAGATTCCGATAATACACCGGCACTGGTGGACTCGTGACAAGAAAGCCAATTTACTTCTGGGAAAGGATCTTTTCGAGTTCAGAGAACAGCCCCCAAGCCATAACTTCAGGATTTCTCCTGAAAAAGTGATCCGACTTAAATCGGATTCTTATTTCCGGATCTTCGGAAATTTTCTTGAATGGTTCTTTTATTTCCTGATCTTCGAAGATTTTCCTGATCAGGGCTACACCATACATTTCAGTGAAAAAACGAAGGCTGGTAAACATATCCGCATATGGGTGGATGCTTCCTCCGTCGAGATTCTGCGCAAGTATCTGAAGCAGAATTCCCCCAATCTTGAAGTGCTCGACTTCTCCTTCGACTTGGATCTCACGGTCGAGAAGTCGGGAGATAAAGCTTACGCCCTCACGCTTCCATCCACAAAATTTGAGCTTCATCTGATGCGGCTGGGTGAGTCCCTCTTCGTAGACATCTATCCAACAAAGGGTGAGGAAGAGGCTGCGCGAAAGCACACTTTTCTTCGAATAGAAAGAGACGGGGATGCTTTGCATACTTGGTTTCTCGACCCTGAATAGCTAAGACTTAAAACCGAGTCGGGAGAAGCCAATATCGAACACGAGAGTGGGGAATACACCATTATCCTAAAAGCCTCGACCAATGAACTACGGGCGTTCTTTTTGAAGTATGCGGAGGACGAGGAAGCGTTTTCTGGTCCGCTTGAATGGCGTCGCCAAAAGGTGGAATGACTCACACGGACGTATGAGGTGTCCGTACAAACAGCGAGGCCTCCAAGGAAGGGCGTGAAGACAGTGAGACGCGGCTTTATCCTAGGAATCACCGTTTTTTTTGCTTGTTCTGAGCTCTGGCTTGAAAGAGCAGGATTCCACGTCCGATGCTGACCTGGGCTACCGTGTAGTTGAAATCAAATTGGACCAACTTAATAAGCTGGCTGATGCTGGCTACCGTATCCTCAGCGTGGCGATCGACAGACATGAAGAGACGGCAGTGCTTGAAAAACGCGGCGACCCCACCCGACGACACCTATCAGTACCTGCGCGGTCTTTACGGTGAGGAACCCCACGGACAGCAAATGCTTGATGGGCTTGGCCTCAGCGGATTTCGAGTCTGCCGACATAGCCTGAGCCAGGAATGGGAAGGGGGGTGGCTTCTTGGGCATATTCGCGCTCTTTTGTTTGAAAGGCCGCCTGGATCCCGGAAGCGTTACCGATATCGGCTTTTGACAAACGACAAGATTCCCATTAAAAGTCTATTCCAGAAAGGTGGTCGGAAATGCGCAAAGTAAGTACTCTTATTCTGATTATTTTCCTTCTTCCACTTCCAATTTTGGCTGGATCTGGCAACCGCCAGCCGTCTGATCAGCGGGACAAAACTACAACGTTCTCATTTTCCCTTGATAGAACCTTCGGCAAGTCGGTTGAGGTACCGACCAGAAAGCATAAAGATTTCCCGTTTTTCTCGGAGTCTCCAGTGCCACCTTGGCAGGAGTTGGCTGCAGAATTTTCCGTAAAACAGAAACGATTGTACAACTCCGCTTGGAGAGAGCGAGTTGGAGATTCAATGATCTTCTTCAATCAACCACCCAATAAAAGTGCTCAGAATCAAAAGCAGAATCAAAAGTCCCAAAAGCGCTGCAAGGACACGTGTATAGGGTTTTTAGTCATAGGACTTCTCGCGACCGGCCTCGGCCCCGTAGTATACGCCACTGCCTCAGACCCCCGGTGCGTCCCGGACCCCAATCCCGAACCGCACACACATCCTCCGAATTCTAGTCACTGCGAACCCGGCCTGAACCGCTCCGAAATACAAACGATGGGGATAGTGATGACAGCTGGCGGTATTGCGGCGCTCATCGGGGCCATCATAACCCGCACGAGATAATCGTATGGGGGGGTTCTCGCCCGTCTGGGGACTGGAGGGTCGGGCGCTGTTCCACCGCAGGGGCGAGACAATGACGGGCGTTTCTTTCACAGGGAATATCAATTTTGCCCTTAACATCACTGCTGTCCGGTTCATTTTTGGATAGGGGGCCCTTATCTCCCAAAAGTTTCTGTGCCGCCGCTGACCCAGTGTTCACCTAAGTTGTTAAACTTTAATGGGTTAGAAGGCAAGATCAACTGGCTTATATACTAATCCGAAAGATAGATGGGGCTGTTCTAGCCACCATATGGAGCCTGATCTTGCGGTCACTCCCCCCGTTGGGACCAGGCGCTTGAGTTCCTCGAACCAGTTCAGGACGACGTTTAACCTATTCCTGAGCCCCGGCTTCTTTGAGCAATTGCACGATCTCGCTTCGGCCAGTATTCTTCGCAAGCATGAGTGCCGTCCTGCCCTCCGAGTCGTTCACGTTGACGTCGGCGCCAGCCTCGAGCAAAGCGACGACGATTTCACGATGGCCCCCAAACGAAGCCTGCATCAGGGCGGTTTGTCCCGACTGATCTTGGGCCTTCGCCTCGGCTCCCGCCGCCAGGAGAATTTCCACGACATCGGCGTGGCCCTCACGTGCCGTCCGCATCAAGGCGGTCTCGCCCAAATAATTAGTTTTCACATCTACTTGGGCACCTGCCTCCAATAAACCCCGCACGATCTCTAGATGTCCCCTGTATGCCGCCCACATCAAGGGGGTCTGGCCCGATTGATCCTTTACCTCGATATCCGCACCGAACTCCAGCAAAACTTGCACGGTATCCATATGGCCTCTAAATGCCGCCCGCATTAAGGGGGTCTGGCCCTTTGGGTTCACCTCCACGCCTTGCTGCAGCAAGGTCCGCACTGTTGTGCTGTGACCCTCAACGGCCGCTATGAGAAGGGCTGTCTCGTTCCCTTGACGTTTATCGTTCACGTTCGCTCCAGCTTCCACCAGGGCTCTCACACTGGGGGTGTCCCCCGCCTTTGCCGCCATCATTAAGACTGTCCGATTGCTCTTATCCCTGGCGTTCACTTGAGCACCTTCCTCCAGCAGAATTCGCACGCTGGGGGCGTCCCCTGCCTCTGCCGCTTTCATCAAAGCAGTGCGGTCTTTCTTATCTTTGGCCTTGACCTGAGCACCCGCCTCCAGCAAAATTTTTACGCTGCGAGCATCACCCACTGTGGCCGCCATCATCAGGGCGGTTTCGTGGTTTTTGTCTTTGGCATCCACTTGAGCGCCCGCCTCCAGCAAGGCTCGCAGGCTGCCAGGATCGCCCGCTATCGTCGCCATCATCAGGGCGGTTTCGCCCTGCTTGGTCTTGGAGTTCACCTTGGCGTCACCGTCAAGCAAGGCTTTCACAATCTTGGAATGACCTCCAAGGGCAGCCTTCATCAAGGCCGTGGAATCGACATGGTCCTGAGTGTTGGTCTTGGCACCTGCTTCCAGCAAAAGCTTTACCGTGTCGGTGTGCCCTTGGACTGATGCCTTGATGAGAGCCGTTTCACCCACCCCGTCCCAGGAAGCGGGTGGACCACCAAACCCACTCGAAACCAACTCAGCAATAAAGTGGGCCAATGCTTCCTTTGCTCTTGCGTTCACGTTGGCGCCACGAGCAAGCAAGGCCCCCACGGTCTCGGTGTGCCCGTTTTCTGCCGCCATCATCAAGGCCGTATGAAAGTTCTTGGTTTTTGCAGTCACGTTCGCACCTGAGTTCCCCAGAAGCTTAACAGTCTCAGTGTGGCCCTCACGTGCTGCCATCATCAGGGCTGTCCAGCCAGCATCATTTTTTGCATTTTTTCCCGCGCCAGCCTCCAACAAGGTGCGGATGGTATCGGTATGCCCCGCCTGCGCTGCAAACATCAATGCTCTCAAGCCACCCTTGCTTTTCCTGTTGACCTTCGCACCCCCATCGAGCAGGGCCTGTGCCGCTTCGCTGTGACCTGCTGATGCGGCGAACTTCAAGGCGGTCTCCTCCATCATACCCTTTGCATTCACATCTGCACGGGCCTCCAGTAAGATTCGAATGATGTCAGAGTGGCCTTTTAACGCTGCCCATATCAAGGCTGTGGCATCTCTGATATCTTTCGCCTCTGTCTTCGCGCCTCCAGCAAGCAAGAGCCGGACGGTCCCACTGTGGCCTTCAGTCGCCGCTACTATTAGGGCGGTTATCCCACTTTGGGTCTGCTCATCTACTTTGGCACCTGCATCGAGCAGGGCCTGTGCCGCTTCGCTGTGACCTGCTGATGCGGCGAACATCAAGGCGGTCCATCCATCACCTGCCTTTGTATTTGCTTTTGCGCCTTTGGAAAGCAAGAGTTGGACCGTGTCGGTCCGACCTTGATAGGCTGCCTGCATCAAGCTGCTCACTTCACTTTGATCTTTCGTATCTGTGTCGTTTCGAATTATTGCGTCCATTGCCCGTTGAGCACTGGGGACATCAGCGGTTGGAGCTCGTTCTTCCGGAGTCGGGTCTTCTGGTTCGATCTTGTCAAGATCGCTGGCAACGAACTCTTTTATCTCATGGAGTTTGAAATGAAAAGAAGTCGATTGAATGACGTAGTAGGTACGGGTAGCCGGAGACACCATTGGAGAGCCCGTAATGTCAACCTTCCTCGATATATAACCCTCTTTTGAAAGCCCCAGCACCTGCGGCTCCTCGAGGAGTCGTGAGAAAATCGTACTCTTCGTCCGATTAAGCGCGTGGCTACCCACCTTCCAGACAAAGGGCGTAGTACCGAGATCACGCCCATTCACCTCAATCGTGACACCTGTGGGATCCGACGTCATCACTACAGTGTCTTGCGCAAGTCCACTGGAAAAGGAGAGCAACAGCACCACCAGATACAGCTTGCTGGGGGCACGTGAGGAGTTTTTGCGTTGGAAGACATTCAGTTCAGGTGGAGTCAAAACCCACTCCCAATGCATCGGGTCATATCCTGGTTGCTGCCTTCGCCGATCTTTTCAAGAACCTTGTAATGGCTAATGGTCGTGCCGACCGTTCAACTCCCCTCGCTGTGCAATGCAGTTGCTCCCAATGTTACGCGCGGAGGGGGTTAAAGGCAATGCAAAAAGGGCAGGGGGCGATGGAACGATGCATCGCGGTGCGAGGGTAGAGGCTCCTGCCGCTGACAGAGAATTTAGGGAAGGCAGCTTGCAGAAGTCGGTATGGATCATCCTCCCACAAGTCATCCAAGGGTGTAGTCCCCGGCCCTCTACGAGTCAATAAAAGTGCCGATTTTCATCACTTTTGGCCGCGCTGGCGAGGTTATACTTCAGCCCCTGAATGTGCCGTAAGGGTGAGGCACTGACGACCATCCATGGTCTTGCCACAGCTCGCTCACGGCTCCAGGTTCATCCGCCGCAGCAGGTCGTGGAAGCGAGGGTCGTCGGGAGTGGTGGTGGCCAGCGAAGGTACTCTGACTCGGCATTGTGGAATCCAGACACAAGCAATTCAAGGAAACCGGTAGCCCAGTGTAACCCCCAGCACCGTTGGTACGAAGTGCGCGAAGCCAGATTCAAAATTGGAGAAAGACTCGGTTTCGATCGTGATCTCCCCGTTGCTTATCATTTGAGAGCAGCTAAAGCCCAGGAACACACCCGAATCAGCCACAGCCTGAAATTCCATCGCGTACCCAATCTGGAAACCGCCAGTCGAAGAAATCTCTCGGATCCGTCGTGGGTCCAGCCCTGGTCCTAAAGTTCCGAATGGTGTAGAAACTGTCTTGGGTTCTTGTGTGGATACCCTGAACTTGTAATGAGGCCATCCGACCAACAGTCCCAAACCTACGTTCACTTTGCGGTTCATGAAAGGTAAATAATAGAAGATACCCAGCTTGGGCATAGAATAGCGCGCAGTGGCGATCTGAGTGTCCGTAAACTGATCCCCGAAGTCGAGATTGGCCAACTGATAACCCAGCCTGAAGACCGTGGTTGTCGTAACATAATAGCTGACATCAATCTCCCAAGTGGCGCTTTCTTTGAAGCCGATAATGACATTACCTATGTGGTCGGGTTTCTTCAGAAGAATGCCTTGATCGTCGCGCTGGTTTAGTGCAACGCCGTAGAGCATGTGAACAAACAACCGGCTTCTCTTCGGACTTCCGGTGGGCGTGGTTTGAGTCGACGGGTTCTGCGCTTCCGTTTTCATGTTGGCTCTGCGCTCACGCTCTTTGCGTGCAACCTCAGCCAGAGAAGGTTCTTCGGCGTCCTGGGCCAAGCTCCAGGCAGGAGTAAGCAGTAGCATCAACAGAATTTTGTAACGGGAAATAGTCCTTTTGCTAATCACAAACCGCTCCTATGTTCTTCGGTGGGATGTCTCGTGACATCCCTTCTAAACTGTAATAAAGGATTCTTGCCTAATTGTTACGCGTGGAGGGAGGTAAAGGCAATGGGAAGGATGGACCAGCTATTTCTTTTTCAAGGCTTTCTTAATAGCCGCTTCAGTGTCCTTCACATGATCCGGGTGTTTCAGTGTTCCACAGCATTTGTCCCAATCCAGACTCTGTGCCTTCTCAGCGGCCAGGCCTGCCGGGCCACCTAAGACCTCTCGTTGGGTGAATTGGTTCTCGATAAACTGCTTCCACTCATCCACTGGTTCGATCTGGATCATCGCTTGGGCAATATCCTGGTAGGTTGCATTCTTCTCTGGTCCCTGCAAAAGAGCCAGCACGACCAGAGCTGTCATGTGCTTCCCGACCCGGAACAATGTTTCCGCCTGGTCATACTCGTCTGGCTTTTGATAGACCTCGAAGATATCAGCAAGGATGTCGTAAACGGCTCCGGTGAAGACCTGCGAAATCTCGTGAACCTGGATCTCATCTCTGCCTGGGCGCCAGCAAGCGAAGAGGAACTAAAGAACTGGAAACCACTGACGCTCGATGATGAAGGATTCGAGGAGCTGGATCGGGAGATGTGCAATCTCTCGCCGGGGCTGGTTATTCTGGACCCGCTCTTTGCTTTCGTCGGAGAGAAACGGGACATCAACGCTGCCAATCACACCAGGGCGATCATGTCCCGACTGGCCATTTTAGCCGAGAAGCATAACTCCGCCATTGTGGGGATCCGGCATCTGACGAAGGGCAGCCGCGGGAAAAGCATTTATCGTGGAATTGGGTCCATCGACCTGACGGCAGCAGCCCGGTCAGTCCTGCTGGTGGGCGCAGATCCAAACAACCAGGAACCAGACGTAACGAAGAGCGTACTCCTGCACATCAAACACAACCTCAGCGGGCAGGGGCAGGCTTTGGGCTTTGAGATCCGAGAGGGCCTTTTCTATTGGACGGGAAACTCGCAAATTACCGCCGGAGAGGTTTTGGCACCTGAATCCAGCCCCGACGAGGCCTCCTCTATTGATGAGGCTGTTGAATTTCTTAAAGAGATGCTTAGTGATGGCCCGGTCGATTCTCAAGTGATGGAAAGACACCGTAAGCAACTCAATATTTCAATTTCAACCTTAAAACGCGCTAGAAAAACATTGGGAGTCAAGGCGACCCGAAAGGGGGAAAAATGGACCTGCTCTATGTAAATGTTGGACCTCTTTGGACCCCTTTGAACCTCTTCTTGAACCCCTTGAGCCAAGAGTATCAAAGAGGTTCCAATAATGCGCTAAGGCCCCCTTGGACCTCTTCTCCAAAACCGACAAGATTCGACAACCTCTAAATGGGTCAAATGTGGACAGTAGCAGAAAAAGAACGCATCGAGGAGAGGCTGATCAGTGTCCGTGAAGTGCTGGCCTACCTGGCTCAAGACCGATACTTCACCCTAAAGCAATCCTCCGAGTATTTGGGTATTTCAACGCGCACCATCCGGGACCGGTTGGATGAAATTCCCCATTACCGTGTCGGCTCAAAGATGCTGCTGTTCAAGAAGTCCGAACTGGATGAATGGATGCTCCAGTTCAGAGAAGGTGGAAAGGTCGAACTGGACGAACTGGTTAATGGGACCCTGGCGAAGGTGATATGACCCTTGAATCTGACTCCTGAATAGCTTCCGGGTACTGTATTCATTAAGTTTCCAGCACTGCACCATGCGAGACGTGGAGAGACGCGGAAGATAACCGCACTTTCTGCACCCTATACGCACCCAAACTGAGTATGGTGTTGCTCATGCCTCACGGCTCAAGGCCTCCGCAGTTCAGTATTTTGGAGTTGTTTTGATTTTGCTCTCAGTGCCCTTCTCGACAAGCTCATAGACGTACTCCTTGCCATAGCAGACGAGGACACTCAACTCACCTTCAGGTAAATCAGCCGCCGAGCTTTTCGGCATCGTGGGCTCCAGATCTTTTTTGTAATCCAGCCACCTCCTAGAATACATACATCTGACGTCTTCAGGGCTATCACCTGTTCTTTCCAAGGCTTCAATAAGTAGCTTTTTAAT
>JADFOI010000176.1 GCA_022562935.1 Acidobacteriota bacterium
ACGCAATCGCCGCGAAAGAATAAAGAGAAGATTACGAGCGACAGCATGTGAATCCTCAACAAGGGACCACATGGTTTTTTCGTCCAGTTCCAGCAGGCGGCAATCCTCGTGGGCCACAACGGAGGCCGAAGTCACTTGGTTATCAATGAGAGAGAGCTCGCCGGCGATTTCTCCAGGTTCCAGGACGGCAATGGGCTCTAGGTCAAGACTCTCGACGTGAATGCGGAGGCGACCGGAGAGGACCAAGTAGAGAAAGCGATTGGGCTTCCCGGCGTGAATCAGCACGGTACCTTCCTTGAGCTCACGCACCGGACAGGCTTCCAAGAGGTCTAGAACGGGTTCGAGGTCGATACCTCTTAACAGAAGCGAATTTTTCAGATCCTTCTTGTTCAGAGCTGTCTTTTGATTACTCATCTTTGCCGTTTTGCCCCGACTCGCCGAGGAGCCGGATCTTCCGCTTGAGCACGCCCAGGATCCACAATCCTAGGGACAACCGAGCCTTCAGGTACCCGCGCAGACGGTAAAAAGGGGTCTCCAGAGAAATCAGTTGACCCTTTCTTTCGATGCCCACCACCTTGCCGAGAACATCCTGGGGAGAAAGAGGGAAATCTCGATAGAGATTCCGGTCTCCTTTGGTAATGAGGTAGCGTCGGCCACGCTCTTTGCCTTTTTGGATCACGCGATGGGTGGTCAGTACACTCTGACTCTCGTCTCTGCGGAAAGCCACGATCTCTCCGATTTCCGCTTCCTCAAGCGCCATGGGTTTGACCATCAAAAGCTCTCCCTTTTTGATGGAGGGGGACATACTAGCCCCTACTGCCAAGGAACGGATCACATGGCCCTCCCTCAACAGATTGATGAAGAGTTGCCTGATGGCCTCGGCCTGAAGTGTGGGAGCGACCCTGACATCAGGGACCGCACTTCGACTTTTCTCCATTTCCATGGCACCCTCAGTACGGCCTTGAGTCTTTTGTCTCATAGGTCTGTTTCTCTGAACTTGCCAACTCCTTGAAGTAGGGAAGACAGGGACTGAAATCGTCCCTCTCCAGCAGGGCATCCCTTGGGCCCTGGCGGCAATAATCTCGCACATCACAACTTGGACACTCATAAGCCTGGCTGGGGAGAGCTGAGTCAACACATTCGACCAGGGCCTTCCAGCCCGAGGAGACACTCCCAGTTCGCAGGTTGTATTGAGGAACAGGAAAGTTTGTACAGAGGTTCATCTCTCCATAAGGGGTCACGGCCATGGAACTCTTACCGCACCCGCAGCGAAAAAGCCCTTCCTTTGCCTCGCACTCTTTCTCCACTTCACCTTCTTCCTGCCATTCCCCCAAGATGGTTTGATCCAATTGGATGACATCCTGCGGGCTGATCCGATAGCGCAGCGGCTCCAGAGAACCATCCTGCCGGGGGGTGATCTCTGAGGAGTAGATGAACTTGATTCCCCATCCCTCGACCAGGGCCTTGGCCTGCTGGACCTCGTGTTGGTTCAGCGTCATGGCAGGCATCTTGATGAGAAGGGGCACCTGGCGTTCCCGCAGCCGCCCGACACCCTCCAGAAACCTCCCAAAGGATCCCGGAATCCCGGTCACCCTCTCGTAGGTTTCTGGGGTGGCACCGTAGATGGAGATGTCAACTCTCCAGGGCTGAAGGGCCTGAATCCGATCGGCCCTCTCAGGGGTGATCAGGGTGGCGTTGGTGAGAAGGATGATGGCAATGCCCTTTTTCTTGGCATAGGTGAGGATGTCGAAGGTGTCCCGGCGCGTAAACATCTCCCCCCCCGTAAAGGTGATCCAGAAACATCCCTCCTGGGCCAACTCATCGATAATGCGGTAGAATTCCTGAGTCGAGAGCTCCCCTTTGGCCTTGTGGGTGGGATTGTAGCAATGGACACAACGCAGGTTACAGCCATAGGTCAACTCCACCGTCGCCTTAATGGGAATCCTTTTCTCAAAGGCTCGGCTCTCCAGTCTTGAGAAGAACTCCGAGTTTCCCATGCTCTCGATTCCCAGTCCCTCATACCGTGGAATTGTCATTTCTCTCCTTTGGGAGTGCCCTAGCCTTTGATTCCAGCCAAACAGTGGTTGTAGTAAATCATGTAGCTCCGATTGTACTTCTGGGTGACCCAAGGCACGTTATCCTCCTCCTGGACGATTCGAATCTGGTTTGCCATTCTCTGCTTGATGATCCTCAACGGGGACTTTCGACTCCGGGTTTCAAGTCTCTTGAACATCACCCCATAGAATTCATAGGGATCCGAGAGCAGTAGCAGTCCCCCCTTTTTCAGCACCCGGACCTTCTCATCCATGAGCTTCATGGGCTGCGGGACGATATCCACTAGGTTGCAGCTTGAAACCGTATCCATACTGGAGGCTTTAAAGGGCAGGTTCCCTCCTGTGGCTACCACGAATTCGATATTCTGGCAGCTTGGGGCATGAAGCCTTCGCCAATGATATTGTTTGCCCTCCTGATAGTGGCGGTATCGATCCATCCTTTTCGGTCGTCCCTTAAGGATTCGGCTGGCCAGCAACAGGTTCTCGAAGGAGACGTCCACTCCAAAGACAAAGCGAGACCTTTGAGCTTGTAAGGCAGTTAATCCTCCCACGTGGCAGCCAATATCAAGCGCCAGGCCCTGGCTTCCATTGCTGCAGCGGGCCGCAAAATCTTCTAAGATCGCGTGGGGATTGCGGGTGGAGTAGGCTTTCAGGAATTCGTACAGCGGATTGGAGGGTTTTACGGCAGAACCGAGATCGTCATAATGGTTACAGAGATACGGCCCTATCTCGGTGAGAAAATCGAGTTGGGTTTCGCGAGTATATCTTCTTGCGGTTGGAAAAAGTTCCTCTTCACCGGTCTTTAAATCCAACAGGACATAATTCAGGAGGGCCGCCTGCATCTCGTCACTTAGGCTTCCCTGTGCGCGGCAAGACCCCACCATAAAATAGTAGTTGCGTCTCAGGTATTGAGGGAGCTCATCCATGAGAATGGGAATGCCGCACACCACCGGGTAGGTTGTCTTACAGCCATCACATCGAAGGATCGCTTCCAGGATCTCTCGAGGATCTTCATCCCAATGGCTCATCGCCTGCTCGGTCTGCAATGTTCCGTGGCAGGGACGAGCCTCTTCCTTGCGGGGACAAACCAGCCATCTCAGGTCTTCCTGCTTCATCTTTGCCTTCCCGGGAAAAGTTCTGCAACCTGTTTAAAGTCGAGAACAGTAGGGGCGAGCCACCGGCTTGCCCCTACTTGGGATTCCATACAGGTCCAGAGACTATAAGGAGTTTGGGGAATAATCAGTTTCTCCAAATCAAGAAAAGTACGAATTACTAAGACGTCGCTGCGGAGTTCCCGCCGGAATGTCTCTGCTTACAGTTCTTGGAAAGATCACAAAAACCTGTTGTAGCAGCATTACTTATGCCTATTGCATCGACCTGGCATTGACTCAGCACGGCTTGGGTCGGCTCCAGTTTGACTCGGATGACCTGGGGTGATACGTATGCTTTCTTTTGATTCATTTTCTTCCTCCTGGTTTGACTTGTCTCACAAAATCGATGACGCTCGGATCCTTGGCAAAGCCGAGTCTTTGGCATTGCACCTCTTGAACCAGCTGCTGGCACACAGTGACTCCGGAGTCGATGATCCTGTGGTTCCAGCGTGGAAGAAACAGCTGGGAAAACAGGGAACTGGCTAAGATCCCCTGGGTTTCGTTTCGTAGGCGATGTTCTGGATGGTGCTCAATGAAAAAAATCTGCCGGATTTCGACCGGATCCCGGGAAACGCGGGCGGCCATACCCGGCCAGGGAGTGCCATAAGCGAAAAAGGTTTTGCCTAGACGCCTGATGATCAGGTGCTCATCACTCAAGATCCGAACCCCCTTGCGCCGACCCCAAAACCGGGCCAGGGTACTCTTGCCCGACCCGGAGGGTCCCACAAACACCCTCCCCTGGCCTCCATCATCGATTCCCAGGGCATGCACCATGACGCCTCCCGTCTCCGCCAGCCGGTTGACCAGCATCCATTTCCCAAGGGGG
>JADFOI010000070.1 GCA_022562935.1 Acidobacteriota bacterium
GCTCAAAGTGGATGCCAGCACGCGAGAGCGGTTGATCCAGATCAGCGCCGCCACCATCGATCGGCTGCTGGAGCCCGAGAGGCGCAAGCATCGGCTCAAGGGGCGCTGTGGGACCAAGCCGGGAACGCTGCTCAAACACCAGATTCCGATCAAGCGTTTCGCCGACTGGCAAGAGGATCGCCCCGGTTTTTTGGAAGTGGACCTGGTGGGCCATGAGGGAGGCCAGGGGCGGGGGGATTACTGTCAAACCCTGGATGTGACGGACGTGTACACAGGCTGGACAGAGGTCCGAGCGGTGCGCAATAAGGCCCAGGTGTGGGTCCTGGAAGCGATGAAGCTGCTTCAGAAGCGCTCGCCCTTCCCTTGGCTGGGGATGGCTTCGGACAACGGCAGCGAGTTCATCAACCAACACTTGATTCGTTTTTGTGAGCAGCAGAAGATCACCTTCAGCCGAACCCGTCCCTCGCGCAAGAATGACAACCCTTATGTGGAGCAAAAAAACTATTCGGTGGTTCGGCGGGCCGTGGGTTATGCTCGCTACGAGGGAGAGCGAGAACTGGAGCTGGTGAACGAGTTGTACGATCGGCTGCGACTGCAGATCAACTTTTTCAAGCCGGTCATGAAGATGGTGGCCAAGCAACGTCGAGGGTCTCGGATCTGGAAAAAGTATGATGTGCCGAAAACTCCCTACCGGCGGATCTGCGAGTCCCCTGAGGTGGCGGGCAAGATCAAGCGGGAACTGGCCCAAGAGTATGAGAAGCTCAATCCGGCCCAGCTGGCACGGCAGATCGGCTGGCTTCAGAATTGCCTTTTGCTCAAACTGACTCCTGAGCAGAAGAAACGATGGGAAGCGGGCTGGATGTGAAAATCTTTCTCTTGCTGCAGGCTGCGGGTGTTGAGCAAGGGGTTGCCACTCCTCTGGCTGGTGCTTTTCACCACCACTTGTGCAATCCCTTTCGGATAGATTTTTAATGAGGCAACAAATACCCTTTGGGATAGATTTTTACGTGAGGCAACAAGAGCGCGATTCTGGTCTAGTACCCGCCGAGAGATTGTCAGATTGAGCTTCCAACGTGACAAGTGCGACAATGAATATAAGTGCCATATCGTAAGCGTCTTTATAGTAAGGCATGCGAACCTGCTATATCGCAGACCGCAGTAGAATGCATGTTTGACAGACGAGGAGGAAACAACCAGGAATGTTCAGAAAATGTTAGAAGCAGGGCCAGGAGGAAAATTTCGGGAATGGGTTCCTGAGGCATGGTGGGTGAGAACCTTCTAAGATAACGGTGTGTTACCTGTATATACGGAAAGACATGGGAAGGTTCCCGGATGATTCTGGAAAATCGTCGCGGACGGAAACTATTATGAGGCTCATGGTAACTCGCTGGCGCGTGGTTTTAGGTGCAGTGTGGTTGGTTCTAGCAGGGATCCCCGGGGTCGCTGCTGCAGAATCCGAAACAATTGATGGAATTGGTGTTCCCCTTCCGGCCGGATTCAAGCGCAATATCGGTCTTGAACGGGGGGCGCTGACCCTGGCCATTGAACGGGGACAAACCAAGACCTACCGCCTGATCACCATGGTACGTGTTCGAATCGAACACCCTCTCGATAGGGGTGGGTTTCAGGAAAGGCTGGAAGGTCGGTATCCGGATACCTGGCACCGCCGGGGGGCGGTGAAACAGCTTCGGGTCGATGGGATTGGGGCACGAGACAGCAGAGTCCTATTGACCTGCAATAAACTCGAGTGGCATCAGGATTGCGTTTATTGCCCCGTATCGGATGGCGTGGTTTATTTACAGCTCGTTTGTCCGAAAACGGCGTATCAGGCCGGGCGGGATGTTTTAAATCAGATGCTTTCAGGGATTCGGGTCGATTCCAATCTTCGCCCTCCTACACCTCTGATTCACCTGGGAACTCTCATGGAGGACCCCAGCAAGTTTATAGAGGGGCGCGTCATGGTGACCGGTCAGTTCGAACGCCGCGTACGGAGCATGCTGGCGGCTGGGGGCCGGGCCATCGAATTGAGCCCGCCCGACGATGCGGTGTACAAGGCCCTGTTTGAAGCTCTCCCGTATGGGGAGCCCGTTGGGGTGGAAGGGATCGTGGAAGTCCGGCCCGAAGGACCTCGTTTCATCGTTGAACGAGTGGCATCGGGAACCCTTGAGCCGGTGACGGTCGGCCGTTTGTCACGCCATCTCCGTGAATATTCGGGTGTTCAGGTCTTGATCGATGGAACCGTGGTGAAGGACGCTCAGGGGACCTTCCTGGTTGGTCCCGGGAAGCGCCGGGTTTCGGTGGACTCTTCAGACGCTCAGGGAACCGGTTCCAGTGGAGCCCCCAAAATAGGAAAACGTGCGGTTTTGATCGGGGTGGTCACCAGAGAAAATCCCGGGGCTCCCATCCCGATTTCCCGAGTCGTACAAGGCGACTGAATGCCGGTTCTCAGTACGATTCTTCTCCTCTTTGCAGCTTACGGATTGGGGCGCTTTCTCATACCCAAAGAGGGGACGCGTTCTCCGGCCTCCCTTGAAGGCATGCTGGTAACGACTTCTGTCGGCTTGGCGCTATTTCCACTGCTGTTGATTTTTGGTTGGCTTCTCGGATTGCCGGTGATCACCTGGATTCCGTTGGTTCTGGGTCTGATACTGATGGGGCTGACGTTTCGCACCTGGTGGGTGGACGGGCGGCCCTTTCATCACGACCACTGGGATGCGGCTGCATTGGGCCTGGGAGTTGTGTCTCTCTCGGTGTATCTCATCGGTGCCTACCGGGATCCCTGGATTGGAGGGCTCGATGGGTGGGAGCACACCGTTACCATTCGGTACATTTTAGACACGGGCTCCTTGGATGAGCCGTTCGCCGGAATGAACATTCTTCACTACACGGATGCCTATCCGCCGGCGTTCGACCTTGTCGGAGCGGCGGTGACCTGGTTGTCAGGCTCGGTGTTTCACGCCGTCAAGCTCATCGGGTGCTTCTTCCCGGCCCTTTGCATCCCACTCCTTCACTTCCTGGTTAGGCGCATGACCGGCGATTCGCGCATCGGGCTTCTGGCGGCCTTGTTTTTGGCCGTGATTCCAAGCCATTTGACCCACCACATCTGGGCCCATTCCTACAGCTTGAGCCTGGGGTTGGCCGCATTGGTTGCCATGGTCCAAGCCATGGATGACCCCCGGTGGAAATGGCCCGCGGCCATTCTGCTAAGTGGCGTGTTACTTGGGGGTATTTCTTCCGCCGTCCGAATATTGGTCATGGGTGGCATCATGGGGTTGGCCGCGTTTGGACGGAGCCGCCATTCCGGAAAGCGTGTCTTCGCGGTTCTGATTTTAGGGGTGGCGTTGAGCCTTTTGTGGTGTGGGCCCATGGTGGTGCGCTACAGAGGCGTCAAGGAGTTGGCCGGTGCCCTGTCGAACTACAGAGAGGCTCGCGCTGGCCCCCGTTGGTGGGGGGACAGTGTCGCTCAAAACCCCTGGGTTATTGTCGGGTCCGCCAAGTACGAAATCACACTGAAATCGGTACTGGTGCCGCCGTTCGGCGAGGGCCTTCCCGCTCCCCAGGGGCTTGGGGTAGGTCTTGCCTTATTGGCGCTGCTGGGAATGGGACTCTGCCTTCAACGGATGGCCTTCTCACCGGAGGGATGGTGGCGCGCCGCCTTACTGGGGTGGACGGCTTTCAATGTGGCAGGAGTCCTGGGGCCCCATCTTCCGATCAGATTCGATGAATGGCGCTTCTGGATGTCCCTCGCCATTGTCGCCTCATTTCTGGCATCACTCGGACTCGTCGAGGGTCTCGGACGGTTCCGCTACCGAAAAGGTGGCTGGATTATCCTGGGATCCGTCTTTCTGTTCGCCATCATGACATCCCTCCCCTGGAGGCTTTATTCCAACCTCAGCCGCTGGGAGCCGAAGATGTTCATGAATGAAATTGAAACTGCAGGGTATGTGAAGTTCGGATCTCAGTTTCCTCCCGGAGCCGCCTACCCCCTGTCGGGGGATGCCCATTTTGACCATATCATTGGGTATGACAGGGAATGTCCGTTCTGGAAACGCGAGGTTTGGGACTTTCAGGAAACGCACAAGAGCATGACCGCCGATGCCATGGCATCCTGGCTCAGGCAGCAGGGTTTCCACTTCGTACTTTTCGATGAAGTCTACCGAAAGACGCTTGGAGTCACGGCCTTTCAGGACCGGATCAATGAATTCAGCAATTCTTCTGGATTCAAGAAGATCTGGGGAATGATCGATGAGAACAAGGCCCCCCGCTTCACGGTTTTTGAAGTCACTCGACAATGAAAAAAACATCCTTCTCAGGCGGGACCGTTTTTCCACCGTCGTTTGACGGTGTTCGCGGTGTCGTGAATTCGCGAGGTGCTGTCTGGCGGGCATTTTTCATCTCTATCGAAAATTTCGGCATGATTGTAAAATTGGGTGCTTCTTCAGGCAAGTGTTGTTGAGTCCTGACCACTTTCCCAGAGCCTAACCGAGACTATTTGTAATTCAAATCTACAATGCCTTGCGGCAAGCACGACCAAGACAAACAAAAAGAATGCCGGTTGATTGGTGAACACCTCCCGGAAGGAAAACCTCTTCTTTGCCAACCCGGCTTGCAAAGCTGGAGTCCTTAGCGTTTTACCGAACTTCAAAGCCATATGTGGTCGCACGAAGTTGTAGTACGTCGTGAGGAGAGCCATGTGGCCCACCAAGAATTCAGTGCGTCGGGCGTGGCAAGGTGTACGACGGCCCAGATAGGCTGAGCCCTGGCGGATGGGTAGGTTGTGACGCTCAATAAAGCTGGTGTCGAGGGTGCTGGAATCCTCGGAGTGAAAAAGGGTTTCCTCCAGTTCTGCATTCGTCCCAAGAAGGAGTCTACGATCTACCTGAGCCACCCGGTTTTCCCGGCGTTTCTTGATGACTTGACCGAAAATACAGACGCCAACGAGTAATCTCTTCGCTGCCCACTCATACATCTCGAACCCATCGGTGGTGAACAAGAAGCGGTGTTGAATAAGGCCTCGCTGCAAGGTGCTGAGAATCACCCTCTTGATGTGTCGGAAGTTGCGGGGACCAACCACCACGGAGACCCAAAGTCTGGACCACACTTCAAGGGTAGTGAGTACCCAGATCACCCGTTTCTTGCTTCCAATAAATGTCCTGATCTCGTCGGCCTGAAGTTCATGGATGAGAAAACCCTTGAGCATCCGATTGTTGAACCGTTCTGCATACGTCGCGGCTAACTGAAGCCAGCGGGCGACAGTGCCCCAAGCCATCTGCTTTATTTGAGCCATGGCCGATATAGCAACACCGTGTACACACATGTGGACGACTTCATCAAATAAGGACCGGGGCTTATGCAGGCGATCATAGGGCGTTCCGTAGGTGGAGCAGAAGGTTCTACCGCATTCTTTGCAGCGGTAGAGTCGACGTCTGCCCTGCGTAGTGATGTAGAAGGAGTGGCAAATGATGTTGCCTTTTCCGGACTGTCCACTCAACGGGCAATCGGGGTTGGGACAGGCGCGAGATAAGTTCTTGCTCTGCTTCGGAGGGAATCCAGGCAGAATCATTTATTGGGGGGCTGCAGAAAACGATCAACAACACCTGCCTGAGGAAGCACCAAGCTTTTTCACACACAAATCCACCCACGGATCCAAATACATAAATTGAGAATTCCTGTAAGTCATTGAAAATAATGGTACGCCCGGCAGGATTCGAACCTGCGACCTACGGATTCGAAGTCCGGCGCTCTATCCAGCTGAGCTACGGGCGCACAGTTTGAGTTTGGGGTGGGCGACGGGACTCGAACCCGCGGCCACAGGGGCCACAACCCTGTGCTCTACCTACTGAGCTACGCCCACCGTGGAAGTACCACATTGTAGTGTGTCATGGGGCCGAGGAGCAAGCGAAGCAGCTGACAACTGACACCTCCCCAGACCCCCTGACATGGAACTTGGAACCTGGAACCTGAACGCCGCTCTGAGAACGGCCTCTACATGGAACCAACCCACATCTTTTATAACCGAGTGTGAGAAGATGATGGGCACAATGATTGATCTTGATCATCCTGAAATTGGGTTTGCGGTTGGTGCCTTGAAAGAAGCCGCCCAACTGGCCAAAACAATACAGCGGGAGATGGCTCCCGCCGCCCTGACCAAAGAGGACCAATCACCCGTTACGGTGGCTGATTTCGCTGTTCAGGCTCTGTTGGGACGATCACTGGAAATGGCCTTTCCGGAGGACACTCTGGTGGCCGAAGAGGATTCCGCAACGCTCCGCAGTGCCCAACAACAAGGCATTCAGGACCAGGTGCTGGAATCCGTGGCCCACAGCGTGCCTGAAGCCACTTCGGAAAAGGTTTACCAGTGGATCGATCGAGGCGGAAAAGAATCCGGCCATCGATTCTGGGCACTGGATCCCATTGACGGCACCAAGGGTTTTTTGCGGGGCGACCAGTACGCCGTGGCACTGGCCCTGGTGGTAAAGAGTGAAGTTCAGATCGGCGCTCTGGCATGCCCCAACCTGGAGGGTGGCTCCCTGATCATCGCCGTACGGGGACAAGGGTGCTGGAGAACACCCTTAACCGGTCCTGAAGGGTTTGAGAAACTCCGAGTATCTGCATGTGAAGATCCTGCCCAAGCGCGCCTCCTGCGATCGTTTGAGGCTGAACACACCAACGTGGGTCAAATGGATGCACTGATGAGGGCCATGGGAGTCCGTGCCCAACCTGTGCTCATGGATAGCCAGGCTAAATATGCTGTCCTGGCCGAGGGAACGGGTGACTTGCTCTTTCGCCTTCTCTCCCCGGCCTATCCGAATTACCGGGAGAAAATCTGGGACCAAGCCGCGGGCTCTCTGGTGATCGAAGAGGCAGGTGGACGAATCACCGATCTGGATGGGAAACCTCTGGATTTTTCAGTGGGACCCCTCCTAAACCAAAATCGAGGAGTCGTTGCATCCAACGGTCATTTGCATGAAGCGGCTCTCAAGGCGTTGCGGGCACGCTGAACCATTCGGAGGTCAGTGAAGATAGCCGGGGAATTCCGTTTCAAAAGCCGGATAATAGGTGGAAATTACGGTAATGTCGAAACGGGTCAAAATAGACTCCTGGGGTTCCCGTTCCAGCAGGAACTCGAAGGCCGCCTGTACACAGCTTGCAGGGTTCACCTGACTTCCAGTCAGCTTCTCGTAAGTGAACTGGGTCATGGTGACCTCATGATGAGTTTCACCCCCGCTCCCTGTTAACGTGACGGTGAACTCAAAGGGATCATCCGACTTGGTCTGTGTGACTTTTACCCTGCTGTGTTTGCTCACGATGTCATTCTTTCCCGAACCGAAATTGTAGAGGACCAAGGCCCCGTTTGCAAATACCCCAGCCTGGCCTATGCATAGGTTCTCGTCACGAAGCGACGAAGGCGCCGACCTGAGTGCGTTGCGCCACACGCGACCGAAGCCCCCGCAAACGTAATCTCTGCAGTACGTTGAGGAGGCTGACCGAGCGGAACGCAGTCAGGACGGACGATTTCCGCGCTGCAGTAGAGAATTTATGCATAGTCCAGGCTAATGGGCTATCCGGTCACATAGAAGCTGGGAAAGGCTCTCAAAGCGCAACCCACCACCAGCAAAAAGCTGGCCGCTATGAGAAGCGGCAGAGAGAGGGCCTGGTTGCGAAGGTACTCGGTGATTTGTACAGAATTCCTTTCCAGACGATCGATCTGCCGGGAAACTTCTCTTAGCTCCTCGACGTGCATAGCATTAAAGTAGTCTCCACCCGTCTCACGAACCACACCCGTCAATGCGCCCAAGACCGATTCAATGGGCACTCCCACGCCCACAAAGTAAACTCGAGTCTTGTTTTGCCGGGCCCTTTCCAAAGGGCGGTCGGGTTTCCGTCCGTAGTTGTGTTCCGCATCGGTAAAGACGATGATGGCCTTCCCTTCTCTGTCCTTATCAGCGCCAAAATAGGAGAGTAGATCGTTGGAGAGGCGCAGACCCTCTCCAACAGAGGTCAGACCTTCGCCGATGAGCGTATTCCCGTCCACCATCTCGATATATTCAGAGAGGACCTGATGGTCCGTGGTCAGCGGATTGACCAGGTAAGCGTTGGCCGAGAAGACCACCAACCCGATCCGATCCTGGGGTCGACTGCGGATGAAGTCCAGAGCGACCTGCTTGACCGCCTCCAGGCGGGTCAACCCTGGATCGGAAGAGGCCGAGACCGTTTCCGACGGGCCCTCAACGCTCTTCTGCATGCTGGCGGACAAATCAATGCAAAGAACCAAATCCAAGGCACGAACGGTGGTCTGCCTCTGCCCGATCGGCAATACCGGCTGAATGAACACTCCCACAAGAAGCAAGATAATGACCCATTCGATCAGACGGGGAATGTAGAGCCAGTAGGGAGGCTTCCGAAAACCGAAACCGGCCAAGCGATCCGTCAGGGGATGCTCCACAGAGCGGCGCCAGAAGCGGCTCCGAAAGAGCAAGACCACTACCGGGATCAGCACTAGCACAAGAAGGTCGGGACGCAGAATTTCAATGGAGTTCATGGCGACTCGAGTGATCTGGATTGGATCAGATTCACCGCCTGTGAGCAAAGGTCTTCCAGGTTGGGAACGGGCGAAGTCGTACCCTCAAAAAACCAGCGATCGCAAAGTTCCAAAACGGTTTCCACCTGTGAGGCAAATTCCGGATCGGTGCTCCCCTGCAACTCCTCTCGAACCTCTTCAGGGGTCAGCGCCTGCGACAAAAAGCCATACCGGGATTGCAGGTAACGGCGTAGCACCTTAGAGACCTCAAGATAAAGATCTCGATCTTGCCCTTCTGAAGGTCCCTTTTGCTGCACCTGGCGAAGAGAATGCAGGGCCTCCTCCCCCAAACGCTCCAGTTGATCGGGCTGCTCTTCCTGCCTCTTCCTGGTGTAGCGAACTCCGGCAATGATGGACCCAGCCACCACCAGAAGCAGCACACCTGTGGAGAGAGCCGGCAAGATCAGATTGCTCCTGGGGAAAGGGACCAATCGGACGGGATCGCGCAAGCGATCCCCTTCCCCCAGAAGAGTCGACTGCAGCTGGATCCGCTGGGACGGCACCTTCAAAACCCTGGCTGGAATATCCTGCTGGGTGCCGGCCTGAGACAACGACCCGCTGGGATAGTAAAACAAGTTCAAGGAGGGGATCTCCATAACTCCCGGTGGCTCGTAACAGACCAGACTGAGAACCAGATCCAGGAGTGTTTCTTCACCCACAACCTTCTGGTCGATCTGAAATTCGACCAGTTCAAAAGGACGAACAACCAGCCTTTCTTCGAACTCCTGGGTCACGAAGGAAAATTCGTTACTGTGTCGAACCGAGATTCTGTACTCAAAAACATCTCCCACGTAGATCGCCGTCTGGCTGAGCCGGGTCACCAGATCAATGGGGGAAGAAGCAGCTTCCTCCTCACTTTGGGGTGCTCCCCACCCCAGGCTAAAGAAAAGACACAAAAGCGGAATCCAACCGTGCCTCATGAAAGCCTTCTCCGTCGGAGGAAGTGTTCCAATAAGCGATCGACAAAGTTCTCATCCCCCGTGTCGATCCAGAGAGAATCGAGATTCATCGAATAGAACATGGAGGTCAAGTTCTCCTTTCGGCGCTCGATCTCCCGCTGGTACTTGTTCACATTCTCTTTGGACCAGTAGGACATCCGGCGTTGACCACTCTCGGAATCCTCAAGCAAGTGCAGACCCGGGAGCTGCGGAATAGCTCGTTCAAGAGGATCCTCGATCACCACCGGTATCAAGTCGTGGTGCCGGGCCAGATAGCGCATCTGCGGGTTTTCAAACATCTGCTCAAGAGAGATGAAATCACTCAAAAAGAAAATGAGTGAGGTTCCCCTGATTCTCTTGCGTAAGGTTTCGGCAATGTCGTCAAACCGGGTGAGGCGGCGGGAAGAACGAGAGCGAGGAATGAGACGAAGGATATCCCAGGTCACCACTCGACTCTGCCTGGGTGCCCGACAAGACTCCACCTGGTCGGAGAAGCTGAGAAAACCCACTTTCATGTGCAGTTGAGAAGCTGAAAATCCCAGCACCGCCGCGACTTCTGTCATGACTTCCGACTTGCTGCGTTGGCCTGATCCAAAATACATGGAGGAGGAGAGGTCGCAGACCAACCAGACGTTGACCTCCTTTTCGGCCACAAACTGCTTCACATAAGGATACTGGAATCGCGCAGTGACGTTGCAGTCGATGCGCCGATAGTCATCCCCCGGCTGATATTTCTTATGTTCGCGAAACTCAAATCCGCTTCCCTTCAGGGAACTCTCGTATTCTCCAAGAACATGGGCCTGAATCCGTTTTCTGGTGTAGATCTCGACAAACTGCAGCCGCTCCAGAAGTTCATCCGAGCTGTTTAGTTTTTCCTGGCTATTCATAGAGAGGAACATGTCTGAGAATCTCACTAACGATTTGCCCTCCACTGACAGTCTGTGTTTCCGCCCTTATGGTGCGGATGATGCGATGTTGGAGAGCTTCCACGGCGATGGCCTTCACATCTTTGGGCAAAACATAGTTTCGTCCGGCCATGAAGGCGTGAGTGCGAGCCAGAGCCAGGACATGCTGAAGGGAGCGCGGAGAAATCCCGTGAAGCACCATCTCCCGCACCACGGCCGGGACCTGGCCCTCTTCCCTGCGAGTCATTCTGCCCAATCGGACAATGTACCGATGCACCTGCGTCTCCACCGAAACCTGGCTGGTGAGACTCTGAATCTGACTCACTTCCTGGGGAGTGATCACGGGAAGAATCTCCTGTTCCACCAGCCGCATTTTAAGAATCTTCTCTTCATCTTCCGGGCCCGGGTAGGGGACCACAATTTTCATGGCAAAGCGGTCCAATTGGGCCTCCGGTAGCACATACACTCCTTCCTGCTCCAGTGGATTCTGGGTGGCCAGTACCCAGAAAGGCTCGGGCAGCTCAAAGGTTTCTTCCGATATCGTTACCTGGCGCTCCTGCATGGCTTCCAGAAGGGCACTCTGAGTCTTGGGAGTACCCCGATTGATTTCATCCGCCAGAACAATGTGAGCAAAGATGGGGCCCTTCTCGGTGGTGAAGGTAGAGGAGGAGATCTTATAGACCCGTGTCCCGATAATATCTCCCGGTAACAGGTCAGGGGTGAACTGGATCCGTTGAAACTGGGCATCAATAGCCCGGGCTATGGCGGTGACCGTCAGAGTCTTGGCCAGGCCCGGCACTCCTTCCAAAAGCACATGTCCACATCCGGCCTTCTCTCCGCCGCGGCCTTTGAAGGAATAGGGAATCTTGGAAAACAGCGCAATCAGAAGCTTGTCGATCAGACCGGATTGCCCGATGATCACTCGCCCAATGGTCTCGTGAATGGCCGCGATCTGAGCTTCCGCTCCTTCCCTGGTGAGAACCACTTCTTGTTCCACTTTCACCCTAAAACCTCAACGTCAAGACCAGCAGTTGGGAAAAAAAAGCAAACCCAACAAAGTAATAAAACATCGCGTGTCGGGAAGAGCCCACCTGATAACCGGTGATTTCGCGCTCCGCTTTCAAAATGGATTCCAAAGCGGACTCCAGTTCCACTCCCGAACTGGCCTGAAAGAACTCTCCTCCCGTTTGCAGCGCGATCTCCTTGAGGGTGTCGACGGTCAGCTTGGAAACCAGCCGCACTCCATGGTCATCCTCAAGGTAACCCGGCTTCCCCTCCTCGTCAATCAAGGGAATCTGCCCCCCTTGTGAAGTCCCCACTCCAACAGTGTGAACCCGGATGCCGCGCCTGGCAGCCTCCTGGATCGATGTTTCCAGACTTTCTCCCTGATCTTCGCCATCGGAGAGCAAGACCAGCAAATTCCCGGTCTCGGGTCTGAGGCGATCGGATCCCTCCCTCTGCTCCTGTTTTTCCAAAACCTGCAGGCCGCTGCTCAGGGCAACTCCAATATCGGTTCCGTAAAGGATCCGACGATCGGGGCGCAGAAAGTCCAGGTAAAAAAGCAGGTTCTGGGGATCGGAGGTTAAATAGGAAAGGATGACACTCGATTCCGAAAAGGAGACCAGACCAAAACGGACCACTTCGGTCTCTCTCTGAATGAATCGGTGGATGACCTCTTTGGCTCTCTCAATCCGGGACGGCCAGACATCCTGGGTGTTCATTGAGGGTGAGGCATCCAGAAGGAAAACCAGATTTTTCCGCCGAAACTGAGGATTTTCCGTCATGCGCAGCAGGTAAGGGTCAGCCAAGGCCACGGCCAGACAGATAAATCCCAGGACAGACAGCAGCGCTGCCAGAAAATCTCGCCGATGCGGGGACAGAAGCGCCGAGAGGGACGGTTTGGCCCACACCTTGCGGACGCGATCTCCGGCTGAAACATATTGCCTCAGGAAGAACCAAAGAAGGGGCACCAGCACGAGCAGCCACAGGTAAACCGGTCGACCAAAATACATGGAATCATTTCCTCATCTCAGGAGGAAGCACCTTCTTTCGCCGCGGCATGTCGGTTCGCACCTTGTCCAGCAACAGCTCGATGTCGTCTTCTGAATGGGAATCGCCCTCCTGGAATTCTGCCAGAAGCTTGTTCACGTACTCGTAGTTGTATTTGGCATCCCAAAAGTCGGCATCCCAGCGCAGAGTCTCCAGATATTCCTCTCGACATCGCACTAACGTATCGATCAGGTGTCCATCCGGTTGGTTCAGGGCCTGAGCCATCAAAAGATTTCCCATCCAAAAGTGATAGTCCGGTTCGCTGACCAGAGCAGAAAGGGAACCCTCGCCTCTCAAGAGTTCCAGAGTTTGATCGTACTCGCCTAAAACATAGCCAATCTGAATCAGGTTCAGGACAATGCGAACTCGATTCTCCCCCACCAGGAAGGGGGGCAAAAAGCTCAATTCCCATCCCGAGAAAACCTGCTGAAACTGCTCTTGAGCCTCTGTATAGCGTGTGTCCGAGAAGGCGGCCTCAGCATCGGCCAGACGGCCCAGCCAAAGCCCGTAAATCACCGGAATGGAGAGAAGAAGTATCAGCCCCCCAAAAAGCAAGACAGGCAAAATTCGCTTCATCGGTAACCTCGATTGTGGCTTGAAGAGACCTATTAAAGCTTGCAGTGATTCTCCAAGTCAAGCCAGGCCAAGCCCATGCGAATATCATTGATTTCAAGCCTCATCCGTAGTAGAAACTCACAGACAAGACATTCAGAGGGAGAAAACAGGCAGGCCAGATTGGAGTTTATGTTGAAGATTCATTTTCTGAAGTTTCATCGCATCATGCTGGGGCTTTGTTCCTTTGCTCTGGCCCTGTCCATGGTCGAGGCATCCCAAGGTCCGGGAGAAGGAGTGCTTTCGGGCCAGATTACCGATCAAACAGACTTGGCCGTGGGCGGTGTGCAGATCCGACTGCGGGGACTTTCAACGGCGGTGGTTCGGGTCAGTCGCTCGCGCCAGGATGGAAGTTTCAGCATTCAAAATTTACCCCCTGATTCCTACCAAGTCCGTCTCAGCGCACCAGGATTTACGGAACACGCCGAGGTGGTGGCCCTGGGAGAGAATCAGACCCTGAATTTGAACATTCGCCTGCGAGTCGCCCTGTTATCGGAAACGATCATCGTCACCCCCACCCGCAGTGAGCAACGGGTGGGAGACCTGGCGGCTGCCGTCAGTGTGCTGAACCAAGATGAGATCCACCGCTCGCCGGCACTGGCGCTGGATGGTGTGCTTCGCCAGGTTCCCACCTTCAGTCTTTTCCGCCGCACCAGCAGCCTGGCGGCACATCCGACCAGTCAAGGAGTTTCGCTGCGGGGTATCGGACCCAGCGGCGTGAGCCGAACCCTGGTGCTTCTGGATGGTATGCCTTTTAACGATCCTTTCGGGGGATGGGTGTATTGGAGCCGCGTTCCCCTGCTCAGCATTGACCAGATTGAGATCGTCGAGGGTCCGAACTCCAACCTGTATGGTAACTACGCGATGGGAGGAGTGATCCACATCCTGACCCGGCGACCCGAAAGGAGAACCCTGGCCGTGGAGGGGCGGGTCGGCAATCGAGAGACCACAAAGCTCGATTTCTTCGCCAGCGACGTATGGGGTTCCTGGGGTTTGTCCCTGGACGGAAGCCTCTTTCACACCAACGGATACAAGATCGTTGCGCCGGGCCAGCGAGGCTCGGTGGATCAGGAAACCAATGCTGAACATCAAAATTTTAATGTCAAGCTCGATTACACCCCTTCGGCCAACTTCAATTTCTTTGTCAAAGGAAGTTACTTCGGTGAGGATCGCAACAATGGTACGCCCTTACAGAAAAACGATACCCAGTATCGATTCCTGGGAGGCGGAGTACGCTTTCGTACGCCCGACGACAGTGAGTGGCAGGCCTCATTCTTCTCTCACTTTCAAACTTTCGGCAGCAATTTCTCCGCAGTTGCCGGTGATCGGAATTCGGAGCGACTGGCCCTCACCCAGGAGGTTCCCACTTACGGCTATGGTGGATTCACCCAATGGTCCAAATCGGCAACCCCTTCTCACCTGCTCTCGGCAGGCTTTGACTGGAGATGGGTGGACGGGGAAAGCCAGGAGATCGTCTTCATTCGCACACCTCCCGTACCGGTGCGTCTGCGCGATGTCGGTGGCCGGCAGCGAGCGGTAGGGATGTTTCTTCAGGATTCCTGGACTGTTCTACCCGGCTTACAGGCCCTGCTCAGCGCTCGTTTTGATCACTGGCGAAATTACGACGCAAGTCAGGAAGAGCTCGCCGTGTTTTCCGGGACACAGACCCGGGTGGAGTTCCCCGACAAGGACAACAGCAGAGTGAGCGGACGCATCGGGTTGTCGTATCAAGTGACCGATTCCGTCTCCCTTTGGAGTGCTGTGGGTACGGGCTTCCGTACGCCCACCCTCAATGAGCTCTATCGGCAATTTCGGGTGGGCAATGTGGTGACCCTGGCCAATTTCGATCTGGCTCCGGAACGCCTGAAGGGTGTCGAAGGGGGTCTGAACTATGCCCTCAATGACAACCTTTTCTGGCGTGTGACCGGCTTTTGGAGTCGTCTCAAGGATCCTGTCTCCAACGTGACACAGACGGTGACACCCAGTCTCATCACCCGTCAGAGGCAAAATCTGGGCCGAACCCAAACCTGGGGGCTGCAAACCGAACTGGAGTACCGTCCCAGTAGAAGGTGGCGATTATCGAGCGCTTATCTCCTGAACGATTCAACGGTGCAGAGCTTCCCTGCTAACCCCGCTCTGGAGGGCAATCGACTGGCCCAGGTGGCCAAGCACAAGTTTACCGTCCAGGCCGCCTACATGAATCCACAGGCCGTCGATGTAGCGCTGATGGGAAGACTGGTTGGACCTCAGTTTGACGACGATCTGAATCTCTTCCGCCTGGGGAGCTACTTTGTGTTGGACGCCACGGTTTCCCGGCGCCTGGGCGAAGCCACCGAGGCCTTTCTGGCCGTGGAGAATCTCTTTAACCGGGAATACCCGGTTCGGAGTAATCCCGCCAGTATCGGAACCCCGCTCCTGATCCAGGGAGGCATCCGCTTTCAAATCCGGGGGCGTTGAGAAGTACAAGCACCCTAAGCGCGCAAGCACGAAATCCTAAGCACTCTTCACGACAGCACTAACGCACGACTGCACGAAGGCACGAATTAGAAGTCGAAGGAACGGGTCCACTTCAACATAATCGATCGGCCCACCAATCCCGACTCCAGCTCATCGACATTTCTCCCCTCGTTATAGATAAAGAAAATGTCATCGCCGGGCCGATAGATATAGTTGATGCGAAATCGGAAATTCACAAAGTCATCCAGGCTGCTGTATTGGACAGTGGCGCTGGTGAGCCACTTGTTGGAAAAGGAGTAGTTGACCCGGGTATTTATCACTTGCGAAGTAAAATCTCCTTGGGGAAGATCGACTTCGTCAAGCACGTAACTGACGTCAAAGGAGAGAGCCTCGCTGAGCTTGATTTGGGGTTCAACTCTCAGTTCGACACGCCTTCCGCCAAAAAAACCCTTCACATACCTGAATCGAATGATTTCCACGCCCGCGATCTTGCGCTGAGCAGCACCATCCACCTGCACCAGAACATCCCAGTTGCGATAGGTCCCGATGGGAATGATGATATCGGGACGAATGGCAAAGGGCTCGAAGAGCCGTTCGGAACTGCGGTGAAAGTCAATGAAGAACCGATCTCCCGACTCGAAAAAAGTTTCCCAGGTGAGGTAATGGTACTGAATTGACTCCTGTTTTCCATCCTGATTCTGGGTAAAGTCCATTCGGGTTCGAAACACAAATTTGCGAACCAGATCACTATCGGGACGCGGGCGCACGCCGAATTGAAGAACCGTTTTGCGTTGGTCATTCCGAGGCACAAATCCAATCTCAGGACTAAAATTTCTCTGGACCAAAAGGTACTCACCACCTGCCAGCAGAAAATCACTGTCCCACAAAATTCTGCCGAAGGCTGACCAATCGTCCTCGGGCAAAGTCGGGGTTTCTGTTTTGGCCACAAATCCCTGAATGTTGAGATGGTCGGCAAATACGAAGTTACCGTCGACTCCAAAAACCCGGTTGTAATCTCTGTCCTGGGAGGATTGCCGATTGGTAAACATCGCTCCCACCGAGGAGCGTTCCAGCACATCCCGCTTGACCCTATAAACACCAAAGTTACTGCCCTGTATTCCGAACGCGGTGTCGGTCTGCATATTGAGGAGACCGATGGTGTAGGGACCTGCCCGACCCGTAAACTTGGCTCCTGCAATGATGGGAATCAAATCCCCGTCCGGGGAGAGGCCGATGCGGCGACTGAAGAAGAGTTTAAAATCGCGGCTTTCATTCAGTCCAATTCCCGTGCCGAATTCGAAAATGCCCGCCCCTTCCAGGAAAAATTCACGTCTTTCCGGGAAAAACAAAGGGAAACGGGTGATGTTGGTGATCAGATCATCGACTTCGGTCTGGGCAAAGTCGGTGTTCACGGTGACATCCAGCGTGAGAGCCGGGGTGGGACGGAACTTCAGCAACTCCAGACCGATAGCGGACAAGTTATGGGTGACGGTCTGGTCCGTCGAGTTCGGGAACTGTTCAACCCCCCCCAACGCATAGGGTTTGATTCTCCAGCGAAGACCCTGACTCGCCTCTTCCAATCCCGACAACAGACCGGCCTGGGAAACGTCCTCAAATTTGAAGCCCCGGCTATAGTTGTTCCAGTATGCCTCCTCATTCTTGCGACGAATGAGCCGTTCTATTTCCAGTCCCCACTCCCCCTGTGGGCCCATACGTAAGGACTTGAAGGGGATCATCATCTCTGCCGTCCAGCCTTCTTCGTTCCTGTTGGCCTCAGCCTCCCACTTTTCATCCCAGGAAACATTGATATCGAGTCCTTCTTCGGTTAACAGAGCATCGAACTGGGTCCCCAGTGAATTGGTTCGAAAAAGGAAGGCGTTTCGATGATCGTGGAAGGTGTCCAGGATCACGGCCACGCTGTCATCCTTGGTGAGATCCTGGTCGCGGCGCCGCTCGGTGGCTATAATTTCAGTGGGCTGTGAATCGTCACAGCGAAACCCAAAGTAGATGGCTTCCTTGGTGTAAACGATGCGAACGGTGGTGTACTCGCTGGCAGGGGCTCCCTCCTGCGGGTCCCTTTGCTGAAAATCGGATAAGGGAGCCGACTGCGCCCAAACCGGATCATCCAGCACACCATCGACTGTCGGGCCTTCCTCCACGAATACGGCCACAGCCCGCTTCTGGACCCTCGAGGGGGTCTGAGCCCAGAGGGGAAGAAGGAAACCGAAAAACAGCACAACAGCAAGCGTTCTGGGCAACAATTTCTGTCTCATCTTTTTCAACACCCTGGGATTCTACCAGACCCGCCGTTAGGTTAGCCAAAAACCAGCTGGCTCGCAAGAATGAGACCACAGACCACAAACCAGGTGATCACCTGACCGCCTGACAAATCCGTGGGTTCCGGAACCTGGGAATCCGGAACCTGACAAGCGCGCCAGGCGCGCTTGTTTCTGCCCGCTGGGGGCGCTATAATCCCGGCTTTCCTAAGGAGGCGATTTCGTGCTGGCAGACAGAATCCTCGCAGTCCAACGTTCCCCGTTTTACAGCATCATGGACTTGGCGGCCACAAGAGAGGACTGTATCTATCTCCAGCTCGGAGAACCGGACTTCGTTACCCCCAAACACATCAGAGAGGCGGCCAAGAAGGCTCTGGATGAAGGTCACACTCACTATGGGCCCGATCGGGGTCACCCGGAACTGCGTCAGCTCATTGCTGAGAAGATCCAAAAGGAATATGGCGCTACTTATAACGGAGAAGAAGAGATTCTGGTGACGGCGGGAGGTCAGGCAGCCCTGCATATTGCCGTCATGGCTCTGGCCAATCCGGGAGACGAAATCATTATCCTTCTCCCCCATTACCCCCCTTATTTGGGTAATGCCCAACTGGCCGGGGCCAAAGCCGTATTCGTC
>JADFOI010000071.1 GCA_022562935.1 Acidobacteriota bacterium
CACCCGCGTCGGAGAGGCCGATCCTCCGGCTGTGAAACAATTCCACGGGCGGCGGACCGAAATGCAGCAGGCCCAACCCCATGCGCAATGATTCGGCACCCTCGATAAAAAACGGACGCTTTTCCCTGAAGAAAAGACTGAATCGAGTCAGATTGACCTGCTGTGCATCCACCTCGACTTGTCCAAAATCAGGATTGAAAGCCAGGTCAGCGGTGAGATTTGAGGTCACGGCAATCTTGAGATCATCGATGCCCACATCCCCCACTGCTTTTGTCCCGAGGGGAGAGGAAGTGGCCGCGAAGTTCTCCACTCCCCCGAGAACGTAAGGACGTATTCGCAGGCGTTCCGCTTGCTTGATATCGATGAGTCCTTCCAGATGTCCCGCCTGCGAAATGTGATAAAAGCTAAAGTCGCGCTCCCAACCCGACCAGTAAGCGGACTCGTTCTTTCTTTTGATGATCCGCTCGAAATTGATGCCCCAAACTTGTTCCTCTGCTCCCGAAAACCGGAGTATCTTGAAGGGAATGGAAAATTCGGCGCTCCAGCCCTGATCGGTCCTCACCGCCGCCGCTGTCCACTGCTCGTCCCAGGCGCGGTCAAAGTTGTGGTTTTCCTGACGAATCACTGCATCATAGCGGGTCCCGAGTGGGTTCAGTCGAAATACAAAGGCATTGCGGTGATCATGGAACGAATCGATAGCGACCGTGAAGCTGTCATCGTTGTCAAGAGTGCTGTCTCTCTGCAAGTCGGAGGCCCGAATCTGAAGCGGATCGCTGTCCAGAAGTTCGACGCCTATATAAAGGTGAGTTTGATCATACAGAATGTAAACTGTGGTCTCTTCGGTCGCTGCCTCTCCCTCCACAGGCTCCCTCTGATAGAATTCCGAAGTTCCAGTAACATACTGCCACACGGGGTCATCCAGCCGACCGTCGATGAGGGGAGTTTCCTCCACTGTAGTGGCAATGATCAGGGGCCGTTCCTGATTCGGTGAGGGAGGACTCTGAGCAAACACTGCCTGGGGAAAAAACAGGAGGCCCAGCAGGAGGAAGGTTCCTCTACGATTTTTCGCAGCTCCAGGGGAGAAAAAAATCACAATAGCGCATTATAGAACAGCTTCCCTATCTGGCGTGACTTTTTGCATCCCTTTCATGGACATTCTACAATGGTTCTCGACATGAACTATGGACCAAGCGAGGCCTCAACCATGCGTAAAACCCTATCCATTTGCTTGTTAACCGGATCGTGTCTGGCCCTGAGCTGCGGTTACCTAACCGACACCGGTGGGGGTGGATCATCCACGGACCTGCAACCTCGAGGTCCGGTCTCGCTCGACAAGAACGATTATCCCGTCTTTCCGGATGCCGACGCGGGGGCCGATCCTTCAGTTTCTGCCGAGGATGGGGGGAAGGGATTCACCGGAGAAGGATGGGAAACCAATACCGATTTTGACTTTATCGGGGATCCTCGGGCTGTGAAAGGAGGACTGCTTCGAGAGGCCATGTCCGATTTCCCCGGTACGCTCCGGATCGTCGGTCCGGAATCCAATACGATGCTCAACTCGATGCTGGGAGGAATAGTTTACGAGACGCTATTGAGCCTGCATCCCACCACCCTGGAATACATTCCCGCCCTGGCCACCCACTGGCAAATCTCCCCCGACAAAATGACCTATCGCTTCCGAATCAACCCCAATGCCCGCTGGGCCGATGGCCAACCGGTCACGGCAGAGGACGTCGTGGCCTCCTGGACCTTCAATATGGATGAGGGACTGCAGGCCCCGTTTTCCCGCATGACCTGGAGCAAGTTCGAGAAACCCGTGGCCGAGAGCAAATATATTGTTCGGGTCCGAAGTACCAAGGCGAACTGGCGCAACTTCCTCTATTTTTCAGGGTCGCTGCCTATTTTGCCGGCCCATCTCCTCAAAGACGTGGATGGAGACACATACATCCGTGATTACAACTTCAAGATGATGATGGGTAGTGGCCCTTACGTCGTTCAGGAACAGGATATCAACAAGGGAAACTCCATTACCATCCGTAAGCGTAAAGAGTATTGGGCCAAGAATCATCGTCGAACGGTAGGCCTGAATAACTTTGAGCAGATCATAGAAATCGTGGTGCGAGACCGTAACCTCGAGTTTGAGATGTTCAAGAAGGGCGATCTCGACTATTACTTCGTCAACCGTGCTCAAATGTGGGTGGAAGAACTGGATTTCGATCGGATCCAACGGGGTCTCATTCAAAAACGGAAGATCTTCAATCACTCTCCGAACGGAGTCCAGGGCCTTGCCTTCAATATGCGCAGAGTACCTTTCGATGACATCCGGGTGCGAAAGGCCCTCTTTCACCTGTTAAATCGGGAACAGCTGATCGAAAAGCTCATGTACAACCAGTACCAGCTTCAGCATTCCTACTATACCGGCAGCGTTTATGAAAACCCCAATAATCCAAAAGTCTCATACGATCCGGGTCTGGCCCTGAAAATACTGGCTGAAGCGGGCTGGAAGAATCGGGACGAGAGAGGGCGGCTGGTGAAGCGGGGCAAACCATTGGAAGTGGAAATTCTGTATGCCGCCAAATCCTCGGAAAGGATCTTGACCGTCTATCAAGAAGACCTGCGCAAAGTGGGAATCAACCTCAATCTGCGGCTGGTGACACCGGAGACCCTGTTCAAGCTCGTCATGGAGCGACAATTTGATATCGTCTCGATGGCATGGGGCGGGTTGTTGTTCCCGAACCCGGAGAATTCATACCACTCCACACTGGCCGATGTGAACAATACCAACAATATCACGGGGATTAAGAATCGCAGAATCGATGAAATCACCGACGCCTATGACAGCATGTTCGAACTGGATGAGCGCATCGCCGCCATTCAGGAGATCGATGGCATCCTGACCAATCTCTACCTCTATATTCTGGAATGGACGGCCCCCTACACGCGAATCGTGTACTGGAACAAGTTCGGATACCCGATGGGATACATCTCCAGGGTCGGAGACCACACAGACCTCCCCTCAATGTGGTGGATTGATCCAGAAAGATCACAAAGGCTGGATCAGGCCCGGCGCGATCCCACCATTCAATTGGAAGTGGGCCAGAGTGAAGATCGGTACTGGTTGGAGTTCGACAAAGTGGAGGAGCAAGCGACCTCCCCATAGACACCATGACCGCCTACTTCATCCGCCGGTTCCTGTTGGTCATTCCCACCTTCCTCGGCATCACCCTGGCTGTCTTCCTGATCATGCAGTTTGTCCCGGGCGGCCCCATTGAGCGTCAGATCATGAGTTACCAGATGGCGTTGGCTCAGGAGGGCGGAGCCGGCGGGAACGCGCTGAGGCTGGATTCCAATATTCCTGAAGCGGCGATGGAGGAGATGAAGCGCTACTACGGGTTCGACAAGCCCGTCCATATTCGTTATGCCCAGTGGCTCTGGAACGTGTTGCAACTCAATCTGGGACGATCCTACATCTACCAGGAGCCGGTCTGGGATGTCATCAAATCGCGCTTTCCCGTCTCTATATTCCTGGGCCTCACCGGTTTTTTGCTGAGCTACCTGGTGTGCGTGCCGCTGGGGGTGTTCAAGGCCATTCGACACGGATCGCGCTTCGATTTCACCAGCAGCTTCATTGTATTTCTCGGCTACTCGATCCCCGGATGGGCGCTGGGAACCGCCTTACTGGTGGTGCTGGGAGGAGGAAGCTTCTGGGACCTCTTTCCTCTGGGCGGATTCCGACCCATCCAGTGGGAATTTCTTAATTTCGGACAGAAGATCGTGGCTCAGCTCCATCACATGTTCCTTCCCGTGGTCTGCTATATGATCGGCTCGTTTGCCACCCTCACCATCCTGACCAAGAACTCGTTGATGGAGAATCTGGGACAGGATTACGTCCGGACCGCCTTCGCCAAGGGCCTGAGTGAGCGGCGGGTCATCTTTTTGCATGCTCTGCGGAATTCCCTGATCCCCATCGTCACCGGTCTGGGACATTTCTTCAGCCTGATTCTAGCCGGCTCCTTTCTGATCGAGAAGGTGTTTAATATCGACGGCATGGGCTATCTGGGATATACCTCGATCCTGCAAAGAGACTACCCGGTGGCTCTGGGGATCGTGGTCATTTCCAGCCTCCTCATGCTGATGGGCAACATTATCTCGGACATCATCTACGTGTTGGTCGACCCACGGATACGGTTTCGATAATGAACCAGGTCCCACCCCCTTCCCTGTCCATCTTCCGCAAGCGTTGGCGCAAGTTTCGGAGCCTCAAGCGAGGCTACTACTCGTTTCTGGCTATTCTGGCAGTCTACCTGGTCTCCTTCGCGCTGCCCCTGCTGGTCAGCAACCTGCCGCTCGTAGTCCGTTATCAAGGCGAATACTATTTCCCCAAGCTGCGCTTCCAAAGCCCGGCCGATTTCGGGTTGGAGGCCATCGGCGAACCCGATTACCGGAAGATGAAGCAACAATTTGCCGCTGAAGGAGAGGCCAACTGGGTCCTTCTACCTCCTTACCCCTACAGCCCCAGCGAATCCCTTCTCGAGTTGGAGGGTGTCCCTCCCCACCCGCCTTCCCTGGAGCATCCCTTCGGAACCGACGATCGAGGCCGGGACGTCTTCGCCAGGCTCGCCTATGGCTTCAATATCTCGATGACCTTTGCCCTGCTGGTTCTCATCTTGAGCTTTACGCTGGGGATTGCCGTGGGTGGTTTGATTGGATATTTCGGCGGAAAGTTGGACATTCTGGGACAGCGGTTCGTCGAAATCTGGTCCTCTCTGCCCTTTCTCTACACCATCATGATTGTCAGCTCGATCGTGGTTCCCATCTATCTGCCCGGAAGGAGTCAGCTGGTGCAGCCATCCTTCTGGCTTTTGATCTTCATTATGTCCGCATTTGGCTGGATGGGAATCACCTATTACATCCGCGGCGAGTTCTACCGTGAAAAGGCCAAAGACTATGTGGGGGCTGCCATTGCCATGGGGGCGTCGGACTGGACCATCATGTTCAAGCATATTTTGCCCAACGCCATCAATCCGGTGGTTTCCTTTGCTCCCTTTGCCATCGTGGGCAATATCGGAGCACTGGTGGCTCTGGACTTTCTGGGATTCGGCCTGCCCGCCCCCACTCCCAGCTGGGGTGAGCTGATTGGACAGGGCATGAGTTTTCTGAGCAAGTGGTGGCTGGTCTTTTTCCCTCTGGCCGCCCTCTTTCTGACTTTGCTTTTCATCGTCTTGATCGGGGAAGCGATTCGTGAAGCCTTCGACCCCAAGGAGTTTTCCAGACTGCGATAAGAATATGCCAGGGTTCTTCACAGGTGTTCGCATGAACCAACAGAAGTACGAAGACACGACAGCACGACAGCACGACAGCACGACAGCACGAGTGCGCGACCATGCCTGAAAAATTGCTGCAAATCCAGGGTCTCAAGACCCACTTCAAAACCGAATCCGGCATCGCCGAAGCAGTCGACGGGGTCGATCTGGATATTTACGCCGGAGAAGTGCTGGGTCTGGTGGGGGAATCAGGGGCGGGAAAGAGTGTCACGGCTCTGAGCATTCTTCGTCTGATTCCCAACCCCCCGGGAGAGATCGTGGCCGGCTCGATCCTCTTTCGGGGACAGGACCTGCTGAAACTTTCCTGGCAGGAGATGCGAAAAATCCGGGGAAAGGAGATCAGCATGATCTTCCAGGAGCCGATGACCTCCTTGAATCCGGTCTTCACCATCGGAATGCAGTTATCCGAAGTGGTCTTGGAGCACGAAGGGTGTTCCAAGCAAGAGGCATTCGACCGAGGTGTTGAGATGCTCAAGCTGGTGGGAATCCCAGAGCCAGCCCTGCGCATGTCCGAGTACCCCCACCAGTTCTCGGGAGGAATGCGACAGCGCGTCATGATCGCCATGGCGCTGGCCTGCAACCCCTCACTGCTGATTGCCGACGAGCCCACCACTGCCCTGGATGTCACCATCCAGGCTCAAATTCTGGAGTTGATGCTGGGAATCAAGGAACAGCAAAAGGATGCGGCCATCCTGTTGATCACCCACAACCTGGCGGTGGTGGCGGAAACGTGCGACCGTGTGGCGGTGATGTATGGCGGCCGGATTCAGGAGATTGCTCCGGTTCTAGAGCTGTTCAAAAACCCACAGCATCCTTATACGCGAGGACTGCTGGCCTCCTTACCCAGCCTGGATGGAGAGAAAGCCAAGCGGCTTCCAGCCATCCCCGGCAATGTCCCCAATATCCAGGATCTACCGGTGGGCTGCAAATTTGTGACCCGATGTCAGGAAAAGCTTGATCACTGTGAGCTGACCGAACCTCAATTGCTGGAAATCTCCCCCCAGCACTGGGTGCGCTGTCACCTTATGGACGAGGGCAGGCCCTAATGGAGAAGATTCTCGAAGTCAAAGATCTGCGGGTCCGCTTTCCCGTTTTCGGCGGGGTCTTCCTGCGTAAGATTGCCGAGGTGAAAGCGGTCGACGGAATGAGCTTCGATCTGTTCAAAGGCGAAACGCTGGGCCTGGTCGGCGAGTCGGGCTGCGGCAAGAGCACGGTAGGACGCGCCATTCTCAACATCCTGCATGCCATGAATTACGGTGTGGAGATCTCCGGGCAGGTGCTCTACCACGATTCGGGGAAGACGGTGGACCTGAACCAGCTGAGCCGGTCGCAGATGCGTCCCTACCGCTCTGCCATCCAGATGATTTTCCAGGATCCCTATTCTTCGCTCAATCCCCGTATGACGGTCGGCCAGATCGTGGAGGAGCCTCTCAAAATCCATGGCCACTATTCCAAGAGTGAACGCAGAGATCGGGTGGTTTGGCTGCTGGAAAAGGTGGGTCTAACGAGCCGGCACGCCGCTCAGTACCCTCATGAATTTTCCGGTGGACAGCGCCAGCGTATCGGCATCGCTCGAGCCTTGTCGACCAATCCCAAAATTGTCATTGCCGACGAGCCGGTCAGCGCACTGGATGTATCCATTCAAGCCCAGGTGATAAACCTGATGCAGGACCTGCAGGAAGAATTCAACCTTTCTTATATCTTCATCGCCCACGATCTCTCGGTAGTCCGCCACATTTCCGATCGAATCGCCGTGATGTATCTGGGAAAGGTCGTCGAGCTGGGCCCGGGCGAGAGTGTTTACAAAAATCCTATACATCCCTACTCTCGAGCCCTGCTTTCGGCCGTCCCCCGTCCCGACCCGACAGCCACCCATGAGGACAGAATCCGCCTGGTGGGGGACGTCCCCAACCCCATCCGAAAACCCTCCGGATGCAGCTTTCATACCCGCTGTCCCATCGTCCGTCCTTCCTGCTCGGAAGAAGAGCCGGCCCTGGAGATGAGAGAAGGCCGCGCCGTGGCCTGTCCCTTCAGCTGACAGCGTTCGCTGTCAGCTGAAAATTCAAAATTCAAAACCTAAAACCTGGAACCTGGAACTTGGAACGCACTCTCCGCCCGTTGCCTGAATGTAAACTTTAGTTTACGTTTTGGTCGATTTACGGGCCCTGTACGGAGACCTGTTCACTCCTTCAAAGGCCCCAAAGGACTGGTTTTCTAAACAAATATAGGCGCTTTTCCCCCATTGGAACGGAACTTGCTATTCTTTGTGGCATGTCGAATAAATATCTAGTTCTAGCTGATATCGAAGGCGAAGTTAAGTTCCTGTGCATGAGGTCAAATGGATCCACAGAAGACGTGGAACAACTCTGTTACGAGATGACAGAAAAGCTGTTCTCGAAACAGAAGGTAGGCAAGCTTTGGGTCGAACCATGGCCCTTGGGCGGTATGACCCATCAGCCTCTGACGGGTTTCATTGAGCCGTTCTTGGCTAGACAGGCCAGTTAATTTCTGAAGGACTCCACTTCAGCAGTCTACTTTTTCCGGGTCTAATCGTCGATAGCAAACCGATCCCTTGCATCTCGACGGGTTAATCCCCAACCAAACGGTTTTCTCATAGTCAGGAGCAACATGGGCAACACACTTTCGATCATTCTGCGTCTCAAAGGCGGGCTGCTGCTTGGTGGCATTGGATTTGGCCTTTGGGAAGGCGCATTTACACCGATGGATTGGGCAGTGCAAATCCTGGCAGCAGTCTCGCCCACCTTCCGAGACGCCATCTACCGAGAGGCGACCAAAGGCTTCAATTTGATGCACTCAGCCGCAAGTTTCACCATCTTGGCACTGACGGTTGTGGCGATCGGCTATGTCAGTCTCTGGAGCGCCAACTACCTTCTAAAAAAGTTCAGCCCCGAGGAACAGACTCTAACCCTTTTCCAGTTCGCCAAACATCACATCCTTTTCAATGCCGTTGCCGTCATGATCATCCTGGGCAGTTTGCTTGTGAACATGCAGATAAGCTACAGCCAACGGGTCATGACCTACTCGATGAACTCGATCGAGGTGCTGGCGCCGGAGATCCCGGCCGATACCCGCTTGCGACTGCGACTGGATTTCTTTTGCATTAGAAACGCCGACGATTTCTATCTCTTGAATGAGAAGCTTCACAAGTTGTCTGAGGCAACGGGCACACAACTGCCAACCTTTAAACCCGTCTAAGTTCTTTCTCAACATTGATTTGTCTGGAGAAATTAGGGGGAGTTTGGGGACAGTCCCCGAATTCTAGTAGAATTCTTGGGACTGTCCCCAAACTCTCCCTAATTTCTCCAGATGAATCCCAAGCGAGCTCGCTTCGTTCGCAGAGCGAGTTAGCGACTCTTTCGCCCCCGGGACATCACGATCTGACTGCCACCCTTACCGTTGGGTTCGCTCCAGGCCACAAAGAGGCCTTCCTGGTTGTCTCCCGCTAAGGCAGGATAGGTGATAGAGATGCCGTTGCCCGGTACCTCGGTTGGCTTACCAACCTCGCCGGCATCACTGATTTCAGCAACATAGGCGGTAACCGGACCCCACTCATCCTCCTGGCTCACGGCACGGCCTTCGAAAAGCAGCAGCACTCGACCATCAAAGGCCTGACTCAACACCGGGTGATTGGCATAGACGATGCCCGAGGAGCCGTAAACGGGTGGCGCAAAGCTGGCCCCTCCATCATCCGACCAGGAGAGGCGAATGCCGGGCTCTGCATCACCCCCACCTGTGAACCAGGCGATATAGAGCCGGTCTCCCACTTGAAGCAGGGAGGGCCCGGAATGGGGACAGCCCTTGATTTCCCAGTTGTCTTCGGCGACTCGCACAGGTGGATCGAAGGTCTCGCCGCCGTCCCGGGAAGTGGCCACCACCATGTCGCGTATGCTCCCTGGGAAGATATGCCTCCAACTCACAAAGACCTCTCCCTCATTCCCAAAGGCCACAGGGGGCCTGCAGCAGTCAAAAACCTTATCTGCCACTCGAATGTTCCGTCCGAAACTTTCTCCCAGATCGGTTGATTTGGCCATATAGACCGAGGTGCCCCCCGTCCCCTCGAGGCCACGGTCATCCAGCCAGGATGCATAAATGTCCCCATTGGGCGCCACGCTCAGCGAGGAGAAACCGTTTCTGGATGGGACTTCCTTGTCGGTGACCGAGAAGGGTGGATCAAAGCGATGGCCCAGATCCAGAGAACGGGCAAACATGAGGTCGGTGTCCTCACCCTCGGTCTCCTGCTCCCACAACACATACATTTCTCTGGCATTTCCAAAGAGCACACTGGGACTGTTTTCCCCATGCGAGCTGACACTAGCTCCTGGCTCAGTCAAAGGAAGAGGGGGAGCAAACGAATCCCCGCCATTGCTGGAGCTAAAAAGACCTAATCGCGAGACCTTGTCTTCTGTGTAGACACCCAACACGAACAGGCGACCCGCAGCCCGCAGGACGACCTTCGGATGTCTCGAAGACTCGATTTGAAGGGGTTCCAAGATAGCCCGGGAGTTGGGTTCGAATCGGTAGGCTGGAGCAGTGGGAGTGGAATCCGCCAACCCCTCCTCGATATCAGAACAGGCACCCAAGGCCGTCAGAAAAACCACACTCACAAGCAGTAAGCCGATATTTCTCATGAATTTACCCCGCTGAACTGCTGAAATTAATAATAATTTCCATCAGTATACTCCGAACTCGCTTCGCTCGTAGAGAAAAGAGAATAGAAAATAGAGAAACTCGTTTCGAGGTTGCTTGTTCTACCCGAAACGCCGCGTTTCTCTCCATTTTGTAACGAACGAAGCGAGTCCGCGAGCGAAGTGCGTTAATAGGGTACGTCACCCAGGACGGTCGCGCGGTGGAGCCGGCGCACATCGGGGAGCTGCACCACTTCGCCGCAGGCCCGGTGGTTGGTGCAGCGGTTGTCCCACATCATGAGATCTCCCATCTTCCATTGGTGATGGTAGATCAACTCCGGGTTCTCCTGGTGTGCCAACAGCTCATCCAGCAGAGCCGCACCCTCCTTGTCATCCATATCGGCAATCCCGATAGTGAAGCGCAGCGACACGAACAGCACCTTGCGGCCGGTCACCGGGTGGGTGCGCACGATGGGATGCTGGACATCGGGCGTGAGGGCTCTCAGTTCATCGGAGTGCGCGTCCCGGTATCGGAGATCCGGGGGAGGCAGTCTGGGGTTGGACCTCTGATCGAACTGATGGATCGCCTTGAGCCCTTCAATACGTTTCTTGGTCTCGTCGGGCAAGGTCTCGTAGGCAGCGTACATGTTGGCCCATTCCGTATCCCCGCCCTTTTCCGGTGTCTGGACAGCATACAACAGGGAACCCAGGCTGGGTCTTTCCATGTAGGACAGATCGGAGTGCCAGCCCGACCCGCCGTCAGCGATGCTGACCCGTGTACCGTCCTGTTTCAGCTCATTGCTCAGCAGCAGGATCTCGGGGTGCCCGGGTAAAAGATATTGCTCACAAACGTGAATCTCCAGGTCGCCGAACCGGCGGCTGAAGGCGATGTGTTGCTCAGGTGTCAGGGTCTGCTTAGGGAAGCGTAGAAGCTGATACTGGTGAAAGGCGTCCAGAATCTCGCTGAAGGCACCCTCATCCACAGACTCGGACAAGTCGACACCAGAGACTTCGGCTCCCAGGACATCCGACAAGGGTTTAACGGAAAGGGCCATGAGCCATTGTAACTCACTTCGCTCGTAGAAAATAGAAAAACAGAAAAGCGGCGTTTCCGGTAAAGCAAGCAGCTTCGAAGTAAGTTTTTCTATTTTCTGTTTTCTATTTACTCTGTAAATAAGATAGAATTTTCTTTCTATCTATTTTCTATTTCCTACGAGCGAAGGGAGTTCTTGGAGGTATCGCCTATGAAAAAGCTGCTTGCGGTTCTTGGGGTGAGTTTGATTTGGTGTGCGGGATCAGCCTCTCTCAGCGCGAATGAAATCGAGATTGAGGAATGGGTGGTTCCCTGGGAGGAAAGCCGGCCCCGTGACCCCTTTGTGGACAGTGAGGGTCGGGTCTGGTTCGTGGGACAACGCTCACACTATGTGGCCTATCTGGACGTCGATAGCGGGGAATTCACCAAGTTTGACCTGACACCTGGTACCGGACCGCACAACTTAATTGTCGATAAGGAAGGGGATGTGTGGTATGCGGGAAACCGAGCCGCACACATTGGCAGGTTGGATCCAGAGACCGGGGAAATTGCTAAATATCCCATGCCCGATCCTGCCGCCAAGGATCCTCACACCATGGTATTTGATGGCAACGGCGACATCTGGTTTACCATCCAGGTTGGGAATTTCATCGGCAAAAGGACCACTGCTACAGGGGAAATTCAGCTGGTTGAGGTTCCCACGGAACGGGCCCGGCCCTACGGAATCGTCATTGATTCCACGAACCGGCCCTGGATTGCCGAAGTGGGAACCAACAAGATCGGCACCGTTGATCCTGAGACCATGAAACTGAGAGAGTACACCCTGCCCCATGAAGATGCCCGCCCTCGTCGCTTACAGTTAACCTCCGATGACCAGGTCTGGTATGTCGACTATGCACGAGGTTCTCTGGGCCACCTGGACCCCACTACCGGGAAAGCAGAAGAATGGCTGTCACCCGGCGGATCGGGTTCCAAGCCCTATGGAATGGCCGTGGACTCGCGCGACAGAATCTGGTTCGTTGAGACCGGTTCCGATCCCAACCAGTTTGTGGGATTTGATCCAAAAACCAAAGAGTTTTTCAGCGTCACCAAGATTCCAAGTGGCGGAGGGGCAATCCGCCATATGATGTTCAACCGTTCGGCGGGGGAAATCTGGTTCGGGACCGACACCAACACGGTGGGCCGGGCCAAAGTGATCGTGGAGTGAGTTTACCGTCCTCGACTGCGGGTCCTCCCGCCGTCACGATCGGGCTCCAGAGAGATCGAGTACTCCTGGGAGATCGCGACACACCAACCTTCCTCGTCATTGCAGGCAAAATAGCGCACGGCCAATTGGAGCGGTTCCTGGGAATCTCCGCTTTTCTTGATATTCACCAGGAACTCACGTGGATCAATATCGGATACCTCTTTCACCTTCGGACCTTCGCCCTTCGCCGGAGAAACGGTGATTCCATCAGGTGCCGTGATTTCAAATTTCACCGGATCCACAAGATTGTTCCAGTGCACGTGATAGAGGGGATCCGGATGAAAGCCAAGATAGAGAACTCCTTCACCCTCCCGCAGGAACCTCTGATCCACTTCTGCCCGCAGCTTCATGTAAAAGGGCTGAGAACTCGATTGCGGCTCGATCTTGACCGGCATCATTCTGCCGGGAACTCTCACTCGAGGCACCACACCGGAAGCGGCAACCTTTGGCGGAGCCTCGATCTTCAGGTTGAGATCGGACACCCGGGTGGGATTTTCCACCGGCCCGACCAGCTGCTCCAAGTCTCTGCGTAACTCGTCGGGTCGGCTCCAGGCACGCATGCGCACAATCTTGCCTGTCGGGTCGACCACAAACTCTGAGTTGGGAGAATCACCCAAGGCGTGCTTCAAATCATTGGACATGGTATCGCTGATCCAGGTGATCTCACTGCCCAATGTCCGCTGGGCTTCCTTGACGTGCATCAGCCGCTCCTCGAGCGTAAACGGTTCGAGGTAGCCGTTCAGTTCGGGATGAGCAAGAGTCTTGTATATATAGTAGAAGTCGACCCCTTTGGGAGCGTAATCGCGGTAGATGGTCTCCAACCTGGAGACGTTCCTCAGGAAGGGCGGTCAGGTCAGGCAGCCGAAGACCAAAACCGAGTAGTCTCCCTTCAAGCTGCTCAGCTTGAATTCTTTGCCCTCGGCGTCGAAGACCGTGATGTCGGGCAAAGGTTGACCGAGCGCGGGTCCTGATCCCTGGAAAACTTCGCCGGAGACTTCATCCTCGGTGACCACACCATTCCCATCGCGGTCGAAACGCTCCATGAACTGCTGCATCCCGTCGGGTAGCTCATCCTTCGTGACTGTGCCATCACTGTTGGTGTCGAAGCGCTCGAACATCCTCTCAGCTCGTGCTCCAGGGCCACCGGGAGCCATGCCCGGACCCCCTCCAAAGCCACCGCGAGGGCCCTGGGAGAGTTCCTCTCGGGTGAGTACACCGTCGCCATTTCGGTCCAGCTGCATCATACGCTGGACCCTCTGGGGAATTTCATCCGGGGTGATCTCTCCATCCCCGTTGCTGTCGAAGCGCTCGAACATCCTTTCGGCGTCAAAACGGCCTCCCCTCATAGGGCGACCTTCCCCGAATTGAAAAGATCCGCCTCTTTCGTTCAGGCTGGCGGTGAATTCTTCTCGGGTCAGCTTGCCGTCCTGGTTCTGGTCTCCTCTTTGCATCATCAGATCAAAGAATCTCTGGCGCTCCTGGGGAACCTCGTCTTCGGTCACCCATCCGTCCCCGTTTTGATCTAATCGCTCGAACATGGCGTTGGGATCGGGTTGCTGCTGGGCCCGGCCGGAATGGGAAAACAGAAACAACACCCAGAGGGCCAAGACTGCACGGCCTACCTTCATTTTAGTTCTCCTCTAAAGGGCGACATAACAATATCTTACCTTTGTACTGTGTATATTACGGATGACCACTGGAAATGTGTATGAAGAGTTTGTAATTTTTTGTAAAGTGAATGCAAGGAGTCAATGAGACTGGGCTGGAGTGGAGATCATAACCCGTGAGTGCTAAGGGATCGAAAGTCGCGGTCATCCTGAGTGCCGTGCGCACACCGATTGGTCGCTTGCGATCAGCCCTGGCCTCTGTAGCAGCCTCGGAGTTGGGCGCCACCGTGGTTCGAGCAGCGGTGGAAAGGGCGGCTTTGCCGGACCTTTCAGAGATCGACGAAGTACTCATGGGCAACGTGGTTTCCGCCGGCCTGGGCCAGAACATTGCTCGTCAGTCGGCTATTTTTGGCGGGCTCCCCGCCACGGTCGGGGCCACCACCCTCAACAAGGTTTGCGGCTCGAGTCTCAAGGCCGTCATGCTGGCCGCCCAGGCCATCCGAGCCGGGGACGGTAACTTATTCGTAGCGGGTGGTGTTGAACACATGAGCCAGGCTCCCCACCTGGTGGACAGCCGCATGGATCCAATCAACGGCAAGGCCGAGCACCGGGATGCCCTGCTTGTCGATGGTCTCTGGTGCCCCTTCGAGGACTGGGTCATGGGTGACGCCGCTGAGTTCATCGCCGAGGAATATGGAATCACTCGCGAGGAAATGGATCGTTTTGCCCTCTCCAGTCACCAGAAGGCCATCGCGGCGATCGACGGCGGCAAGTTCAAGGAAGAGATTGTCCCGATTAGGGTGAAAGGAGTCAACGCCGAGATGAGTGTGGTGGACACGGATGAAGGACCCCGTCGGGACACCTCGTTGGAAGCACTCCAGAAACTCAAACCGGTCTTCAAACCTGACGGCAAAGTCACCGCCGGCAACGCCCCCGGACTCAACGACGCAGCTGCGGCTCTGGTCGTCGCCAGCCAGTCGCAGGCTGAGGCCATGGGCGCCAAATCGCTGGCTCGCATCGTCGGCTACGCCCAGGCAGCAGTGGATCCCAAATACATCTTCTCGGCCCCTGCCAAAGCAATTCCCCTGCTGCTTGAGAAAACGGGCTGGACCCTGTCCGAGGTCGACCTCATCGAGCTCAACGAGGCCTTCGCCGCCCAGATCCTGGCCAACGGCTCGGAGCTGTCGGACCAGGGATGGGATTGGAACAAGGTCAACGTCCATGGCGGCGCCATTGCCCTGGGCCATCCCCTGGGAGCCACAGGTGCGCGTCTGCTGACCACCCTCATTCATGCCCTCAAAGATCGGGGTTTGAAGCGAGGTATCGCCTCCCTCTGCCTAGGCGGAGGCGAGGCTGTGGCATTGGCGGTGGAGAGGGAAGAGCAGAAATGAGCTCAATTCAGCCAATCTCAAATTTGGTCTTCTTCCGAATGCCTTTCTTGTGCAGGGTATATTCGAGCATCGTGTTGAGGACCAGTGGATTCCTATTTGAAATTTGGAGGAGTCCGAATCGAGGATAATATCCTTTTATTACCAAAGGAACACCGGTCAATCTCACTAGGACACCGAAAAAGCCCGATTTGATTGAAGCATTAATGCGAAATCATTGAGCGGCGCGTTCTTCGCGGTCCTTCAGGCGCGGTTCGCCAGTCGGGCGATTGAATCGATAGCCGGCGGTGATCGGTACACACTCGCCACGATTTTTCCCTTTGGCGCCAATTGAGTGGCCAGGCTATCCAGAACGCCTTCTGGATCTTCGAAATGTATGCCAACTCTTTACAGTTTTCCGGACAGGAACTCAGTTAGCTCCAAATTCGTTGACTCAGCTAACTCTTAGTTCCGCTTCCATGGGCCTTCGTAATCACATTTATCAGGCTGAAGTAGTCGGCAAAGGAATTCGGAGTCGCCTGCCTTCTGGATTTCATAAGAAACCCCATCCCAGCCCTCGAGGCTGCCTTGCCATCCCGGTCCTGTCTGTCTCCAATCATTAAACATTGCCTCGGAGATACATTGAAATCGCGACTTATGGTGATCAACCCTCTTGGGTTTGGCTTTAGCTCATCTACATCAGGGTCAGTGGAAACTCGAATCAAATCCACGTTGAGCTCCAGTTTCAGTAGCTTTTCGGAAGCTGGGTAATCCGAAAATACCGCGATCTTGATAGATTCCCTTTGCAGGGCCTCAAAGAACTCCTTCACACCTGGAAAGCGGCATCGCTTAACAAATCGCAAAGGTCGATTATAGATCCATGTGTCCACGACACTCCTAACATGATCAGGAGATACTCCGAGACGATTTGCAACCTCTTTGTATTGGATTCTCTCCAGATTTCTAACCGACCCATCAGCCAGACCTTCGCGGGTAGTTCGAAAACATCGCAGAATACCAACTTCGCATAACGATATCTTGCTCCTCAGGAATGCTCTGAGGAGCTCCATAACCATTTTCCTGCGGAGGCACACCTGGTCATACAAGGTCCCATCAACGTCGAAGATCACGACCTTGATTTCAAACCAATTAATAGAACTCTCACGCACGCTATCCAACAACCTTCTGCAGCAGTCGATTTAAAATTGGTATGTTAACGAAGGTTAGAAAGACAATCACAGTCGTGAGAAAAACTAGGAATATAAGGAACTTAGGCTCTGTCGGCAACAACTCTGGGTTGCGTGATACAGACTCTTCCTTCAAACCGCCAAATAAATACCATGTAAACAGCACCCCGAAAAAAGGAAACGTCAATACATACTCAATTCGGTACTTAATTAAAAAGATACCCAAGAAGAAGCATGAGTTAATCGCGTAAAAAAACGACGACAGAAGGAGACCATTTTCTGTGTAAAAGCGAAACGCATTTCTATAAAGTACCGCCGATTCCAGCCCGCTCTTGTGAATAAGCAGTCGATATTCTGAAAGTCTCTTCACCGACATCAGAAAAGCTCCAGTCATCCAAAAGATTAATATAAGGCTTGAAGGCGGAAAGGAGTTGTGAACCACAGCCCACCCCAGCACAAGACGTATCGGATTGTTGATCGATTCTGATATGACGTCCAAATAAGTTCTATCTTTTGTGCGCAACGGCTTTACATTGTAGATGACACCAGCAGACAAGAAAGAGATCAGTCCTAAGATAAAATACGGAGACACTAGGATACCCAGAGTCAGAGCTACAGACACGAGAAGAACATACTCCAGGTAGACAAACTTAGGTTTCAGCATGCCCTGGGCTGCTGGTCTCCGATTCTTGAATGGGTGATGTTGGTCAGACTCAGCATCTAACCACTCATTCAGGACATAATTACTGGATGCAGCAAAACAAACACTGGCTAGCCCAATCGCTAAGTCCAGATAATATTTTCGAAACGGCGTATCCGTCAGCATTGCGCATATGACAACCCCCAAAACAACGAAGACGTTTTTCACCCAGTGGTCAGGCCTAGCAATACTGACGTAATCCTTTACTGCCATTATCTGGACTTGTCCCCTCTTTTTGCGACAACGATCATAAATGAATCCAACAGGTTAACAGGCACTTGCACTCGACCCAGGAAACGCGGTGTTCGAATTCTGAGAAAAGCAGGCAAATATGTTTTGATCCGATCAAAAAGATAATCCCCAGTAAAAACCCATCCCGCACGTCTTATCGCCAGTGGATATAAGTTGACCTTCTTGAGAGCTCGCAACAATGTTTGCCTATTAAAGTAGCCAATGTGGGCTACTCTGAAATGCCACCACTTCCAACCTAAAAGCCTCGCAGCCCAGGAACCGACATCCGGCGTCACGATTACTCCCCTACCCTCTTCCGCCATTAAGTCGTGCAAGTGCTCCAGAATTTCGATCGGAGAATAAACGTGCTCAATAACATCGATTAGGGTCACGACATCGTAAGGTCCTGTTATCTCAGCATGCGGCACGGTTCCTCGAAAAACTGGCAGCCCGCGCTTGCACGCCTGCTGCTGCAGCCATTTCGAAGGTTCCACACCCTCAGCTTGAAAACCTAGATTCAGTGCTTCTTCAACGAGAATTCCGGTCCCAGCTCCTATGTCAAGGAGCCGCCCATTAGTCCTATATTGCTGGACAAATTTCAGTACCTGGCTCATCTGAAGCGCCCTCTCGTTCCTTCCCTTTTCATAATCTGGGTCATCGAGCTCCTGGTAGAAGCCAATAACCTCGCCAATCGTTGGGCATTCCATAAAACCACAGCTGGAACACTGAAAAATATCGCCGGTAACCCCGTAGTGCAAATCTGTTATCTTAAACCAGTTACTATTGAGCGGAGCTGAGATATTGGAAGGCTTCACGAGCCTTAATTTGGTCGAGCCACAGACCCAGCAACAGAAACATTCTTGCATTTAAGAAAACTCACTCCCTCTTCCTAATCCCGGCAGCAGCTTACGATTACCTGATCGGATATCCATATAATTCTCGCCACAAAATGTAAGACCATTTCAGATGGCAACACAGGTGCTCTTCGGATAGACAACTTTCTCGTCTGTGCAACCATGCGCAGGAGGTCCAATATAGAATTGTACTTCTT
>JADFOI010000072.1 GCA_022562935.1 Acidobacteriota bacterium
ATCTTGGCCTCATCAAGGCAAAACGTCTGCCCATCAGTGGAGATCGGACCTATCGAAAGGATTGGCTAGATAAGTTTATGGAAAGTCTGCCCTATGCGATGGATCGCTTCACCGTCTCAGCCTATAATCATCCACAATCTGACCTGTCCTCGAACCCAAGGAAGGAGGTTGGATAATGGGTGTTAGAAAATATCGAGGACAGATTGTGTGTGACAAGTGGTGGCCGGATGGAAGCCGGACTATCAGAGTGTGCGGTAACCGGACTCAGGCGAAGCAACTCTTAGACAGAATCAACGCTTCGATTGCGGATGGTACTTGGCAGAAGCTTAAAGAGCAGCTCAAACTCAGAGACCGAGGAACACTGACGTTGAAGGAGTTCTCGAAGACGTACATTGAAGAGTATGCGAAGGTGCGGAACAAGAAGAAGTCTTGGCTGCGAAAGCAAACCTCACTTAACGCTCTGAATCCATTCATGGGTAGGGTTAAATTAGAAGCAATTACTCCAAGTCATCTTCACAACTACGTTCGTCATCGAAAACTTAAAGGACTCTCTGACGCGAGTATTAATCGGGAGCTGGCTACTATTAAGCATCTGCTCACCTATGCAGTGGACACTGGCCTAATCGAATCTAACGCAGTCGAAAAGTTTAGAAACCTGAAGGAAGAACAGAAGCAGCGTCCACGATTCAGTGACGAGGAGATTCAGTCTGTTATCGACGCGGTTAGTCCAGATTGTCGTCCCATCTTCATCTTCATTCGAGAAACGGGTTGCAGACGTGAGGAAGCCTTATCATTGCAGCATTGGCAAGTCCATGAGGAGTCAGAAACGGTTGTTTTCAGCGAGGACACCAAATCCAGAAAGTATCGTTATGCTCCGCTGACGGAAGCTGCCTTAGAAGCCGTGAATGCCTTACCGTCTATCGGTGGCTGTCCTTACGTCTTCTACAACCTCAAGAGTCAAGACCGTTGGCACGATTGTCGAAAGCCTTGGGAGCGGGCCAGGGCAAAAGTTGGATTGCCTGAGCTTCAAGTGAAGGACCTGCGTCGACATTTCGCAATCGACCTTGCTGAAAACGGAGCGAACATGCACGACATTCAGCAAGTCTTAGGCCATGCCAGTGTTGCCACCACTGAGCGTCACTATGCTCAGTTCTCCCCTGTGCATTCCGTTAAGAAGATATTGCGGGTGCTTCAGGGTGGGAAGGCAACGGAGCCTGAAGAGGAAACAAAACGGAAACAAGGCGAAAAGGTGCTTCGCAAAGTTAGGTAGGTTCGATGGTGCAACTTACTAAAAGACAAGGACTTGAAATGGCGGGGCCGACGAGACTCGAACTCGCGACCTCCGGCGTGACAGGCCGGCGTTCTAGCCAACTGAACTACGGCCCCGCGTGGTCGTGCTTTCGTGCAGTTGTGTTTTCAGAAGATCCACAGATCGACTCCAGAAGATGCATTATAAAGTAAACCCCACCTTGGGGCAACGGAGCGGCGGTGGGACCTCAATAATACAACCGCACGAAAGCACGAAGTCACGAGAGCTCGACTTCTTCAAGGTACTCTGGAATCTCGATCTTGGAACTGATCACCTTTTCCAGTTTGCCTTTCAGGCTTTCCTGGGCCTCCGGTTCTCCATGAATCAGAAAAATCCGCGAGGGAGGATGTTTCAGACGACTCATCCACTCCAGAATCTCCTCGGAGTCGGCATGGGCGGACAAGCCATGAAGTGACTCGATCCGAGCCTTTACCGCTATCCGCTTTCCATGGATTTTGACCTCTTTTTTTCCTTCAGAAAGGAGCCGACCCAACGAACCCTGCGGCTGGTAACCCACGAACAGCACGGTGTTGCGGGAATCGGAAAGGCGACTCTTGAGGTGATGGAGGATGCGGCCTCCAGCCAGATTTCCGCTGGCCGAGATAATGACACAGGGTTCCTTAAACTGGTTTAAGGCCTTGGATTCTTCCGTCGTCTTCACCATGCGAACGCTGCCCGTCTCCAGAACACAAGCCTCGGCCGTGAGACTCTTCATTTCAAAGTCGTGCTCATCCAAATGATCGCAGTAGACGGAAACCGCACGGACCGCCATCGGGCTATCCAGAAAAATCGGCAAGACCGGTATTCTCCCCGCCTCCTCCAGTTGACGAAGATAGTAGAGAACATTCTGGCTTCTTCCCACGGCAAAGGCGGGAATAATCAGACTTCCCCCACTTTGAACCACTTGCTGAATCAGGGTCTGAAAATAAGAGAGGATATCGTGCTTCTCATGAACCCGATCGCCGTAAGTGGACTCGAGAAGCAAATAATCTGCTCGATCGATGGTCTCCGGATCCTTGATCACCGGTTGACGGGATCTGCCCAGATCGCCCGTCGAGCACAGAAGGGTCTCGGCTCCTTTTCCCTTGTAGCTCAATCGAATCATGGCCGAACCCAGAATGTGACCGGCATGCAGATACTCGAAGCTCAAGTTGTCCGACAACCGGCTCATCTGATGATAGGGCACCGTTTTCAAGTGCTTGAGAACCTCTCGTGCCTCGGCCTCCGTGTACAAAGGCAGGGCGGGATGGTGACGAGAGTACTTTTTCTTATTGGCAAAGGCGGCATCCCGCTCCTGCAGATAACCCGAATCCGGCAAAAGAAGCGACAGGAGATCAGCGGTCGCAGGCGTACAGTAGACCGGTCCCCCGAAACCTTCCTTGATCAAACGGGGGAGATACCCCGAATGGTCGATATGGGCATGGGTGAGAATGACTCCATCCAGATCTGCAGGAGGAGTCGGGAAAGGCTCCCAGTTTCGCTCTTTTAGAGCCCTCCCTCCTTGAAAAAGCCCGCAGTCGATCAACAGACGTTTCCCGTCGATGTGCAGAAGAAAGCGGGATCCGGTGACCGTCTGAGCCGCACCTAGGAATTGCAGTGTGAACATACTCTGGGATTATGTCGAAAATATCCCGCTGGGAGCCTCAGTTTGACAGCAGGAATTGAGGAATGACAGTATACCTCCTGGACCATACATATTGAGAGTTACTATAAGAAAGGAAACCACCCGTGAGCAAGCCAAGAGCACTTGAAATTATTTATTGCGACGATTGACACTATACCCCAAGAGCCGCCTGGATGGCGCTAGAATTGCTCAATCACTATGGTAAAGACCTCTCCGAGCTGAAGCTCATTCCCGCCGGCGGAGGCGCCTTTGAAGTCAGTGTCAACGGAAAACTGATTTTTTCTAAATTGAGTGAGGGTCGTTTTCCGGAACTGAAGGAACTCAAACAACTTATTGAGTAGGGTGAGTTCAGAAAGGCTCGTGCTGCTACTGCTCCTGCAGATTGAATTGCAGCCGCTTACGAATGGCGTTGGAATCGACATCGGCCAATCTACACCAGTAGGGAAAGCCATCATCATCGCTGCTGATCCATTCAATGGCCTTCCGTTTGAGCAGACGGTAGTCTTCCCGGGAGGTTTCCTTGACGCTGTAGAGATCAAGAACGGCTTCGTGCCAGGCTTGACGCAGAATGGCCACGGCCAGGTTTTTCTCTGACCGGAAATCTAACTGATTGCTGGCCCGATTGGTTCTCGGGGATAACCTCCTCAAACGCACGGGCGCTATCATAGCACAGATGGGGACCGTTTCCGTTAAAAATCTTCCCCCCTCCCTGATAGGGGCTGAAGTGCCGGTAGGATCTCAAGTATGAGATAATTTGTTCAGACCCCATGGCGTGAACAACTATGGATCAGGACAAGAAGTTCCGCTACATCATCGATCAGGAAACCGAGCTTCGGTTACTGGAAGAGGAACACACAGAAACACTCTTTGCTCTAACCGACGAAAACCGGGAGTATCTTCATCAATGGCTCTCCTGGGTCAACGGTATCGAATCGTCTTCCGATATCGGCAGGTATATTCGCTCTGCCTCCAGGCAATTCGACGAGGACAAGGGTTTTCAAGCAGGCATCTGGTTTCGAGGCAACCTGGCAGGAATTATCGGTTACCAGAACCTGGACTGGGTGAACCAATCGACCACCGTCGGCTATTGGGTGGGAGCCTCCTTCCAAGGCAACGGGTTAGCCACCAAAGCCTGCAGCGCCCTAGTGGACTGGGCCTTTCGAGAGTGGCGATTGAACCGCGTGGAAGTCCGCTGTGCTACAGAGAACTATCGCAGTCGTGCCGTCCCGGAAAGGCTGGGGTTCACCGAAGAGGGAATCATACGTCAGGGAGAGTGGTTATACGACCATTTCGTTGACCTAGTGATCTACGGTATGGTGGCCGAGGATTGGCCCAAAATCAGTTCAAGGCTGAGGGAAGCAGGTTCCCTGTGCCGTAACCCGTGAGCTCAACATAGCCCTGACCCAATCTCTCGCCGCTGGATCCCAGGATCGTGACCGCTCCTTCCCAATAGTAGAGATCCGATAGGATACGGCTGCGGTTCTCCTGGGTGGCCAGCTGGGGAACGATTTCCAGTTCGAGATTCTCACGGACCAGCGTGATCCTCCAACGAGAGGGGTACTGAGTATCGGTTTCAGGACTCTTCCAAGTCTCGGTGCTTTGGATCGTCCATTCCCCCGGTTTCAAGTATTGGACCTCGCCCGTCTCCGAGACTACTGTTCCCTGAGCAAAATCCGTTGCTCCGGCCTTGTTCCGCAAGTGGTAGAACATGACTTCTCGTCCATCATCCAGCTGCAGGCTAAACCAATCCCAGCCCACCTGAGTTTCAGCCAGTTGGTTGGACCCGAACTCCTTGTCCATCCAGCTTTCTCCCTCCACCTGGAAGGTCTCTCCACCCACAGTGAGACTGCCTTGGGTGGCAAGCCGGGTGAAGCTGTAGTACTGGCTAGCCGCCCTGGAATCTTCTCCCTTGCGACTGTAACCATTGGGGCCCTGGAAGACCAGAGGTTTTAAGGGATGCGTCGAGAGCCGGAAAGCGATGCCTTGGACCTGGTCCTGCATTTCAAAGTCAAACCCTTCGCCATTCCAGTGAAGTTCCCAGGTGCCGGCAGTCCCGGCAGGGGCGCGGCTCCAGGCAATCAGCGATTCAGGATAAGACCCGAAACCTCCCAGAAAGGAAACTTCTCGGTAAAGGGTTTCGCTGAAAATGTGCCGCTTCCCCGCCAAGTCGCTTATGGCAGCATGTCCCATGATCAGGTTGCGAGTAGCCCACTGGGACTCCAGTGGAGGGAGCTCGGGCCGAAGACCGATCCGGAAGAACGTGAACTGGTAGCCGAAACGACGTTCAGGGTTCTCTCGTGAACTCAGGTGGCCGGTGAAATACCACCACTCGTTGCGATATCCGCTACGGGCCCAGTGATCCTGGGGAAAGGACCAGGAATACTCCGGCTGGGCAGTCTGCCACTCCAACTCAGAGGCAATCACCGGTAAAACGACAAGCAGAGACAGCAGAATGATTGCTTTACTGAAGGTCATCTCGACTCAATTCCACAGCAGGAGTCTTGCTGGCCCGAAGGGCCGGATACAGACTGGCCAAAAGGGCCGCCGTCAGGATCGTTGCTAATTGCTGCAGGACGGGCCAACCGGGCCAGTATACCTGGATGGTCCATCCAAAATAGGTCCGATTGATGACGAAGATCAAGATCGCGGCCAGAACGGTACCCGCTGCAGATCCCAGGCCCAGCGCGATCAGTCCCATCCCCAGGCCCTTTCCCACAAAGAGGCGAAAGATCTGCAGACGGCTGGCTCCCAGCGCCTGGTAGAGGGCCAGTTCCGAGATTCGTTCCCTGGCCAGCACCAAGAGTGCCAGCATGATTCCACAGACGGCAATCAACAAGCTCATCATTTGAAGGATTCGTACAACAGCGAAGGTCTGGTCAAAAATCTCAAAGATCTCCTCTCGCAGGCGTTGATTACTCCGAATCTGAAGAGGGGTATCGGGAAAGCGGGCTTTGATCTCATCGACGACTCGCTCCGGGTCACGACCCTCCTCAAGATAAAGGGAGAGACTATTGATGGGACCCGGTCCGAAGATCTCACCCATGACGGCAAGATCCATGGCCGCCGATCCCAGCTCCGATGTGTAATCGTAGTAGATTCCGGCAATGGGAAATTCCAGCTTTCCCGGTCCAGCATAGACCTGGAGAAGATCCCCCACATCGAGTTCCGACTTGCGGGCCAAAGGCTCTGAGATGAGAACCCCGCCCTGCTGCACATTGCGCAGCACCTGCATCCGATCCCCCTTGAGCAGAGGGAAGCGTGATTGTCCACCCGAGAGATCCATATCCACGCCGACCAGGGAAATCCGTTTGTTTTCGATGGACACCAGCAACCTTCTCAGCCGATCGACCGATACCACTCCCGGATGACCCGCCAGAGCCGAGACCAGTTCCGCATCAAGTGTCGCTTCCGGTTCCGCTCTCCAGGATGGGGTGGTCAGGTAGATGTCCGCCTGTACCGTGGTCTGTACCCAAACCTCTACGGTTTTACGAAAGCTTCCAATCATCAGCGTGATCCCCAGGAGCATGCTGACGGCAATGGCCAGGGAGGAGACGGCGAAAGAAGTGGTTTGCAGTCGCGCCGCCAGACTCTTGAGGCTGTATCCCAATCCAAATCCACGCGTTTTGATCCGGCCACAGATCTGCTGAATCAGGAAAGGAGTGAGAAGGGGGATGGCCGCCAACACCGCTACCGCCAGCACGAAGCCGGCCGGCTTCCAGCTGTGCCCCAAAAACCAGAACCATAGAGCGGTCAGTATCAGAACAAGCCAACCCATCCCAAAAAGCGGCAGAGCAAGGGAGTTGGCTTTTTCATGCAAGGTAAAAGCGGTGAGCAGATTTTTACTGTTCTTCCGGCTGATGTCGATGGCGGGGAAAAAGGCTCCGGCGATGGCCCCCCCCAGACCGATCGCTGCGGCTAAGACATACAGAGAAGGAGAAAGCTGCAGAGAATCGATTTCCTGAAGGAGATAAAGATTGGTCAGGGTGGCACTGACCATCTCCATGTTGGATTTGGCCACCCAGTACCCCAAGGGCAAACCCAGGATCACGCCCAGCAGCCCCAGCAAAATCACCTCTCCCAAGATGAGGCCAAACACCTGGGCTCGGGTGGCCCCCACCGAACGCAGCAGACCAAATTCCAGGCGTCTTCTGAGCAAAGATGCTTGAGTGCTGGTATAGATGAGGAACAACCCCACGAACAGACTGATCCAACTGAGGGCCGTGAGGTTCAAGCGGAAGGCCCCCATCAAGTCAGCCGCCTGTTCTTCCCTCTGCCGGGGGGTAACGATTTGAACCGACGGGCCGAGTCGATTCTGAAGACGCAATATCAGTGCCTCTCTGTGGGTTCCTTCCTGGATCTGGACATCAATCTGATGAATCCGTCCCGAGGTTCCCAGCAGACCTTGAACCTGGGCAATGTCCATGATCGCCAGTTTGCGGCTGGCCAAGGGGCTCACCTTTTGAAAATCGACCAAGGCCCCGATCACCAGTTGCACCCGGCGCGTTCCACTGGTCACGACAATGGAATCTCCGATCGACCACCCCATTTCCTGGGCCAGAGAGGGCGTCACCGCGATCCATCCGGGCTCGAAAAGGGCTTGGGAAAGATCTGCGGGCGAACTGTTCCAGGGCAGACGAACCGGAGAAAGGAGATCCACTCCGAAGACCTGAAGAAAGAAAGCATCACGATCGGCCAGGGCAACATCGATCTGGTAAAGCGGCCAAGCGGCAGCCACCCCCTCAGTGGCCAGAACCTGGCTGTAGAGTTCCTCGGGAAAAGTGGTTGTTTGACCCAAAACCGTGAGATCCACTTCTCCACTCACGGCTTTGATACCAGCCGAAAAAGCCCCAATGGCATTTTGGTTAATGATCTGAATGGCCACCACCGAGGCCACCCCAAGAGCCACCCCCAAAACGGAGAGCAGGAAAAGGCTGGGCGCCTTCCGAAGGTGCGCGGTCCATGCGGCCAGAAAGTAGCGGATCACGATGGGTTCAGGACTCCACTCTGGAGCCTCCAGACCTCATCGGCGAGGCTTGCCAACTCCGCACTGTGGGTCACGTAAACGAGGGTATTGCCTTCCTTGGAAGCAAGTTTCAGCATGAGATTCATCACCAACCCACTGTTGGCATCATCGAGGTTACCGGTCGGTTCATCGGCAAGCAGTAACCTGGGCTTTCGGAGAAGGGAGCGGCAGATGGCCACCCTTTGCATTTCACCACCACTCAGTTCCTGAATGTTGTCCTCCGCCCGATCCAGCAGTCCCACTTCTTCCAACAGCTCGGATGCTCGTTCCCCGAATTCAGACGCTCTTTCTCCGGCAATGAACCCGGGCAAACACACATTTTCCCGAACGGAAAGATGGGGCAACAAATAGAAGAATTGGAAAACCAGTCCGATTTCCTGGCGCCTCACCAGCGTCCGAGCACGATCGGACAAGGCGGCAAGATTGCGGCCTCGGATGGAGACCTCCCCTTGGGTCGGCACATCGATTCCCGCTGCCAGATGAAGCAAAGTGGATTTACCACTTCCACTTCTTCCCACGATGGCCACCTTTAGCCCGGGTGGAATGTCGAAGGAGACCTCTCGGAGGGCGAATCGGCTCTCTCTGGAAAAAGTGTCATAGACTTTGCTGACCAGGCGAAAGGTAAGAGCCGGGGTGGCGGTCATGGTGAAAGCCGTTCAAGCTGCCATGGGCCACCGGATTGCCGCTTGTAAAGGAATCGGTCGTGCAAACGATCGGATCGACCCTGCCAGAACTCAATGGTGTCAGGAGAGAGTCGGTATCCTCCCCAATAGGAAGGTAACGGGATCTCACGTCCCTCATACTCTGCCATCAATTGCTGAAACCGCCTTTCCAGCACCTCTCGGCTGGCAACCACTTGACTCTGAGGGGAGGTCAGAGCGCCAATCTGGCTTCCCCGGGGACGGGTTCGAAAATAGGCTTCAGATTCTTCTCGGGAAACCCTGCTGACCGTTCCCGTGATGCAGATTTGTCGTTCCAGTTGGCGCCAGTAAAAAACCAGCGCTGCGTTTGGATTCTCGGCAAGTTCTATACCCTTGCGACTTTCATAGTTGGTGTAAAAGACAAAACCGGTTTCATCAAAGTCCTTGAGCAAAACCATCCTGCTGGAAAGCCTGCCCTCTCGGGTTGCTGTGGCCAGGCTTACAGCTTCCGGAAGAACCGGCTCAGCCTCCGAGGCCGCCTGAAACCACTGCTCAAACTGTTTAAACGGATTGGGATCCACGTTCTTCCTGGTAAGGCCCGGAGACTTTGGTTGCATTGGAAAAGTCTATTATGACGGAGTCCCTTGAGCAAGCAACCCGCAGATCAGCCTTCCGCCCGGAGAACCTCCAACGGCGAACGATCGGACAATCCCCGGCTGTTGATGATGCCAACCAGGAGAGTCAGCCCCACGACAACCACCAGGATCAGGAGAAGCGGTCCCACTGTCACCACAAAGTCCGCCTCAAAAACGAAGAAGGCCAACGCCCAACTGGAGGCGACAGCCAGGGCCACACCCGTGACGGCAGCAAAAATTCCCAAGAAAAAATACTCGATCGCCAGGATCTTGGTGATCTGATTGCGGGAAGCTCCCAGTGTTCTAAGGAGCACACTCTCTCGGGTGCGCTGATACCGACTGCTCACAACGGCTCCCACCAACACAATGATCCCCGTCAAGATGCTGAACAGGGCCATGGAGCGAATGACGAAAGCCACCTGACCCAAAACAGTGTCAAGGGTGTCCAGGACCAGTGCCAGATCGATCGTAGAAACATTGGGAAAGCGTTGCAACACCCTCCGCTGCAACTCCGCAGAGGCCTCTGGCCCATGGACCTGGGTCATCAGCACGTGAAATTGAGGAGCCTCCTCCAGAACCCCAGCTGGGAAAACCAGGAAGAAGTTGGTTTGGAAACGCCGCCAATCCACCTTGCGAGTACTGCCCAACTGCGTCTCAATGGGCACTCCCTGAAGGTCGAAGACGAGACTGTCCCCTAAAGAAACATTCAAATCTCTTGCCATCCCTTCCTCCAGGGAGACCAGCACCGGATCAGAAGGGTCTTCCACTCGAGGTTGCAGGGTGCCGCTGATCAGCTCCTCGGAATCGATCAAGCTCTCTCGGTAGGTGGCACGATATTCTCTAAACAGGAGAAATCTCCGAACCGATGAAGCCGGATCCTCGGCTATTTCCTCGACGGGCTGGCCTTTGACCGAAGCCAAGCGCATGGTCACAATGGGCACCGCCTGTTGAACGGTCAGATCCAGAGAGCGAACCAATTGCGTGATTTCTTCGCGTTGATCGCTTTGGATGTCAAAGAGCACCAGGTTGGGTTTGTCTCCGCTACCGGCCAGAGAGACCTCCTGCAATAACGTGCTCTGGACCAAATACAAGGTGGTGATGAAGAACGTTCCCAATCCAAGAGAGATCATCACCACAATCGTCTGGTTGTTGGGACGATAAAGATTGGCCAGACCCTGTCGCCACTCGTAATTCCAGGAAACAGGAAAATACCTTTTCACCAGCAGGGTAATCAGCTTGGCCACCGCCGCGAGTAGGAGAAACACCAGCACGACGCCACCGGTAAAAGCCACGCCATGAATCCAGCGCGGGGTTTGAGCGATGGCAAAAAGGCCAATGACCATCACAATAACGCCGTAGACAAGCCACTGGAGAGGTTCCTTGGGAAGCGTTTCCTTCTCTTCGTAAGAGAATCGAAGGGCCAGAAGGGGTGAGATCTTGCGAAGGGGTAAAAGAGGAAGCAAGGCAAACAACAAGCCAATCGCAAGTCCCATGCCGATCCCCTGGGAAACGGCGACCCAGGACACCTCAAAAGGGAGGGTGACGGGGAGAAAATCCTGCATCACCTGAGGCAGGATTGCCCGAACGGCAACCCCCAGCAGTGCCCCCACCGTAGCCCCGACCAAGCCCATGACCGCCGCTTGAATCAAATAGATGGAAAAAGCCTGGCTCGCATGGGCACCCAGGCAACGCAAGGTAGCGACCGTCCCCAGCTTCTGTTTGATATGGATGTGAATGGCACTGGCCACCCCGATTCCTCCCAGCAGCAAGGCAATAAAACCCACCAGGCTAAGAAATCGGGAAACGTTCTCCATGGAGCGGCCCAAACGGGCCTTTTGTTCTTTTACCGTGGTGCTTCTCAGCCGATGCTCTCTCAGACCAGGCTCTTCCCTTTCAAGAAGTTCTTCCACATCCGCCCCAGGGTCGAGTTTGAAGTAGTTTCTATAGCCGACTCGTCCCCCCAACTGAACCAGACCCGTTTGATCCAGATAAGAGAGGGGAATATAAACACGGGGAGTGATCAAGGTCTCGGTCATGGTCTCGCCCGGGATCTTCTGGAGCCCTCCGGCAATGGTGAAGGTGAAATCCCCGATCTTCACCGAATCACCCACCCTCACCCGGAATTGGAGCATCATTCGCTCATCGACAAGAGCATAGGGTCCGTGTCTGAAACTCTCCGCTGCCTCAGGGGGTGAAGTCTCCAGCACTCCATAGTAGGGGAAATCCCCTGCCAGGGCTCTGATCTGGACCAGTCGAGTACCCTCTCCTTCAGGAAAGTAAACCATCGAAGAAAAGCGTATTTCCCGAGCTTGCTCACCTCCCCAAGTCTGAAAGAGGCTTTCTGTCTCCGGGCTGAAAGGTCCCCGGCCGCTGATCACCAAATCAGCCCCAAGCAGGGACTTGGACTGCTGATTGACTTCCCTTTCCAGGCTTTCACCGAAAGATTGAATGGCAACCAGAGCAGCAACACCAAGAGTGATGGAGGAGATAAAGAGAAACAGCCGTCCTCGGCTGGATCGGCTTTCCCGCCAGGCCATCTTCCAGATCCAAGTATCGAGAAAGTAGAGTGTCATAGAGCCAGGTCCCTAGTGTCTCCTTCCATAAATACGGTGACGTTTGTGGCGAGCGCGACGGCGTCGAGTTCGCGAAGCGACGACGACGCCATGTCAGTGACATCGTGGAGGAGGAGCGACAAAGAAATCGATGCCGTCCCGCCGCCACCCTTCGGGCTGATGGGGGTTGCGGGCGACCTCTGTGTCGCTCGTCGTCGCCGATGTCCCTGCATCACCTCCTCCTCGCTCCTTGATCTCCCCTCGCAAGCCCAATCAGCAAACATCATCGTATTTATGGAAGGAGACACTCAGTCCCGCGAACTAGATTTTCATCCGACCCAATGCTGCCGGCCTTGAGACTAATGATCCGCTGTGTCCGCTGAGCCAGTTCCAAGTTGTGGGTCACCAGAACCAGAGTGGTTCCCGCGGCTTCATTGAGCTCAAAGAGAAGATCAGAGATCTTCTCGGCGGTCTCTCCGTCAAGATTGCCCGTCGGTTCATCGGCAAAAAGAATCTTCGGCTGGTTGATAAAGGCTCGAGCCAGGGAAACGCGCTGTTGTTCCCCACCCGAGAGCTGGGCTGGATAATGATCCAGCCGTTCTCCCAAACCCACCTGGTTCAAAAGTTCAATCGCCTGTCTCCTGACTCCCGACTCACCCCGCAGCTCAATGGGGACCATAACATTCTCCAGCGCCGTGAGCGTAGGAATGAGCTGAAAGGTCTGGAAGACAAAACCCACATATTGATTGCGGATCTGAGCGAGCTCGTCCTCGTTCAGATCGTTTAGGGCAACCCCGTTCAAGGCCACCGATCCCGATGTGGGACGATCCAGTCCCGCACACAGACCCAGAAGAGTCGTCTTACCGCTGCCGGACGGCCCAACAATGGCACAGCGAGAGCCCTCCCGCACAGACAGAGAGACATCTCGAAGAACGGTCAGCGTCCGTTCTCCGCTGCGGTAGGTCTTGGTTAAATGTTCCACCCGTAAAACCGAGGTCTCACTCATCTTCGCAACAACTCTCGTCTATTCAGAACAACCAGCATTCGTATATCATACTAACGTTTATGAGTGTTTATCGTCTGGTTTTTCTCTGGATCACGGTTGGACTTCAGACCGCGGCAGCACCTGCTTGGGTGTCTCCTCTCATGGGGAGCCAAGAGGCCGGTCCCTCTGGTCGGGAAGAAACAGCCGGTGTGATTCTTTTCTTCGGAAACAGCCTGACGGCGGGATATCGATTGGAGCCATCCCAGGCTTTTCCCGCTCTGATTCAAAAGAAAATCGACGCTTTGGCGTGGAACTTCAGGGTGGTGAATGCCGGCCTGAGTGGAGACACGACCGCAGACGGTCTGCGACGGATTGACTGGGTCCTGAGAAACAAGGTCGATGTCCTATTTCTGGAGTTAGGCGCCAATGACGCTTTACGAGGGATTCCCCTGGATCTCACCGCACGTAATCTTCAAGCCATCATCGACAAAGTGCAAAAGAAGTATCCTGGAGTTCGGATCGCCATTGCAGGCATGCAGGTTCCCCCCAATTTAGGAAAGGAATACACTGAGCACTTCCGCTCCATCTTTCCCGAGTTGGCGAAGAACAACGAGGCTGAGCTGATTCCGTTTCTGTTGGAAGGAGTGGCGGGAGAAATGGACTTGAACCTGACAGACGGGATTCATCCCACTCCCGAAGGGCACCAGATCCTGGCTGAGAATGTGTGGAAGGTGCTGAAGCCACTGTTGGAGGGAAACAACTGACAGCTGACACAGCCGGCGGCCCGGCTGAAATTCAAAATTCAAAATTCAAAACAAATTCGAGATGTAAGACCTGGAACTTAGAACCTGTGAACGCGCGCGAAAGGCGAAACGTTTAATTTGCTCTTCGGAGTTCGATCAGCTTGGCCTTGGCCAGATCTTGAACAAAGCGATGAACGGCGGTCACGGAGACGGGGTGAGTCGCTCCCACCAGAGAATTGCGGATATCCAGAATCGTGCGGCTCCCATCGATGAAGTTGACTAAGAGATAGGCATCCAGGGACTGAGCCTCGGCAGTTTCATACCAACTCCGCTCTGTTTCGGAGAGGCGGGCCTGGGGAAGGTCGGGCCCCAGCGGTCCGCGGGTCAGTCGGGAGGGGATCCAGGCGGCCGCCTCACGTTCCTCGAAGGTGCGCACCTGGGAAAAAGATAGGCTCCCTCCCCGTTGCCGAACCAGCGCCTGAAGGGTCCGGATAATGACCTGCGATTGATTGTCCAGAGCCTGACTCCAAGTCTGGACAAACCGCCGAGAGGGGCCGAGGGGGGAGAAATAGAGGATGCTATTGAGCGCTTGCTGTTCTCTTTCCAAGGCGAAAGTAACGACCCGCTTCCCTTCGTTGTACATCTGTTCCAGACGATCAACGGAAGCCTCGAGCAACCAGCTGGAAGCTCGCTGACTATCTTGAGCCAGTCGCTCCTGGGCTTTCGCAGCTACCAGATTGGCCAATCTCAGGCTCTGCTCTTCGGAAAGGTTGGCCAGATACCAGAAGGCGGCCGCCGCGATCAGTTCGACTCGCTCCAGTTCAACAGGATCGACCTTTTCGGCTGTGTCCTCACTGGTATGATGGGTGTAATCCGGCCAGTGCCCCAACATGACGGAGGGAACTCGAATCATTCCATCGTTAAAGATCAGATGGTCACTACCTCCATGGAAGGGGATAATCCGGTAATTGAAGTTACTGTGCTCCATTGGAGTCGTCTTTTCAATGCTGTCCACGTATCGGGCCATATGAGCCACTACATCGGTTAGGGCACTGGAAATGGACGGAGGGGTCCAGGTGACAGTCATACGGCTGTGCATCAATTCAAGATCAGTTCCCACCACGTCGAGATTGAGATTGGCTAGAAGGTTGCCTCCCAACTCAGGACCCTGAATCTCCGGATGGGCGTCGATGTAGGCCATGGTACCGAATAACCCGGGAACCCATAGGAAGCGCAGGGTGCGCTTGGGAGGCTGTAGCTTTCCTTCACTGATCAAGCTCTGGAAGCTGCGGGCAATATCAAGGATAGCCGCACTACCGCTGGCATTGTCATTGGCTGATTCCTTGGGATTGTCCAGATGAGCTGTGTAAACCAGCTCCTGTTCGGGATTTTCCGTGCCGGAAATGACGGCCACCACAACATCCAGGCTCCCAAACTCGATCCCGCGTCCCTCGAGGGTGGCATCCAAGACCACCCGGCGCCCACCCATCACTAGATCTTTGAGCCGATTACCCTGCCGCCAAGTCAGATTGAAGCCAAGAACAAAGCGGTCCAGTTCGTCAGAGCCCAGTTGCCACGCTGCATACCAAAGCGTGTCGGGCCGCTCCGCCGCAAGTTCGTCGTCCCGATAACGCAGCACGGCTGTAGCCCCATACTTGAGAACGGCCAAACGATGCACGGCACGATCGTCTCCGGTGGCCAATACCAGCTTGCCCCGGACCGTTACCCCCTGATAGTCCTCATCAGAAGTTCCCTCCCCCACAGACACCAATTCGCCTCGCACATTACCCGGACTCGAGTAGGTCATGATACTCATGGCGGTCTCGGGATAACTCACAATCAACTCATTTTCAGGTTGGATCATCCGCAATTCAGCGGATTCGATCCGATAACCGGGAGGCGACTGCCAGGTCTGATAGCTGATTCTGCCTTCCGCTGGAAAGCTTTCGATCCACGCTCTGAAGCCGAAACTGTGAAGCTGTTGGAGAATATAGCGTGCAGCATCCGAGTAGCCGGGGGAGCCCTGAATCCGGTGATAACCGGAGAGGGCAACCACATGCTCCTTGGCCTGCTGGCCCGAGAGTTCTTCCCGAAGAAGGGTCAAGGTGGGTTGATCCAGGAGGAGATTCTCGACTGATTGAGCGGCTATAACGCTATGGGAAATCAGTCCGGTTAGCCCTAGCCGAACAATGATTCGAAAAGTGGCGGCCATTTCTATTTCCCGTAAAGCATAGCATGAAAGGGAAAGGATCAGCCTACGATATCAAAATCCAGCACGATGGGGTCATGGTCGGAAAGGACCGTCTCTTCTCCGTGGACGTCTCCCACAACTCGAGGAGGGGAATTCGGAGAGGGAGAGATGCCCTTGCCGGCAAACCAGTCGAGCTTAATGGAACAGCAGCCGCCATGGCGCTGGAGCGCCCAGTTGATGAACCAAAAGCACCAGCCCGGTATCCAATCACCCATTCTCTTGTTAGCCGCCAGGTCCTGAACGTTGTAATGAAGGGTACAAACCCCAGACTCATTCAAGTCCTGGTACCGGTAACCTCGACCTTCCAATTCCCGGAAGAGATGTCGCTCGAACCAACGATCCGGATAGGGATTATGGTTTTCAACCACATTCCGTACACCCATCAACACGCGCCTGCAATAACCCAGGATCGAATAGAGAGCTCGACTGGAATTGTAAGTCGAGGTGTTCCAGTCTCCACCAATCAGGACGGGAAGCGAAGGATCCAGGGTCTCCAGATGATCCAGAACGATTTTCATTTGACGACACCGGTGCTTCTGAGTGGAATGGGCATCCAGATGCAGGCTGACCACTCTCACGGCTCCGCTCGGATGGTCGATCGTGGCAACCACCGCTTGCTGGTATCCCAGACGCTTTTCCTTACCCCACATCAGATCCTTCCCATTGGGCATTGCAATCGAGTGGGCTTCACGAAGGGGATATCTGGAAAAAAGAGCATTGCCGTGAAGAGACTGAGTATTCTCTCCCGGGACCTCGCTTTCGAATCCACTCCCTTTGTTGAGAGCAATATAACAGGGTGCGAAGGCGTAGTTGAGTTTCAGTGCCTGAGCAACTTCCTGGGCAACCAAACGGTTGTTGCTTCGCGCCATCCCCAGGTCCAGTTCGGTGAGAAGCAGGATGTCACTGTCTTGAAGCAGGGGATGTTCTTTGAGCACCCGAATCACACCGTCCAGCTGAGTTCCCCGCTCGATGTTCCAGGCGGCAGCCCGAATCGAGGACCTGGAGGTTGAAACGTCTGGAGCAAAATCCTCCTGGACCACCGTTTTGAGTACCCCTGTGATTTCAGGTTCCAGCCTGGCATACAGGTCGGAGGCTTTCAAAGCGGCAGTGGAGTTAAAGCGACTCAGTTCGGAAAAGAAAGGCCCCAGCTGATGATCGATCCTACCCGAGGAGTTGGACTGTTCCTGCATGTTTGTCAACACGAACGCGTATTGTAGCAGGTTCCGGTGCCCAAGCGCGCTCCGTCACTCCGTGACATCGTGCTGTCGTGCGCGCTTCGCGCGCTTTCCAGGTTTTGAATTTGTTTGGGTGGAGTTGACCCGGTTTAGTGGACACCTGATCCTTTAGGGAGAAAGGAGTACACGATGTCAAGAAACGGTCAAAGGTACCCACCTGAGTTTCGCCAGCAAATGGTGGAACTGGTGCGGTTGGGAAGGAGTCCAGGATCATTGGCAGGGGAGTTCGAACCGTCTGACCAAACGATCCGCAACTGGGTTGCGCAGGCCGATCGGGATGAGGGCCGACGCGAAGACGGGTTAACGACGCCGGAACGCGAGGAACTGGGGCGACTTCGCCGCGAAAATCGTCGTCTTCGAGAAGAGCGGGAAATCTTAAAAAAGGCGGCAGTCTGGTTCGCTCGGGAGACCGAGTCCGGATCTTCGGGTTCGTCGAGATGAATCAGGCTAGCTATAAGATTGCCACGATGTGCCGGGTGCTGGGTGTCTCCACCAGTGGCTACTATGGGTGGCGCGGCCGTCAGCCTAGCATCCGGGCTCAGCAAGACACCTTTATGCTGGCCCGGATCCGAGCCATTCATGAGCGCTCTCGCGGCACCTACGGGGTGCCCCGGATTCACGCCCAGCTGAGTGCCCAAGGGACTCACGTCGGTCGTAAACGCATCGCTCGTCTCATGCACAAAGCGGGTTTGCAAGGAGTGAGCCGTCGCAAGAAATACAGGACGACGATCCGCAATGAAAAGGTTCGGCCAGCTGCTGATCTGGTGGAGCGAGACTTCTCGGCCCAGGGCCCCAATCAACTGTGGGTAGCGGACATCACCTACATCCGGACCGGCTCAGGATTCCTCTATCTGGCCGTTGTGCTCGATGCCTTCAGCCGCCGGGTGGTGGGCTGGGCCATGAAGACTCACCTGAGGACTCAGCTGGTGCTCGATGCGCTGGAGATGGCCTTGTGGCAGAGACGTCCACAGAGCGTGATCCATCATTCTGACCAGGGCACTCAGTACACCTCGATTGCCTTTGGCCAGCGTTGTCGCCGAGCTGGTGTCCGCCCTTCCATGGGATCGGTTGGGGATTGTTTCGACAATGCCTTGTGTGAGAGCTTCTTTGCCTCGCTGGAGTGTGAGTTGCTGGACCGCAACCGCTTCCGTACCCCAGCTGAAGCCCGCAGCCAAGTCTTCGACTTTATCGAGGGCTTCTACAACCCACATCGGTTACACTCATCACTGGGTTATCACTCCCCGGCTGAGTTCGAAAGGAGATATGCTACCTTACCTACAATCCCAAACTAGAAACTGTCCACCAAAGCGGGGTAACTTCAAAATCCGAAATTCAAAACCTGAAACCACAGGATTTCAGCCAGGACTCGTTAACC
>JADFOI010000073.1 GCA_022562935.1 Acidobacteriota bacterium
CACGTGTACCGTACAGGCACCACACTGGGCAATGCCACAGCCGAACTTGGTGCCGCTCAGCTGGAGATATTCCCGGATCACCCAAAGCAGGGGAACATCTCCCTCCGCCTCGACGGTGTAGGATTGGCCGTTGATTTTCAAGGTTATTGCCTGAGCCATAAATCGCTCCTTTTCTTATGTCTTAACGCTTGCCGATGAAAAGATGGATGATCGAAAAATTGGACGCAAAGCCGCTCTACCCCTTTTAAGGATAAACTTTTCTTTATAATTATCATTTTCAGGGCTGACGCTCAAGTAGAAATCGTCTTTCTGTATGGTTCCCAACCGCTACAAACCTAGGCCGGGACTAGGATAGTACCGGCTGAAACCTACTGCCAATCCTCCACCTTTTCCCAGACCTCTCCCACGGAGTACCCTCTGCTCATGCTGCCCCGAAAGGTCAATCGGGTGCCCTCCTGATTGATCTCGAATTGACGCCGGGGTTGTCGCTCAGCAAGTCCGGGAGTGGCAGAGGCAATTGGCTGGAAAAAGAAGGTGTCGTTTTCAATTCGATAGGTTCCGCTGGCTCCCCCGAATTTTTGATGGAGGGCCTCCACCATGTCGGTCTTCTCCTGATCGGTCAGATCGGCCGGATTTTCATATTGATCCTGGATGGATGGACGCTCTCTGGCCATGTAGTTGCGGCTGAAATGCTCCGGGGTAATGAACATGATGCCTGTCCAATCCATCACCTGACCCTCTCGAGTATAGTGAGTCATCTTCCAAACCCCATAAAGCCGTTCGTCTTTCTGAGCATAGGCACTGCCGGCCAATGCCAGGACGGCGATGACTACAGGAATCGTTCCTATGAATTTCATTGCTTCCTCCTTTTGGGCTTAGATGAAGTCTAGTGTCAGATTGTCTTGGACACAAGAGTTGCAACCGAAGCCGATTCGGCACCTGAGGTGCCTCCCACCTGGCCCGTGGGCTAAAGCCCACGGCTCTGACTGCTCTCGACAGCACGACAGCACGAATGCACACGCGCGAAGCGCGCAGCACGAACGCACGAAGCGTGCGAAGTGCGAACAGACAGCTGACAGCTGACAGCTGACAAGAAAACACTGACCCTAATAGCTGACGGTTGACCATACGAACGCACGAATGCACGAACTAACGAAAGCACGGCCAGGCGAAGCGGGCAGTGCTTTTCTAATCCTCCTCAAAGGTATAAAATCCCCCCACCTGATAACAGTGGACCGTCCTTCATGGAACCAAGAGGAGCACGACCATGCCTGAGTCAAAGTACGATGTAGCGATTATCGGTGCCGGTTTTTCAGGACCCATTCTGGCCGCCAACATTGCGGAAAAGGGTGTCCATCCAGCAACTCGAGATCGCCTGAAGATCGCTCTCATCGAGGCAGGGCCATATCTCAAGGGCGCTCCCCGACCCGGGTACGGAATCCCCTTGAGACGCCAGAGGTTCACCAACATGAGGGGACAGGATCCTGCCTTTCACTGGGAGGACGGAGGGGCCAAGATCGTGGGGGGAAGTTCACTGCACTGGCAGGCCTCGGCATTTCTTCCCTTTCCCATTGACTACGTCCATTGGCAAGAGGAAACCGGAGTGGACTGGACCGAGGAGAATCTTCGCGAGGCGGTGGAGGAAATCCGCCGGGAATTCAATGTCCATCCCTATCCTGACGAGGCCAACACTCGTGGAAACCGGCTCTTCTATCGGGTCGCCAAGCAAATGGGATATAACCCGCAACGGCAGGAAGGGGCCAGGCGCAATTGCATCTACTGCGGCTTTTGTTCCGGAGGGCACATGTGCAAGTATGAGGCACGCTCCAGCACCTTGGTCTCGTATATCCCCAAGGCGGAAAAGTATGGGGTGGACATCCTGGCCGACACTTTGGTGGAGAAGATCCTGATTGATGCCAAAGGAAGGCGGGGGGTCGCTCGCGGCCTGATCTGCCGGAGTGCCGATTCCACTTACGAACTGACGGCAGACCACATCATTCTGGCCTGTGGATACCGGAGAACGCCCTTGCTTTTGATGCGCTCCGGCTACGGGCCTCCCGAATGGGCGGGAAATCCGATCGTGGTGTCCAATCCGAATATCGGAAAACACATCGATGGGCACCCCAGAATTCCGGGTATCGGCGCTATCTTTGACGACCCCATGGGTGATGGGGAGGTGGGAAGCGTGCGAGGGTACTTCATGATCAATGACAACCGCAAGGATGCCTTAGGACGGCTGCTCTTTCGGGCCGACCTGGGCGGTGGGCAATTCCCCGCCTTGGCAGCTTTGAATACCTTTGCGCCGGAGTTTGGCTGGGAGCACAAGAAGTTCATGCGGGAGGGGGGAATTTTCCGCATAGGGACGCTCAATCCCGCCATGGCCAAGGCCCCTGGACGCTGGGCGATGGACCCGGATGGAAGGATTCTTTACAGCGGCGATCACAGCCTGACCATTCGACGGGCCAAGGAGGCACTGGGGATCTCCCATGAGATCTTGAAAAAAATGGGGGCCCGTAAGATCACTTCCATTGATGTCCCTGTGCTCATGACGCCGACAACTTCAGGTTCGCATTTAGTCGGCTCGTGCCGGGCGGGGGTCGACCCCAGGACTTCCGTGGTCAACCCTCACTTCGAATCGCACGATGTGGACAACTTGTATATTGCGGATGCCAGCGTCATTCCCCGGGTGACCACCGGCAACACCGGCACTCCACAGGCAGCCGTGACCGTCTTTGCGGCAGCCCGTATTGTGGAACGCCATTTCAAGGGTTAGGAGAAGACATGCCGACCATATTTTTACAACACCGAGTGACTGACTATGAGGCTTGGAGACCGGTTTACGATAAGGACGTCGAGCGCCGAAGTGCTGCAGGATTGAGTGAAATCGGGGTCTTCCGCAAAGCAGGAGATGAGAACCTGGTGCTCCTGGTCTGGAGTACCGAAAACGTCGAAGACTTTCAGGCCATGCTCACCTCTGAAGAACTCAAGGACAAGATGCAGGAAGCCGGGGTCATTGGCGAGCCCGAAATCTGGATTGGCGAAGGGATGTAGCGGTGCGCGCCGCGCCCGTGCCAAGCAAACTCGAGGTAAAGGTATGGGGCGTTAGGGAATAAGCGCCAGAATACCAGCCAGTACCATCGCCGCACCCACGATACGCCCCCCCTGCACACCCCATGGGCTGAGCTTCTCCAGCAGGACAAAAAAGGTGATGGCGGCGATCCAGAGCAAGTTCATGACGCCCCCCAGAAACAGCAGTCCCATCAGCACCCAGCAACAACCCAGACAAAAAGCCCCGTGCTCCAGCCCCAGACGAAAAGCTCCAACCATACCGCTGCGCCAGTGCTGGGCGAAGAAGTGGGCCGGTGCCCGACAATGCTGCAGGCATGAATCCTTGAAGGGAGTCCACTGGTAGATTCCCGCCGCGATCAGAAGTCCAGCTCCCAGTGCGGGGCTGTTCGATACCATCATGGGAGAAAGAAGAGCAGCCTGATCGAGCACCCACTGGGTCAGGGTGGCGCCAACACTGAAAAGACACCACATCACGATATAGCCGGCCACAAAGACTGCCGTCGGGGCCAGCGGGGTATTCTGGCTGGCGGCCTTTCGGGCCACGGCCGCATAAATAAGGGTCATCGGCACCGCCGTAGGCACCATCATCCCCACCATCATCACCGCCCACATCAGAAACATCAGGAGAAAATCCAGTCCACTCCAGGGACGGATTCTCATCATCTCGCCAGCGGTCATGGACATGTCGTCCATGCTTAAGGCCATGACAATGAGATACACCCAAGCCAGCAAGGTGATCCCGAAAAGAGAGGCAAGAATGGCGATTCGACTGCGGCTTGGAAGTGAACCGGTAAGGGGAGCTGGCTGGGCAGGATGCCCGATCGGGATTCCGGAGGGGTATGACACTGAGTGCCTCGTGTGGCGTCAGCGAATCACGCCATCCTGGTTCATATGCAGAATATTGAATTGCCCATAGCTGTCCGAGAGTTCCAACTTGATTCCAGCTTGAACCTTTGAGGTCCCACTTCCCATCTCGGCGTAGGTGTATTCGAAACCGTTGGGAAGATGGATCCGGGAGCGAGTTTCTTCCCCGCTGAAGGGATTGATGATGGGCGTTCCCGTCGACTCAACCATACCGGGGACCACGACGTGAGCCCGTCTGGCCTCAATGTCAATCGACAATTCAATGGGCGCGTAAAGTGTCTCCAGAACTTCCGACATGGTGCTGTTGTATACGAAAAAGTGAGTGGCCCCTGGAGTAGTGTCCTCGCCATGAAGAATCTTGCCAAGAGCCTCACGTTGCTCAGCATCGGCACGCTCATCGATAATCGCCTGCTGCTTGCCGTTGCCGTCAGCAATCTCGCCTGGCCAGTAAAGCAGCATCACCCAACTCAAACCATCCAGCCGCGTCTTATCAAAGTGGCCTTCCTCGATCATGCCAGCAGTTATAGCCTCGCAGTTGCCATAGGTGGTGGGCGAGCCGAACTGGCACGGACATCCCCAGGCGCAATTGCAGTTCCCGTACTCTTTGCCTCGAATTCTCCACTTGTCCGACATCGCCTCTCCTTTCAGCGGAGCATTATAGTCAAAGGCGTAAGCGCGGACAACAGACCGCTGACGGCCTGACAGCCGTCAGCGGCAATTCAAAATCCCAAACAAATTCGAAATTCGAAATTCCAAAGCTGACCTGGAACCTGGCACCTGGAACGCGCGCGAAGCGCGCTCTGAGCACAGACCGCAGACCGCAGAAAGTCGAAATTCACAATTCACAACTTAAAGCGTTTCTAGACGCGGAACAAACTGATAGAATTTCAACCATTGGAGGCACATGATGTATCGATATTTTTACATTTTTATTGCTCTGAACTTTTGGGCTGCAGGCTGCAGTTCGCCGCAGACCGCCGAACAACCCGCTGCTTCCAGTGGGGAACAAGCCGAGCCAGCTCCATCCGGTAACCGAGGGACGGCTGAAATAACGCTGGGCGCGACCCAAGTTTCCATTCACTACGGGCGCCCTGGACTCCAGGGCAGGGATATGCTGTCCCAACTGCAGGATGGTCAGGTGTGGAGACTGGGGATGGACGACGCGACCACCTTTGAAACCAACAGCGATCTGACGCTTGCTGGCACGGTCATTCAAACAGGACGGTATTCGATTTGGGCCAAAAAGGTCACTTCAGATGACTGGCGCTTAATTTTTAACTCGGAGCCCGACATTTGGGGACTCGATCACAACCCGGCAAGCGACATCGCCGAGATCCCCCTGGAGGTTTCTGACCTCGCTGAAAGTGTCGACCCATTCACCATCGAGTTGAACCCCATTGACGACGGCTCTGCTGAGATCCTGATGAAATGGGCAACCCTTCAACTGAGAGCAACCTTCAACATCAGCGAGTAGAAAACAGGAAACTATCGTTAATGAAGAAGGCATTGCTGATCACGGCTTCGGTGCTCCTGGCAGTGGGCATCATGTTCTATGTGCTGATCGCCAATTCGAATCGTCCGAACCACATTCATTTCAGTACCCGGGGAGGGGTCCTCAAGAACGTCGTTTACTACTCGGCCAACCCTCCGGAGACTCCTGCCCAACACGATTGTGACGGCCAGTTCACCGAAATGCGCGACGATTTGTATGAGACCCACCAGCGACTGTGGCAGGAGAAGTACGGAAAGTAAGAGAGAAGGGGGACTGTCCCCCTTCTCTCTTACTCCAGTGCGGCTAACCGTTTTTCGAACTCCGGCTTCAAACTGTCGTGCTCTTTGATGAGCTCCTCCAGCTCCTCAAAGAGGGCCTGAATCTCAGGCTTGAGTACGCGACTGCGCTGCGCCAGTTTGGCGATCGACTCCCTCTCGCCTTCGGTTGCCGCCTCACACAGCAAGGCTTCGACCTGTTTCGCCTCCTCTTCGCGGGCGGCCATCTCCTTCTCGACCTCCTCGATCCGAGTCTTCAGGGGCTTCAGACGCTTGGAACGCTCCGCAACAATCTCTGCCCGCAGGCGACGCAGTTCTTTACGACTTCTTCCCCGCTCCGGAGTCCGTTTGGCCACCTGGTTCTGGGACTTCTGCTCTTCCCTCCAGCCCACCCGCTCGAGAAAATCCTGGTAGCCGCCCTCAAACACACGGATCTGTCCGCCGTCGAAAACGACGAGCCGGTTGGCCACCCGGCGTAGGATCAGCTCACTGTGAGTGACCAACACGACCGCTCCCTCGAAGACCTCCAGTGCATGCATGAGGCCCTCGGTCGATTGCATGTCCAGGTGATTGGTGGGCTCGTCCAGAATCAACAGATTGGCAGGGCTCACCAGGAGCTTGCCCAACAGGACACGACTCTTCTCGCCACCGGAGAGGACCTGTACTTTCTTGAGGGCATCGTTACCAGGGAACATCATGAGACCGCAAATCCTGCGTGCAGCCCCGCGGCTATGGTCGGGATGGGCCAATTGGATCTCTTCCTCTATGGTCTTATCGGGATCCAGGCGCTCTACATTATTCTGACCGAAGTAAGCCACCTGAGCCTTGGGATGCAGCTGAATCTTGCCGGTGACCGGCTGAAGGACCTGGGCGAACAACGACAGGAGTGTCGTCTTTCCTCGACCATTGGGGCCGATCACCGCGATCCGATCCTTTTGGCCCATCCGAAACTTCAATTCCTCGATCAGGGTCGGCCCATCGGGGTAGTGAAAGGAAAGTCCCTCCACATCCATGATCTTCTTGGCCGCAAAGGGAGCGGCATGGAAGCGAAAGCTCAGATCATGGATCTCGTCGAGACGCTCCAGTGTCTCCACCTTCTCCAGCTTTCTAATACGCGATTGCACCGCCCTGGCCTTGGTGGCCTTGGCCCGAAACCGCTGGATGAACCGCTCCTGCTGACGACGCTCCCGTTCCTGATTCAGGCGCGTCTTTTCATGGATCTCCTCTTCCTGGGCAATCTGCGCGAAGACCTTGTGGGTCGTACCCTCAACCTTGCGCAACTTGCAACGATGAATCGCCATGGTATGGGTCGTCACCTGGTCCATGAACTCGCGATGGTGGGTGATCAGAATCATCTCGCCACGCCAGGCACGAAGAAAACGCTCCAACCAGCGCATGGAGACAATGTCCAGGTAATTGGTGGGCTCGTCCAACAGCAGCAGGTTGGGCTCGGAAACCAGCACCTTGGCAAGGTTGAGACGCACCTGATAGCCGCCCGACAGCTTTTCAGGGGAGCACTGCAGCCACTCGCTCTCGAACCCCAGACCGTGCAGCGCGGCTTTCGCCCGGTAACTGAGGTCGGTGCCGTCTTCCGACCCGGGGAGTGCGCTGCAGACCTCGGCCAGAACGCTGTCCTGGCTGAACTCGAGATGCTGGGACAGGTGACCGATCCGGTAATGTTTGGGCACCACGATCTCCCCGCCATCCGGCCTCTCGGTTCCGAGAAGGAGCCGGAACAGGGTGGTCTTGCCATGGCCATTGCGGCCGATAAGCCCGAGCCGCTCGCCCGGATTCATCAGAAAGTTGATGTCATCCAGGAGTAGGTTGGAACCGTAGGACTTGGAAAGATTGAGAACACGAATCATGGAAGGCTAAATGTTAGCTGCATAATCTGACCTTGTGAATCCTAGCCCCGATAGGGCAAAGTATTAGATGCCACCGCCCCCTAAAGGTTACACTGTAACGAGGGCTATCTACCATAGCGGAGGAAGTGGCGGCAGGTAAAATGAGCAGTAAGCGGAGTCGAGAAAATCAGCCCGAATCGGAACAGGACAGTAAGCTCATCATTGGCTGGCGTGAGATGATTTCCATCCCGGAATGGGGCATCACCGAGCTCCGCGCAAAAATGGACACCGGTGCCAGGAGCAGCGCCATTGATGTTGCCAACTCCGAAATATTGCCGGAAGGCCGGGTCCGCTTTGAAGTGGTTCTGGACCGAAAGAAAAGGGGCCGGAAGCGGATCATTGAAACATCGATTAGCAGAAGGACGGCCATCCGGTCCAGCACGGGGGAGATTCGGAATCGATTGATGGTGCTGGTCCAGGTGAAAATTGGACCGATCGTGAAAACTGTCGAATTCAGTTTGGTGTGCAGAGAGAACATGCTGTGTCGGGCCCTCCTGGGTCGAAGGGCCCTGGAGGGTGATTTTCTTATTGATGCCACCAGAAAATATTCTTTGAACAGTTGATCGCGGAAGTATTTTAAGATGAGAATCGCCATCCTTTCCCGGAGTCCCAAAGCTTATAGCACCCGTCGACTCTGTGAAGCTGCCACCAAACATGGGCACCAGGTGGAGGTCCTCAACACCCTTGAACTGGGTATTCACGTTGAACAGGCCCAGCCATCGCTGACCCACGGAACCCAGCTGTGCGAGCCTTTCCAAGCCGTTATCCCTCGAATCGGCGCATCAATTACCTTCTTTGGAACCGCTGTGGTGCGGCAGTTTGAGCAGATGGGTGTCTTTCCTCTCAATTCTTCCCAGGCCATTGCTGTAGCCCGGGATAAGTTGCGCTGCCTTCAGATCTTGAGTCGACATGATATCGGGATTCCTCCCTCGGCTTTTGTGCGCAGCAAAAATGACGTTCTCCCTGCAATCGAAAGAGTGGGCGGAACTCCCGTCATCATCAAACTTCTTGAAGGCACACAGGGTATCGGCGTCATCCTGGCTGAGGATCTCAAAACCGCAGAGGCGATTATCGAGACTCTCCAGAGCACCAAACAGAACGTGCTCATTCAGAAGTTCGTTTCGGAGAGCAAGGGACGTGACATTCGGGCTTTCGTTGTGGGGGATCGTGTCGTTTGCGCCATGAGGCGACAGGCTGCAGGACAGGAGTTCAGAAGCAACGTGCACAGAGGGGGATCCGTAGAGGCGGTCCAGCTGGATAAACTCTACGAGCGTACGGCGGTCAGAGCAGCCCAAATCATCGGCTTGCATGTTGCCGGCGTGGATATGCTTGAAGGCACGGACGGGCCTCAGATCATGGAGGTCAATTCTTCCCCCGGCCTGCAGGGCATCGAAAAGGCCACAAAGGTGGACGTGGCAGGCGCCATCATCGAGCATTTAGAGGATCAGGTGATTTTTGAGGAAATTGACATCAGGCAACGGCTGACGCTGGCTCGCGGTTTTCAAATAGCGGAAATAACGGTAGGAAACGATTCCGAAATTGCTAATAAAACCCTGGTGGAAACCGGGTTGCGCGCTCGCGACATCCTGGTACTGAGCATCAACCGGAATACCCTCATCATCCCCAATCCGAAGGGCGACTTCGAAGTTCTTCCCGGTGATCTCCTCCTCTGTTATGGCAAGCAGATCGCCATGAAATCGTTTCTGCTGGCCGGAGTGCAACAAGAATAATCCCGGGACCGGGATTATTCTTGCCGTGCGTTCGTGCTGTCGTCACTTCGTGAGGTGGTGCGGTCGTGCGGTCAATCAGCGTTCCGTTGAAAGCTCAGCATTGAGATCTCGAGCTGCTTGACTCATCGGGATCACCACACCGGTTTCCGTGTTCACCGAAAAAACGAGATGGACTTCCCCCTGACCGCTCGACCGTTGGGCGATGAGATCGATCCAGAACTCCGGTTCCCGGGCACGGACCATCTTCCATTCCTGGTAGTTGAGATCCTCCTGGAGCTCTCCTTCAATGAGCCTTTGAGCCACCATAGACTTGTCCTTGAGCATCTGAAAGGCCTCTTGGGAACGTTCCTCTTCCCGAATCTCTGCAGAGGTTGGACTCTCAACCTCCGGGTGCGATACAGGTGTTGTCCGCTGTAAGACCGGCCTGTTGCCCGGCTCTGGAGGGTTCTGCTCCACGACGGGAGCCTCCCTTATTGGAGTAACCACCGGGGAGGGACGTTTAGGCACTGGCTGGGGGGTAGGCTCCTTGTTGAGCGTGGGAACGATCAGAGGTTCTGACGATGAGCTGGCGGGAAGGCTGCTTTCGGGGATTCCCTCGACAGTTCCCTCCGATGCCCCCATAGGTTCAGCGGCGGACGGTTCCCGGGAGGGGACCCCCACAGAGCCATTTTTTATCTCCACTTTCAGGAGGCCTTCCGTCCCCTGAGGAGCCTGCTCAGCGGAGTTCGAAGTCTGATCCCTTTCGCTGGAGCCACTCCAGTAAATCAGGACGATCATCAGTGCCAGAACCGCAACAACAATCTTCCCAATCGGCATCCTACTCTTGGCTTCAGCTGCCCTATCTGAGAAGATCTCCTCATACAGGGAAGACTCTCGTTCTTCCGACTCGGCACCGGCCTGTTCAACGGGCTCCTCGAGTTCCTCTTCCGGCTCGATCTGAGCTCCCAGGTGGCGGCTCCGAATCAACTGAAAGGCTTCATTCACCCGATTGAGATTCTCGGTGGCCTTTCTATGCAATCGAGGGTGGTTTTCATGAAGCCTGGGATCCCAGACAACAGCCAAGTCGCGATGGGCTTCCATGACCTTTTTAAAGGAAGCATCGCTCTCCAATCCCAGTATCCTGTAGGCTTGCTTGATGTCGCTCATGATCCTCAGATGCTACAGACCACTGACACCTGACAACTGACAAAACAGTGTACAGGGGTCGAGCGCAGAGAGAAAGAGAGAGAACGGCTCGGCATTCCAGGTTTTGGATTTTGAATTTTGAATTTGTTTGGGATTTTGAATTTTGAATTTCAGCCCGTCCTCCGGCTGCGATTTTGAATTTAGGATTTTGGATTTCATCGCGTCATGATACTATTGCAAAAAAGTTAACACGACATGATTTCATGATTTCTTTGAGGGCACACCCCATAGATTAAGGAGGGCGCAATGGCGACGAAAGAGCGAATATCTCTGAACGTCAACAACAAATCTTATGACCTCGAGGTGGACCCAAACATGCCACTGCTGTACGCGCTGCGCAATGAGTTGGACATCACGGGGCCCAAGTTCGGCTGCGGATTGGCCCAGTGTGGGGCCTGTGCGGTCATCGTGGATGGCAGAGTAATGCGGTCGTGTATGACTTCAGTTCGATCTACCCAGGGTCGTCAGATCCGAACCATTGAAGGCCTGGGGACCCCTGAGAATCCTCATCCGGTGCAGAAAGCTTTTATCGAGGAGGCGGTGCCCCAGTGCGGTTACTGCATCAGTGGTTGGCTGATGACATCAGTAGCACTGCTGGAAGAGAATCCTCGTCGCAGCGATGCTGAGATTCGCCAGAGCCTTTCGAGTCTCAAGTGCCGTTGTGGTACCCATATGTCGATTCTCCGAGCCGTCAATCGTGCAGCTAAGGCAATGGCCTAGAGGAGGAATGGATATGACGAAGCAAGCCAACTTTAAATTCACGCGTCGTGACCTGCTCAAGGGCGGCGGAGCTCTAGTCGTCACTTTCGGCATGCCCGGATGGGCAGTTGCGGCGACCCAGGATGGCGGGTCCCTTTCCAAGCCGCCTCTTATGCCGGATCAGCTCGATTCCTATCTGAGCATTGCAGCAGATGGCAAAGTGACCGCCTATTTCGGCAAGATGGACATGGGCCAGGGAGTCGACACGGCGATTGCACAAATCGTCGCTGACGAGCTGGATGTTCCCTTCGAGCGTGTCGGGGTGTTGATGAGCGATACCGAATACACCCTCGATCAAGGAGGCGCCAGTGGCAGTACGGGCATCCGGAGCGGAGCGCAACCGCTTCGCAATGCAGCAGCTGAGGCGCGGAGAGTCCTACTCGATCTGGCCTCCGAGAAATTGGGGATTCCTGCCGAGGGACTGATGGTCACCGACGGCATCATCCAGGCCAAGAATCAGTCTTCCCGACAGGTGAAATACGAGGAGCTGATCGGCGGAAAATACTTCCATGTGAATCTGGAATGGAATGAGCGGTTAGGCAATGCATTGAATGCCACAGGCAAAGCCAAGCCAAAGACGCCTGATCAGTACAAGGTGGTCGGCAAATCGATGCCCCGCATAGACGTCCCGGGAAAGGTCTTCGGACAGACCCCCTATGTGACGGACATCAAAAGACCCGGAATGTGGCACGGCCGTATCCTTCGACCGCCCGTAGCGGGCGCCACGCCCACCGGCTGGGACCAGAATTCGATCAGCGATATTCCCGATGCCCAGGTGGTACGGATCAAGGACTTCATCGGAGTGGTGGCCCCGGAGGAATGGGGTGCCATCAATGCAGCCCGACAACTCAAGGTCACCTGGTCGGAAGTCAAATCGCCCTTTCCCGAGATGGATGATCTTTACGATTACATCCGCCGTACACCCCACGTGGAGGAGAACGCAGGTGGTGGTTTCGGTGGAAGAGTCCCCGTTGACGAAGGACCCGTAAACAAGGCATTGGAAGGGGCAGCCAAAGTCATCGAGGCCGAATATGAGCATCCCTTCCAGTCCCACGCTTGTATGGGACCGGCCTGCGCCGTGGTCGATGCCCGAAGCGACAGGGCGACGGTCTGGACGGGTTCACAAAAAGCCCACAAGACGCGTGAAGGCGTGGCCAAGCTCCTTGAATTACCCGTGGACAAGGTACGAGGCATCTGGGTGCCGGGTCCTGGCTCCTACGGTCGCAACGATGCGGGTGATGCGGCCATGGATGCTGCACTGCTTTCCAAAGCCATAGGCCGACCGGTTCGGGTCCAGGGCATGCGCCATGAGGGACACGGGTGGGATCCGAAAGGACCTGCATCGGTCATCACTCTTCGCGCCGGACTCGATGCGGAAGGCAATGTGATCGCCCACCGTTTCCAGGCCAAGGGCTTCTCTGCCTGGGATGTGCGCTCCAACGAGGCCAGTCCCAGCGACACGCTGGCGGGTTTGCTGGTCGGATGGCCCAAGAACACGCGCCATAATTACGGTACGCCCTCGGAGTCCTACGATTTTCCCACCAAGCTGCACTTCTGGCGAACCATTCCGCCCTTTCTGGAGACGGCTTCCCCGCTCCGGACCGCCCATTTTCGAGATCCCCAGGGCCCTCAGGTTCATTTCGCCAGCGAGTCTTTCATCGACGAGATAGCGGCAGCCGTGGGTCAGGATCCGGTCGAGTTCCGCCTGAAGTATCTGACCGATCCTCGCGATATCGCCGTGGTCGAGGCAGCTGCCAAGGCAGCCGGCTGGGAGACACGGACCTCCCCCCGACGGGATCGACAAAGTGGGGATGTTCTGACAGGCCGGGGCATAGCCTATGCCTCTCGAGGGGGAACCACAGTGGCCACGGTGGCCGAAGTGGAAGTCAACCGGCAGAGCGGTCGGGTCTGGGCCAAGCGATTCGTGGTGGCTCATGACTGCGGGTTGATCATTAATCCCGATGGTTTAAAGAGGACCATCGAGGGCAATATCATCCAGGCACTGAGTCGCGCACTGAAGGAGGAAGTCCAATTTGACCGCAACAACGTGACCAGTATCGATTGGCTGAGCTACCCGATTCTCGACTCCACGGAAGCGCCCGAGTCCATCGAGGTTGTTCAGATCAATCGGCCCGAAGTTGCACCCACGGGTGCGGGGGAACCTTCCACTCGACAGGTTGCCGCCGCCGTTGCCAATGCGATTTTCGACGCCACCGGTGCTCGCATTCGCAGAGTTCCTTTTACCCCGGAACGGGTGAAGGCGAGCCTGGCATAACGGCTGGCTTCGTGACGAAGCGGTGTAAGGGGCGAGCCGGTGTTTGCCCGAACAGTTAGGATAGCGAAAACCTCCGGAATGTGGGAGGCACCTCAGGTGCCGAACGGCCCACAAAACAGCCCCGGGTTTTCGGATTCGGCACCTGAGGTGCCTCCCACATTCCAGAGACCGTGCCACTCCCCTACGGAGTATCTTCGGCCTTTTCTGGGTCGTTATCAGGGGCTGGAGCCACACCCTCATCAGCCTCCTCAAGGGGCTGGGCCACATCTACATCAGCCTCCGCAGTGACCTTGGGTCGGACCAAGGCTGCAGCAATGCCGCCAAACAGCGTCCCAAAAACCATAGTGAACATGATCCAGAAGGTCATTTGGGGGAACAGGGCAATCAAGATGAACTTGGTCAGGAAACCCATCTCCGGATAACCGGCAGGGCCCAGTTCGTAATGGGTGCCCCAATTGCCGAGCATGGCGACCAGCATCACGATCAACACAGGAATGCGTGAGGCGAAGGCGTAGCTCAGCATGGTTTGAAAGAAAGCCGGCCACCCTTTGCGCAAGATCAAGACGACCACCAGGGAGGCAATGGCAATCCCCAGCTGGAAACCGATCGCTCCACCCAAACTGACGCTGACATTTGGATCCCCGGTGAGAGCAAATGCCAGGAAAATAGCCACACCTGCTATGACCAGCCCCGCAACCGACAATCCGATGACCTTGCCGGCGCTGGCCGGCCCGAAACCTTGGCGCACCAGCTTGATGGCAAAGTAGACCCCAAAGATGGGCACCAGCCAAACAATGCCCACCAGGGCCCCTCCCCCGCCTGCGTCGCGGTTAAAAAAAACCGATGAACCCCCAACCAGTTCACCCACCAAACGAAAGATGGTAATGGCCAGCGCGATTAACGCTGGAACCATGATGAGCCTTTTCACATTGGGAACTGAATGAGATGTTTCCATATTGAACTTCCTAAAAAAGGTTATCTATTGCTTGGCCACGACCCGGTTGCGGAGCGTCCCCAGCTTCTCGATGATCATCTCGGCCGTATCCCCGGCCCGCAAGGGAACCACAGGAGCAGGAACCCCAGTGGCGATAATATCGCCAGGCATCAGCGTCATCCGTTGGCTCAAGTAAGCGATGATCTGGGGGATCTTGAAGATCAGGTGTCGGGTGTTGGCATTGGGGATCTCCCAAGCCTGGCCGTTGATGCGGGCCCCAATGGCCAGGTTGTGCGGATCGGGCACATCTTCTTTAAGGGTCAGATAGGGCCCACAAGGGGCAAAGGTATCCAGGCTTTTAGAGATGGCTGAGCCCTGGGCCGGGTGATTTCCCTGGGGTAAATCGCGGGCGGTCACGTCGTTGACAATGGTATATCCCACCACATAATCAAAAGCTTGGGCCTCGGGAACATTCCTGGCCCTCTTGCCGATCACAAAGGCGAGTTCCGGCTCGTGAACCCCCACCGTCACCAGACCAGCCAGATCGATCACCTCTTCGTGACCCACGAGTGCCGACACCGACTTTAAAAAGGCGCTCGGGTACTCGGGAGGATCGCCCTCGCGAGCGTAGTTGCCGGCCATCCCGATGACCTTGGAAGGATTGGGAATGGGGCAAAGCAGACGTACCGACGTCGGCGGATGGAACACCCGCTCGGCACCGCCCGGTTCCGTGAAGCCGGCACTAGCCTTGAGACGGGTGATGGTCTGATAGACGTTTCTGACCGCACGAATCGACTCGCTGCCGGCCTCAATCAGGGTTTTCATGTCAGCGGGTATATAAGGAAGGTCACGCACCGCACCCGGTTGCTCCCGCATCAAATACTGGATGGCATGATGCACGTCCACAATGTCGGCCTGCCCTTCACCCTGAGTGGCTCCCAGCCGCGAATCCCCTGCGCTTGAAAACGTGACCAGCCTGAAGATCTGGCTCTCTTGAGCCAACCCCGGAGTCGGCCAGAGCGGGATCAGCAGGGAGGCCAGAAAGAGCAATTTGCCCAGAGTCTTTCTCCCCGATTGTTTCTTTTCTCGATCGATCCGAACCTCTTGTTTCATCATCGTTTCATTCCTTTCGATGTACGCTACTCAGTTGCGGCTCTCCTCGGTCACGTCCATGACCCAGATGTCGCCTGTCTCTTCCGCCCAGCTGAAATAAAGAAATTGACCGTCCGTAGCCACGCCCCATCCCAGGGTTCCTCTTCGCCCCACCAGATCCGTCATGGGAGATTTGCGACCGACCTCCAGAGACAGAGCCCACAGGTTGTCATCCCGTCCGAGATAATAAAGCACCTTATCATCGGGCGACAGTCGAGCTCCGAAGAGAGCAGCCGGTACTTCGACAAGAAGCTCGGGTTGACCTCCCGCCGGCGAGATTCGAAAGAGGCGAGATTCCGACTGGAAGACCAGCCACCTCCCATCCCCAGACCAGTCGGTGATAGTGTCGTCCTCAGGCCGCACCGTGACCTGCCGAGGCTCTCCGCCCTCTGCCGCCACAATCCAGATCTCACGGTTGCCGCTTCGCCGTGAGATGAAGGCGATCTCTCGGCCATCGGGAGACCAGGTGGGAATCGTCTCCTCTGTCGGATGAGAAGTCAGCTGGCGGGCCGGTCCACCCCCCGAGGGCATCACCCAGATGTCGCGGTTTCCGGTTCGGTAGGCGTAAAAAACAATCTCTTTTCCGTCCGGGGACCAGCGGGGAGACCAGTCGTCAGTGGGATCGGTCGTCAGCTGCGTCAGCTGCCCTCCTTCACTGGGAAGGATCCACAGATCCTGGTTTCCCGCCCGATCTGAGCTCATGGCAAGGCGCTTGCCATCGGGCGACAGATCGAAGAACTCTATAAGCGCGTTATCGAAGGTAATCTGCTGGGCATCCGCCCAGTTGGCCGTTCGGTCTGTCAGTATGGGAACGCGCCACACGTTGGCCACGGGACGACCTTGGGAATAGGCAACCTTGGCGCGATCAGAAGAGAAGACGGCCGAGCGGATCCCCAGCCCCGTCGTGACCGGCTCGGCCTCACCCACAGGCTTTCCATCTTCACTCATGCGTTGCTGCCAAAGATCCATGGGCCCACCCCGATTAGAGACAAAAAAGAGTTGACGGCCATCGGCCGACCAGATGGGACTCCGATCATTGGTGCGGCCGTCGGTCACCGGGATGGCCTCGCCACCCGAGAAAGGCATGGTCCACAACCGAGTGACTTCCGCCGCGTCTCCCTCGGCTTCGACGTATGCGAAGGTGCGCCCGTCCGGCGACCAGCTCAGATCCAGGCAGGGATTGCCCTCATGCTGTGGAAAGGGTATTCGCTGCGTTTCCTGCGTTTGCACGGAGACGATTTCAGCGTAACTGTTCGGGGAATCCCAAACGGCAACCGCGATCTGAGCTCCATCGACTGACCACTGAGGCGCTCCCCTATAGTAGGTAGGGTCAATAGCCAGCGAGAGCACCTTGCGAGGCATTCCTCCCACGGCGGCCATCGTATACAGGCCCCAGGTTTCATCCCTTTGAGATAAAAACGCAATCTGACGCCCATCGGGGGACCAACTGGGATAGCGATCCGGCCCCGCGTGATCGGCCGTCCGGTTTACCGGCTCTCCGCCCCCCAGTTGCGTCACCCAAATGTCCCAGCTCCCGTCTTGATTCGATTCATAGGCCAGTCGCCCTCCATCCGGAGCCCAGGTGGGAAAGTTCTCAACGCCAACGGCGAAGGTCACCTGAAGCGGGTTGACCAGTCGGGGAACCCTGTCTTGGGGTGTCTGCACAAGATAAAACAGAAGTCCCGCCAGCGCCAAAACTAAGATTATTGCCACCACCGCAACCCGCTTTTGGACCGCTGATCGGGGTCCGCGCAGGACCGCCTCCTGAACCAGCCCCGAGCTCAGATCCCCCCTGAGCTCTTCCAGCTCATTTCGGATGTCCATGGCGCTCTGAATCCGACGGGTGGGATCCTTGGCCAACATCCTTTTCACAGCGTGCTGAAGGACTACGGGGATGTCATCGGTGTATTGACTGAGTGGGGGGGGAGTTTCGCTGACAATCGCATGGGCCGTCTCGATCTGCCCATCCTTCTTGAAGGGATTCACCCCGGTAAGCATTTCATAAAGAACCACCCCAAAGGAGAAGATGTCGGACCTGGTGTCGACCGCTTGGCCACGGACTTGCTCGACGGACATATAAGGGACGGTCCCCAAAAGGGCACCCTCTCGAGTGAGTGCCGTCGTGATCTCTTCTTCCTGGCCTCCCTCAGCCGGAGTCACCCGCTTGGCCAATCCAAAATCCATCACTTTCACATGACCATCAAGCGTCAGCATGATGTTTGACGGTTTTAAATCCCGATGGACGATCTTCTGTTGGTGTGCCGCTTCCAGTGCCTCGGCAATCTCCGTGGCTTTCTCGAGTGCTTCTTTTAGAGGAAGAGGCCCTTTGAGCAACTCTTCCTGCAGGGTGGTTCCCTGAATGTACTCCATGGAGATGAA
>JADFOI010000074.1 GCA_022562935.1 Acidobacteriota bacterium
GTGGAGGCCAGGCTGCCGCTGTTGACCGTGGGTGATGAACTCTACAAGACCAACTCGGCGGAAAAGGCAGTCAAGTTGGCTGAGTTGCTGGGTATGCCGGTGACTCAAAACAGACAGGTCTTCGCCAATTTTCCTGAAGCCCATCCCCTGTGGGTCGGTGGACGTGCACTGGGCACGCAGAATCCCGATGTCGTGATCAATGTGGGCAACAAGATGATGCACGGCGGCAACCCCGCGCCGTTGGTGCCGCGTCACATCAAGTTCATTGACATGCGGATCGACAGTGCCAGCATGGGCAATGTCATCACCACAGACGTCCCCTTGGTGGCCGATGTCGGTTACGGTCTGGACGACCTCATTGCGGCTATCGAAGGTATCATGACCCCCACCCTCAAAAAGAAGGCCCAGGAGCGAGCCGAGAGCGTGCGGGCCTTTAGCGAGAGGGCCAAAAAGCTGCGGCCGGTGATGACCAAGAATCCGGACTGGGATGGCAGCCCTCTGCTGTCGGATCGTCTCACCTACGAGATCGCCCAGTTCGCTGACCAGGACGCCATTATCGTGGATGAGTCGGGAGGAACGGGAGGAAAGCAGTTCTTCGAGTTCAACCCCATAGGCGGCCGGGAGCACATCGCTTTTTACGCGGGTCACCTGGGAGGAGCCACCGGAAAAGCGGCCGGGGTCAAGATGGCCCGGCCCAAGCAGCAGGTCATCGCTCTGGTGGGAGATGGAGCCTTTATTTTCGGACCCACGGGACTCTGGAACCAGGCTCGGTTGGAACTGCCGGTGATCAACATCATCTACAACAACCATGCCTATGGCGGACCGCACAATCGTGTGATCAATGCCGTCCGCGACAGCCGAATGGTCCAGACCGGTCGCTATTTCTGCGACTATCTGGGCAAGCCGGATATGAACATGGCTTATATCGCCAAGGGCTTCGGCGTGGAGGGTGAAGTGGTCAAGTCACCGGATGAACTGAAGCAGGCACTGGCAAGGGCCAAGCGGGCCACCCTGGAGGGCAAGCCCTACCTGATCGATGCCCAGGTGAAACGGACCGGAGTGGGCTGGGCCGACGAACCCTGGACGCCCTCGGTGGATCTGAGCTAGCCCGGGCTAGCGGTAGTAGAAAGGATTTGTAGTGGCCGCTCTGAGAGCGGCCGCTGCAATTTCCGAATCCAAGCGGGCCCGTGGGCTAAAGCCCACGGCTCTGACTGTGTCTTATCCCAAGCTGGTGTTCCCGTACTTTTCGTTTCCCAAAGTCTTTAGTGAGACTCGCAACAGTATCAGGCCGCCTGCTAGCATTGCCGCCGGCAGGGCCAGTAGGATCAGGATCACCTCGACCGGCACACTATCCTTCAGGAGCATCACAGACCAAAGGTCGAGGCCGCGGTGGAGAGGGCCCTCAAGAACCCGGCCCTGAAATGTTTCTCCCAGGTAATGCAGAAAGAGTGCCCACTGTTCTCCGACGGCGTTGTGATTGAGCATGTAGTCGAAGTTCGCGTCATAGTAGCCGCCCCTGCTCTGCACTTCAAAAGATGATGTGAACACAGCCGGGAGCTGGACAAGTACGCCGATGAGACAGAGAAACACCAGTGCTCGGCGCGGCCAGGTCCGCTCGCCTTTTCTCAGGAGAGGGGCTAGACCCACCAGCAGAAGCGGTAACACCGGCAAGAGGTAGCGCGGCCCCCAGGAGTAACCGGCCTCCCACTGGGAGTGGCGCGACACAATCAGTATGTAGGTCAGGCCGCAGCCGCCACAGGCAATGGCGATGGGCTTCCGCTGGCGCCAGAGCAGTCGCAGACCCAGTAGCGCTAGCAACAGTGGTGGTGCAAGCAGGAGTATCGACTTCCCGGGAGAAAAGAGGTTGCCGTAAAGACCCAGGTGCAACGGTGTCGGGATGAGGAAGTCGGAAATGATCTTTCCTCCCTCTACCCAGCCCGGATGACCGCGCTGAAAAGGGTCACCGAATTCCAGGTAGTTCAGTAACATTGTGGTCCCCAGAAAGACCGTCCCGATAGCCCCCAGGAGCAGGAATCGTTGTGCGCGCCGGGTTGTGGAGCCCGGCCCTAGAAGGAGAGCAAGTCCAAAGACTGGAAACGCCGCACCGTGGTTGGGGCGGGTCATCAGTGCAAGACCCAGGCACACTCCACACAGCACCACAGGAAGGATTCCTCCTTGTTCTTGGCGCGTCTCTCTCTCGAGTGCCGCTAGTGCAGTCAGCAGCAGAAGAGCGGTCCAAATTTCCGAGAACAGGGTGCCGGTATAGGGCCACACCGGAGTGGCGAAAGCTAAGACAAGAGAAGCCGTAAAAGAGATGCGAGGAGAAACGCCGAGGCGACTGAGCACAAGGTGGAAAAGACAGACCAGGAGTGCTGCAAAGAAGGAACTTGAGCCGATTGCGGCCATATAGTGGATCAGGTCCCGGGAGCGGACCGGTATTCCCGGACTGTATCCAATAAGTTTTCCCAGGCCGTAGAAGGGTGCAATGACTAGCGGATGGGTCAGACCGAAGCCGGCGTGAGGCTCGCCGTCGACGCCCTCAGTTCCATACCAGATGTCATGCTGCCTTGCCTGCGGCACCGCCGGCGATTGGTTCAGGACCAGGCTCTCCGCCTGAAAGAAGATCATGTATTCGTCGGTGAAGTCGAGATGTCCACTGCTCGTCAGCAGGAACACTGACAAGGTGATCAAAAACAGGGCCGCGTAAGAATGCTTCAATCGACTTTCATCCCCCGAACCATCTCTTCACCTCCTCGGACCATCTGAGGTTCTGCTCAGAATGGAGATCCAATCTTAGCCTTCTTGGCTCTACCACATTTCTACCACAGAAACGTTCGAACAAGAGGAAGACCAAGGAACATGAAGCACCTAAACGATTGATCATAAAGGACTTGTTATGACGGGTGTAGGCTCCAAGTCAACCAACGATCGAGTCGGCGTTTTCGCCGCTTTGCTAGGAAAAACCGAGCCGAAAAAGATCAAATATCGCCGTGGGCGCCGCGCCAGTAAACGCCGATGAGCTCCACCTTTTCGATCATGTGCTTTCTGCACAGTTCGACGAAGTTTTCCTGTCTGGCCAGCAGAGGGTCCGTATCCAGTGCGTAGAGCGTGAAGTGATAGTGATGTTCACCACTGGGGGGACAGGGCCCGCCATAGGCCTCTTTTCCAAAATCGTTTCGTATCTCTTTGGCTCCGGTGGGTACCGGGCCGCCTTCGGGGATCAGTCGGGCGTCGGCTGGAAGGTCACAGACCAGCCAGTGAATAAACTCCATGGGTGCATCGGGATCCGTTAGGGTGAGGGCGAAACTCTTCGTTCCTTCCGGAACGTCGTTCCATCGAAGCAGTGGTGAGACATCAATACCGTCGCAGGTATGCTTCATGGGAATGGTGCCGCCCTCTAAAAAGGCGGTACTGGTGAGTCGCACAAGACCATTATATACTGCAGGGTCCTATGGTTATGGTTGAACAGGAGAAATGAACGAGATGGAACAAAGAGTCGAAGAAGGAAGATTGTTGATGGGGCCGGGACCGTCGAATGTATCCCCTCGGTTACTTCGGGCTATGAGCCGGCCGTTGGTGGGTCATCTCGATCCTGAATTTCTGAAGATCATGAATGAGATTCAGGACCTTCTGCGAAGCGTGTTTCAGACCAGCAATTCTTTGACCCTTCCACTATCTGGAACCGGATCTTCAGGGATGGAGGCCTCCGTTGTCAATTTTGTCGAGGAGGGAGATTCCGTTCTGGTGGGCGCTAACGGGGTTTTCGGACAGCGGATTGCGGAGATGGTCCGCCGTAACGGGGGTGTTTGCACGGTGGTTTCCGCCCCCTGGGGTGAGCCTCTCAGCGAAAAAAGCATGCTCGAGGCCGCCGAGAAATGCCAACCCGGCATCATAGCCGTTGTGCATGCGGAAACTTCCACAGGCGTTCTGCAGCCGCTGGAGCCGATCAGGGAGATTTGTGACCGTTTTGAGGCACTGTTTTTGGTGGATACGGTGACCTCTTTGGGAGGTCATCCGGTTGATGTGGATTCCAAGAAAATCGATATCTGTTATAGCGGGACTCAGAAGTGCTTGAGCTGCCCTCCTGGATTGGCGCCCGTTACCTTTTCTCCCCGTGCTGAAGCCAAACTGAAGAATCGCGCCACTCCCTGCAGGAGCTGGTATCTGGACCTCAATCTGATTGGTTCCTACTGGGGGGAGGAGCGGGTGTACCATCACACGGCGCCCATCTCGATGAATTACGCTTTGCGTGAAGCCCTCAAGATGATTGTGGAGGAGGGGCTGGAGCAACGCTTCAATCGTCATCGGCAAAATCACCAGGCTCTGGTGGCTGGAGTTGAGGCTCTGGGGATGAAGATGCACGTCGACCCCAACTATCGCCTCTGGTCGTTAAATACGGTACGAATTCCTGATGGCGTGGATGATGCTCAGGTGCGAAGCCAGCTGTTGAGCCAGTTCAATCTGGAAATTGGAGGAGGACTGGGTGAATTGCAGGGGAAGGTTTGGCGGGTGGGGTTGATGGGGGAGAGCAGCCGGACTCAAAATGTGCTCTTTTTTCTTTTAGCCCTGGAGACCTGCTTGCGCACTCAGGGATTTCAATGTCCCCAGGGAGCGGGAGTTCAAGCTGCAGCTGCGCGCTACACCTCATCCCTATCCTGAGACAGAATCCATGTGACCAGGACCCGCTCAATACCCTGACGTTGCTGATCCTTATGTCGGGGGAAGCGCCTAAAATTGTCGGAATACCGGGATTTTGAATGAAGGGTCTTGGCAATTTCCGGCCCATTTGAGAAGATGGCCGCTGACTAGCTGCTTGCGGCGAGGAGAGGAATGCACACTGGAAAATCGATCGTCCTGACTGCTCCTTTTACCGAAATGATCGATCATGCCGGATATTTCATCCAGATGGGCATGGCATCTCTTCCTATCTGGTTGGAGGGAGTTCTCAACCGAAAGTATCCCAAGTGGAAAGAGGTCAAACGTTTCGAAGACGGATCAGCCCACGCTGCTCCTGCCGGTCTGCGAGTCCTCGAGAAAGTGATGCTGCAGGAGTTCGGTGAGGAAAACGTAGTCCTTTGCTATCCGGATGATCTGGATCAGTTCATCGGTTCTGAGACCAAGGTGGTTGCCGTCTCCACTCATAATCCTCTGGGAGTCACCTTCGCCGCCGGAGTCTACACCTCCATGTTCGGAAGCTCCAAAGAGCCCATCAACTCTCACTATGCCAGTCTGATGTTCGAGAAGATCAATGACAGCTCTTACCGGAAAAATTTCAAGCTGATCGTGGGTGGTTCCGGCGGATGGCAGATTAAACAGACCGGTTCCCGAGAGCGGTTGGGTGTGGATTGTGTGGTGGAGGGGCGGGCCGAATCGGCAGATACGATCGCGCTCTTTCGCAAGGCGTTGCAGGGCGAAGAACTCCCGACTGAGACCCATGTTCCTCATCCGACTGACCCCGATGCGATTCTGTTTCCCGACAAGCCGACCACCTTTGGAGTCGTCGAAATGACAACCGGCTGCGGCAGGCGCTGTCAATTTTGCATGCCCGATCTCAATCCCCAGATCGCTCTTCCCAAGGAACGGATGATGGAAGCGGTGCTAGCCAATGTGAGAAACGGGAACGACCAGATCTCCCTGGCCACCGAGGACATGTTCATCTGGGGACAGGTAAAAACATCCACCCCATTCTTTTTCCCCAATCGTGAAGCGCTGCTGGATCTTTACTCCGATATCTCAAACACTCCGGGCGTCAAACACTTTGTCTTGAGCCACTCCACGATGGCTCCGGCTGTGGTGGATCCGGGGTTGATTCGAAGGCTCTCCGATCTTCTTCTTCCCAAGAGCCCCATTCATCTTCCCGCTTTGAGCACGCATCCACAAAAGAAGGCCATCGTTCCACTGATCGGGCTTGAGACGGGGTCTGTGCGTATGGCCAAGCAGGTGATGCCCAGCAAGGGCGTTCCTTTCAAGATCGACGACTGGCCCAGTGTGCTTCTTCGGGGACTGGAGGTCATGAACCGAAATAACTGGTTTCCCATGCTGACTCTTATGGTCGGGAACCCGGGCGAGACGGATGAGGATGTGAAGGCCACCCTGGACCTGATGTTCGAGATGGAGCGCAGAAACCTGTTCGGATTCCTGGTGCCTTCGGTGTTCACGCCCTTGGAAGGAACCCGCATGGAGCATGATCGAGGGGTGTCCCGAACCCGGGACCTCTCTCCGCTGCAGTGGCAATTGATGATGCAGTGCTGGAGAATGAACCTTCGACCGGGTCTTCAGAGTTGGTGGGGGCCGATGGTCTTCAGAGTAGGAGGTCTTGGCCTTTGGCTTTTTAGGTTGCGCAAAACCAATGGCCCCAACTTCACCTGGCCTATGATGATGTTCTCGGGTGCGTTTCCCGAAAAATGGATGTATCGCAGGGGCAAGCTCTATGGCGGAGCGCCGCTGAAGGTAAAGACGCGTGCCGAGCTATTGGCTTCCATCAAACCCGTCTACTGGCAGTTTCTCAGGGAGGACAACGGGGACATCCCCAGCGCCCAGAACGACGAAGCCACCCCAGTGGCTGCCAGTCGTTAAGAAGGAGTCTACTCTTTCCCCCCTTTTCTCCTCTTTCTCTCGAAAGTTTGCAAGCTGTTTGGAGTCGAGCCACCGGAGACTGTCCCCAAAACCCGCTTTATCTTGATTAAGGCATGTATGGGCGTACAGAAGGTGGGAGGCACCTCAGGTGCCGAATCCGAAAAGAATGGGGAAAGAATAGGCGAGAGTTATCTTTTGTTCCACGGTATGAGTTATTTCAGGGATCGAGTTGTTCGGCACCTGAGGTGCCTCCCACCTTCCGGAGGTTCTTGCCACTCGTGGCAAAGAGCACAGGCGGTGCAGCACGCCGGATGCTTTCGCTGCTGCAGTAGAGAATTGATGCATAGTCCGGGCTAGAGGCTGATCTTCATCCCATCACTGGCGATCTCAGCCGGGCCTTCGTACCCCGAACTTCGAATCTCGGAGAGTAGATCGTAATCGTCGCACACCGGATACAAGTGGGTGATGATGAGCCGTTTGCACCCTGCCTTTTGAGCAATCTTTCCGGCCAATTCCGGGGTGAGGTGGCCATCTATTTTCAGTGCCGACGGCTGGGCGGCATCGATCAAAGCGGCATCAGCATCCTGGGCCAACTCGATCAGTGCCGCACCATAGTCCGTGTCCCCGGAGTAGGCAAAGACCTTCCCTTGGGAATCGGTGAAACGATAGCCCACACTGTTTTCCGTGTGAGGAACCGGCAGTGAACGGACACTCCAGTCAGGAAATTCCAGCTCATCGTCCCAAATCTCACGAAGGGTGAGACGTTCGCTCTCCAGGCGGATATAAGTGCCGTAAAGTTCAAGCAGTCCCCGGTGGAGGTCCTGCAATCCGGGAGGCCCCATCAGAGTCAGTTTCTTGGAGCCGAAGTATTCTGAGTTTCTGAGCGCGAAGAGAAAGGGCCCCAGATCTCCCGTGTGATCGGGATGAAAATGGGAAAAGAGAACATAGTCGATGTCCTTGACCCTTGTACCGTGCCGCTCAGCACGGTGCAGGGAACCGGAGCTGGGATCGACCAGTAGGGTGGTCTTGTCGAAACGGATCACCAAACCGGGAGAAGCGCGCTGGGGATGGGGAATGGAGGTCCCGCTTCCTAGGATCGTGATCTGCATAGGCTCTTTAATCTGTCTCGCAAACGCGAATAGCGCTTGCGCACCCTGTCATTTTTGACCCCGATCGACAAGGCCTTCTTGGTGCCCACCATCACCACCAGTTTTTTGCCCCGGGTGACCGCGGTATAGATCAGATTCCGCTGCAGCAGGAGATAGTGCTGCATCAGGATGGGGATGATCACGGCTGGATATTCGGAGCCCTGCGATTTGTGCACGGATATCGCATAAGCGAGAACAATCTCGTCCAGATCGCTGTATTCGTAGAAGACATCCCGGCCCTCGAAGGTGATGGTGACTTTTTGAGAGTCGGAGCCGATGTGGGTGATGCGGCCGATGTCGCCATTGAAGACCGCCTTGTCATAATTGTTTTTGATTTGCATGACCTTGTCCTTAACCCGAAAATTCCTTCCACCTCGAAGAACCCCGCCTTGCCCCGGGTTGAAGGCCTTTTGGAGCTCGGCGTTGAGGTTTTCCGCACCCACGATTCCTTTGTGCATGGGAGTGAGCACCTGAATGTCATCGAGAGGATCAAATCCAAACCGCCGGGGGATGCGTTCCTGGGTTAGCTCCAAGATTGTCTTGAGAACCGCATCCGGATCTTCCTGCTCGATAAAATAAAAATCATCCAGTTTCAGCCCAGGACGTGTCAGTGTAGGTAGGTGGCCCTGGTTGATCTTATGGGCGTTGACGATGATTGAGCTTTCCTGAGCCTGACGGAAAATCTCACGCAGCTCGACGACGCGCACAACCCCCGAGGCGATGATGTCCTTGAGAACGTTTCCGGGACCGACAGACGGGAGCTGATGAATATCCCCCACCAGAACCAGGGTCGCTCTGGGAGGAATGGCCTTCAGAAGGTGGTGCATCAGCACGGTATCGATCATTGAGGCTTCGTCCACGATCAGCAAATCGCAAGTCAGAGGATGTTCTTCGTTTTTCTGGAAGCCTCCTTTTCGAAGGCTGTATTCCAGCATCCGATGAATCGTTCTGGCCGGGTGGCCCGTGGCCTCATTCATCCTTTTGGCGGCCCTGCCGGTGGGGGCAGCCAGCATGATGTTGTCCGTCACTTTGGTGAAGACCTTCAGGATGGCATTGATGATGGTGGTTTTTCCGGTTCCCGGCCCCCCGGTGATCACCATGACCTTCTCCTCTAGCGCGCATTTCACTGCCCCAATCTGTCGGGTGGCCAGGGTCATGGGAAGCTGTTTCTGAAGCCATTCGATGGCCTTTTCGGTATCGATCTTACGAATGGATTTGGGTACGGAGATCAAGGTCCTCAGTCGCCGGGTGATGCTGGTCTCGCAGAGATGGAGGGTGGCTAAATAAACCTCCTTGTTGTTCTCTTGAAAGTTTTCGATCTGATCGTTCACATCCTCGATGACAATCCTATTCTCCGAGGCAATAGTGTCCAAGCCCTTGAGGATGATCTCCCGGTTAACCTGCAGGATCTTCTGACACTTCTCGATGAGGAGTTCGTAGGGATAGTAGACATGACCCTCGTGGGTCAGCTGATTGAGGACGTAGAGGATGCCTGCCTCTGCCCTCAGCTCTGACTCTTTTGCGAATCCCAATTTTTCGGCTATGGAGTCCGCTATGACAAAGCCGATCCCAAGGATGTCCGTGGCCAGACGATAGGGATTTTCCCGCACCACCTCGATGGATTGCCGGCCATACTGTTTGAAAATCTTGGCGGCATATCCTGAGCTGATTCCATGGCTCTGAAGAAACAGCATCATCTCCCGAATCTCCTGCTGCTCGGCCCAGGCCTTCTTGATCATGGCGATCCGTTTTTTCCCTATTCCCTGGATTTCGGTGAGCTTCTCCAGTCTGTTTTCGATGATATCGAGAGTCTCCTCGCCGAACCTCTTGACGATTCTCTCGGCCATGACAGGACCAATGCCCTGGATCAGACCGGAGCCCAGGTATTTTCTGATGCCATAGACCGATGCGGGGACCTGAGACTTGAAATGCGAAATCTTGAACTGCTTGCCGTATCGGGGGTGATGGGTCCATTCGCCTTTCATGGTGAGGACTTCTCCCGGAGTGAGAGCCATGAGATTCCCCACCACGGTGGCCAGCCCCCGCTGTCCGGGGATCTTGACCTTGGCAATGGTGAACTGATTCTCTTCGTTGGTGTAGGTGATTCTTTCGATCTGGCCCTGCAATTCTGTGAGCATGTTAGTGACACTGAAATCTGTTTGCTTAATGAGGTCTCTTATACCACAATCAAATCGGAGGTTGACGCCAGGACTACAACTTCCTAATATTGCCAACCGACGTACAGGAGCACTAAAGAACCATTTTGTTGAGCTCGGAAATTCTGAGAGACTCTCTGGCCGGCATACAAAAGAAGCTTGCCGACATCGAGTTCCAGCTTAAGACGACCAAACAGGAAATTGAATCCAGTTTTAAGGCACTCGAGCGTCTGCCGAAGGGCGAGAGCAACCCACTCAGGCAGGCCCCCTCCTCCATCGCACCCGGATTAGCGCTCAAACGAATGAACCGTGCGAATCGAAAATTCAGTGCAGGCAAAACCCAGGAAGAGATTTTGACCGCTTATCTTGGGGAAGTAGAAACTTTCGTGAGCAGGGGAGTGCTTTTTCTAAAAAAAGACCAGAGATATGTGCCCTGGAAAGCGGTCGGCTTTGACCTGCAGCATATCCAGACCCAGGAGAAGGGAGACCATGAAAATCCGATCATCCGTGCTGCCCAACACCGACAGATCGTAGCCACTAGTGGAGATTTGGATCGGACCTTTCCCTGGTTGAACGGTTCGGGAGAGCTTCCCCGGGAAGCCGTGTGTATTCCGCTCGTCTTTGAAGACTTAGTTCCGGTGGTTCTTTACGCAGACTCATCGGATTCGATCCTTCTTGACGCCCTTGAACTTCTCACCCACCTTGCCGTGCTCGTTTTGAAGAATCACTCCCTGCAGGGGCTTGTGGCTTCCCAAGAGGTTAAGGGAACACCCAAAGTGGAGAGGGAAGAGGAAAGCAGCGAGTGGATTCCTCCCGGACTTCAGGGAATTCCAGAGCCGCCACCCTTGACGTCGGATCTTCCTTCCGCCATCCCACAGGCCACAGCCATTCCTCCTTCCGAGTCGTCACCTTCGCTCAAGAGAGAAGAGAGTTGAACACCTAAGTTTTTCTGATTGTCAGTTGTCAGCTGTCAGCCGGTCACCATGCCTACTGTACCCAATCGGATCAGCCAGAAGGTCACTCATTTCACCGAGTCCGTTATTCGGGAAATGACCCGTCTGGCTTTCCAGCACGAGGCCATCAATCTGGCTCAAGGATTCCCTAACTTTCCAGCACCTGAAGAGATTAAGAAGGCGGCCTGCCAGGCCATTCAAGACGATATCAACCAGTATGCCATTACCTGGGGAGCCCCTGGATTCCGCCGGGCAATCAGCGACAAGTACAGGGAGATGTACGACTGGGAGATTGATCCCGAAAGGGAACTCACCGTGGCCTGCGGTTCCACCGAATGCATGATTTCTTCGATCCTGGCCTTGGTCAATCCGGGAGATCAAGTGCTTGTGTTTGAGCCCTTCTATGAAAACTATGGTCCCGATGCCATCATCGCCGGTGCTTCACCCGTTTATATCTCTCTTGATGCCAACCGCGATTGGACCTTTGATTTTCAGGAACTGGAACAGAAGATTCAGGACGCCCAGTCGGGTGGGGGAATCCGTGCCCTGATTCTCAATACCCCCAACAATCCTACCGGTAAGGTTTTCTCTCTGGAAGAGCTGGGTAAGTTGTCTGAGCTTGCCCAGGCCTACGACTTTTACGTCATCACCGATGAGATTTATGAGCACATTGTCTATGACGATCATAAGCATTATCCCATTGCGCTCTTTCCGGGGATGAAGGACCGGACCATTACCATCAGTGGACTCTCCAAGACTTTCAGTGTGACAGGATGGCGGATTGGATACATCATCGCTCCGGAGGATCTCACCGACGGAATCCGCAAGATTCATGACTTCCTGACGGTCGGAGCAGCCGCGCCTCTGCAGGAAGCCGGTGTCAAGGCGATGCAAACGAGAGGGCAGTACTATGAGAAGCTGGCCTCGGAATATCGCCAACGCCGGGATTACCTGGTGGATGTTCTGCAAGATATTGGATTCAAAGTTTGGATTCCGGCGGGGGCCTACTACATCATGGTGGAAATCTCTCCGCTGACCGACCTGGATGATGTCCAATTTGTCGATCAACTGATCAAGAACTATGGGGTTGCTGCGGTTCCAGGAAGCAGCTTTTATCATCGACCTGAATTGGGCAGACGCTTTATTCGATTCGCTTTTTGCAAGACCCAGGAAGTGCTACGTGAAGCAGCCGAGCGGCTGCAGCGATTGCGGGACTGATGGAGAATAAGGATCTGGCGAGAATTTTCAGTGAAATCGCCGACATTCTTGAAATTCAGGAAGCCAATCCTTTCCGAATTCGCTCCTTTCGACGAGCCGCCCAGATCATCCGAGATCTCACTTTCAATGGGGCTCAGGCCTCCCGGGAAGACCCCGAAAAGCTGCGAAAGATCCCGGGCATCGGTGAGGGCACGATCAAGAAAATCCAGGAGATTGCCGAGACCGGTGCAAGCCAGGAACATGAGGATCTCAAGGAACAGATCCCTCCTTCACTTCTCACCTTACTGGAGTTACAGAACCTGGGGCCGAAGAAGATCAGCCTGTTTTGGAAGACACTGAATATCGGCACCATTGAGGAACTGGGAAAGGCGGCGCGAGAAGAGAAACTGCGATCTTTGCCGGGAATGGGAGAGAGGAGCGAGGCCAAAATTCTTAAGGCCATTGAAGATCATCGTCTCCTCCAGGGCCGCTTTCTCCTGGATGATGGCATCGAAATATGCCAGGGGTTGATGGATTACCTCAAATCCAAGGTCAAGCTCAAGCGAATTTCGCCGGCCGGCAGCGTAAGGCGCAGACGTGAAACCGTGGGCGATATCGACATCCTGGTGACTTGCGATTCTCCCCTGGAAGCGATTGATGCATTCATTGGGCATCCCGATGTCCAGGAGGTTTTGTCTCAGGGAGAGACCAAGGCCTCGGTGGTTCTTCGCCGTGGCCTCCAAGCCGACCTGCGGGTGCTGGAGGATGAATCCTTTGGCGCCGCCCTGCAGTACTTTACCGGATCCAAAGCACATAACGTCGCCTTAAGAGAACGGGCCAAACGGATGGGCTACAAAATAAGTGAATATGGTCTGTTTCGGCTCGACCAGAGCGGGAAAGAAGATCCTCCAGAGAAAGTCGCTGGCGAAAATGAAGAGGATATTTACAGGCTTCTCGGCCTGTCACTCATGCCGCCTGAGATTAGAGAGAACCGAGGGGAGATTGAAAAGGCGGAAGCCGGCGAATTGCCCGACCTGGTGACACTGGAGGATATCCGAGGTGACCTGCACATGCATACGACGGCCACCGACGGTCGAAATTCGATCGAGGAGATGGCTGCTGCCGGGATCGCCGTGGGATACCAGTACATTGCCATTACCGATCACAGCAAGGCCCTGGCTATGACCGGGGGACTGGATGAAAAGAGGCTTCTCGGCCAGATGGAGGAAATCGATCAGGTGGCCTCCCGCATGGGCAAGATTCACATTTTCAAGGGAATTGAGGTCGATATCCTCAATGAGGGGGATCTGGACCTCGATGATGACGTCCTTTCTCAACTCGACCTTGTTATTGCCTCGGTTCACAGCCGCTTCAATCTTTCCCGCAAGGAGATGACCTCTAGAATCTGTCGAGCCCTCGAGAACCCCCATGTCAACATCCTGGCTCACCCCACCGGACGGCTGCTGACCAAACGGGGCCCTTATCAGGTGGATCTGGAGCAAGTGATCCAAACCGCCCGGGAGAACCGGGTTTGCCTGGAGATCAACGCCCACCCCTCTCGCTTGGATCTAAGCGACGTTCACTGTCGCATGGCCCGCGATCAAGGTGTGTTGATCAGTATCAACTCGGACAGTCACAGCCGGAAGATGCTGGGCTATCAGGAATACGGTCTTTTTACGGCGCGGCGAGGTTGGCTCGAGGCCAAGGATGTCATCAACACTTTTCCTCTCGAGAAGCTGCGAAAGGTGTTGAAGAAGGAGGAGTATCCGGCCGGAGACAGCCGGCCGGAGACGGATGAAACTCAAAATTCAAAATCCAAAATCCGAAACAAATTCAAAACCTAAAACCTAAAATCTAAAACCTGGAACCTGGAAGCCCGGTTCGCTACAATAGGGACCCTCAGGAGGGAAGAGTGATTAAAGACCTGCTTTCCAGACAGGTGGTTTGCACGACGGTGGGTGGCAAAGGGAAGCCCTGCCACGGAGGGCTCAAGCGTTACCATCCTTTCGCCGGATACTATAACGAGCCGGACGATGAACTCCTTGAAGAGATTAAGAGCGAGTTTACGGAGGATCCGAAACTGATTCTTCTCAAGTGTGAAACCTGCCAGACCATCTATCGGCTGCCTGAGGAGCTGAAACGAAAACTCAAACAGACCGTTTGAGTTTTAAGATCTGACTGCCCTCTCATCTGTTCTTGGAAACCACTCCAGAGCAAATACTTAGCAGAAATCAAAGCCGCAACCGAAGAATCCGTGGAGCCTGTGGTTGCGGCTGGGTTGCGGATTACCGGCAAAAAAAGTTACCTGGCCAGTTCCTCCACTTGCGCATTGTCCAGGCCCCGAGATAAAGACGGCAACCGATTCACGTCTTTGCGCTGACTCTTATTCGGTATCCAGTGGGCATAGACCCTGAACGTGATTTGCGGGTTTGCGTGTGACCTGCCCCCACGAACGAGACCACCTTCTAAGTTAGACCTGGGACCACTTGAAGTCCACTCCACGGAACAGAACCGAGTGCTGGAGACCTGCTGCGGCGGATGAATCTGGAGCCCTAGACCAGCGAAGGAGATACATCTTCCTGGCCCGAGAGATTTGCTTCCTTGGCCTCAAAGGTTTTTGGGAACGCCGAGATATCCGTTGAGGTAGGGAGCAAATCGGACAATCGCCCACGCAGGAATCAGACAGCCCCTTCCGACGGCTAAAACGATTGATTGGAACACCTCGACCGGATCAATGTAAGGCTTCAAATGTAAGGCTTCAGAGGAAAGGTCCCTTGCTTTTAGACGAGAAGGGGGGTACCGTCTGGGTAGCGGAGATCCCAGTTGGGAACTCCGAATAGTTTAATTTCACACTAGAGAGGACTTACTAGCACCGCACGGCCAGTAACCGACAAGCCTTATTGGATCATCCAGTACGGCTATCGGTTCTTGGTAAGGGATGGGAACTCAGAGAGTATTCATAATTTCAGACTAAGGAGAAAGTAAATGTTGGAGTATTTGAAGGGATTTAACCTCGTGACGGCTAGCCTGGCAACAGCGATCCTGCTTGCCTCCGTGGGTACTGTCCAGCCGCAGGATCTGCCGGAACTGGTCAAGAGACAAGGCTATGCCGACACCATCTTCGTCAACGGCAAGATCGTGAGCATGGACGACACGTCCATCTCCTCTGAGCCCGGAAGCGTTTACCAGGCCCTTGCGGTCAAGCGCGACTCCATCATGAAGCTGGGCACCAACGCGGAGGTCAGGGCCCTGGCCACTGACTTCACCATTGTCTACGACTTGAACGGTCGAACCATGATCCCGGGCATCATTGAAACTCACTCGCACATCTACGGTGGGGCGCTCAGTTACCTGGACCGCTTCGGCATCAAGTATCCTCCCAATGAGGTCATCATCACTCCCCAGGCGGCGGACAACCTGGAGGAAACGCAGGGGATCCTGCGAGGCGCCATCCAGGAGGCGGTGAAGACCATGGAACCGGGGGTGTGGTTGAGGGTCAACATGCGCGCCCACCCTGATAATCCTTCGGAGCTGGATATGTGGGGGGACACTCGGCGACTGACCACCCGGAGAACGATCGACGAGTGGGCTCCCGTCAATCCGGTAGTGGTGCGTCCGGGAAACCGGGGTACCATCAATTCCGCAGCTCTCGATATCCTGAACGAGTTCCTGCCCGGCTATTCGGACTCCATTCGAGATTCCATGCACATGGATGAGATCGGAGTGGACCCCGCCGAGATCGGCTGGGTGGGCAGTGTGGAGATGGGCGTCATCGGATGGGAACTCTACGCCGAAAAAGTACCTCTCAATATCCTGGCTCAGGCCCTGAAGCTTCGATCCGAGGCCTTTGCCGCCTCTCGCGCCGTCACCACCTTTTCCAGCCGCATTCAGTTTCCCAAAATTATGAGCGGGTACGCCACTCTGGCCGAGCTGGGCCAGATGCCCATCCGCTTCTCCGTTCACTACGAGGTTCACCGAAGGCCCTCCAATCCCATCGAGACCCGCCAGCTCTACCGCAAGACCGGGGTGCTCCAGGGCATCGGGGACGACTATTTGTGGTTTGACGGCGTGGGTTCCGAGCGCTGGGATTCCCATATCCCGGAAGCCTGTCTGGGGGATGACATCGTTGCACCGCCCCACATCAAGGCGCGGGAGACCTGCCCCAAGTCGGGCGATCTCCACTGGGATACCCTGAAGAACGCTCTCAGGGCCGGTTGGCGGCTCAAGGGCGTCCATTCCGTGGGCGTCGAAAGCACGCGACGCTTCACCCAGATGATCGACGAGGCTATAGAGGGCACCGACATTACGATGGCGGATATCCGAAACGGTATGTTTACCATCGAGCACTGTGATCAGATCGGCAAGGGATCGGACATCCTCGATCTGATCAAGGAATACAACATCATGATCAGCTGCGACCCCAATTACATGAGGACCTTCGAAGCCCTGGTCCGGGATTACGGGGAGTACAACGATCCCGAGCATCTTCGGAAGTACATGCTGCCTTTCAAGACGTGGATCGAGTCGGGTCTCAACGTGGTGGGCCAGAACACCGGCGGACCTGGCCCCTTCTATGCGGAATGGCTGTTGATGACAAGAGCGTATCGAGGGTACATCTGGGCTCCTGAGGAAAGCATCGATCGCGTTCGGGCACTCAAGCTGTACACTTCATGGGCCGGCCGCTACGTGACGAAGGCCGACAAACTGGGAACGCTGGAGGAAGGGAAATGGGCGGATCTGGTTATTTTGAACAACGATTACTTCACCGTCCCTGTAGACGATATTCTCAAGATCCAGTCTCTTATGACCATGGTGGGAGGTCGGGTGATCTCCCTCAACGATCGCCTGGCCGAAGAGTGGAACGTGACACCAGTGGGCGAGCAATTCAACATCGACTTGGAACGGGTGGAGGCGACCATCGCAGAGGCGAAGAAGGCCGTGCCCTGGGTCAGCGGGCTTGAGGGAGACAATTAAGCCAAGCCCAAAAAATACAGAGTAGGAGTCCCCGTTGGCGCGGACATTCCAAGGCAGCGGGGACATTGTCACGTTAACTACCGATCAGCCAAGATGTCGGGATGCAATCTCGACCAGGCTTTCATGGTCACCGCTTCCCGCCGGAAATCATCAGTCATGCCGTCTGGCTCTAGCATCGGTTCACACTGAGCTTTCGCGACGTCGAAACCCTGCTGCTGCGGATGAATCTTGAGCCCCTTACCCCGCCTTCCCGATACTTCGTCCTGGCCCGGGAGATTAACTTCCCTGGCCTGGCAGTATCCAGGGGACAATGCAATAGGGATCTCACGATAGAGCTAATGCGGAGAGGCCTGGTTGGCAAGCTTCTGTATACGTGAGGGGTTGTGCCTAAAGTGTGCCCGCGGCAAACTCACTCCATCTCATTCCAGCCAAACTACAGATTTAAGATCGACGAGATTTCTCCTTATTGAAAAGACACTTAGACATTCCACTTCCAGGACTTCATGGCCTAACCTGGCAGTTCATATCCTTCCTTTTTCCCGAACTTGAAAGTTAAACACGGAAATGGTACTTCTAGTTGCAGTTCACCTTTGGAAGGAAGGTTTGGATGAAACCCAGGCCGCGATCGATTTCGTTCCAGCTCATCAGCTCGACTGCATACAAGCCCGTCTCGGCCGAACATCGTTTGCTGATGGGTGACTGAGAAGTTCTCAGAAGGCTTTACAGAAAGGAGCCTACGGATGCCAGATTCATTGACACTCACAATCAACGGCCAATCCTACACCGTCGAGGCGGAGGGAGATGTTCCCCTGCTTTGGGTGATCCGGGAATATCTCCAACTGACCGGTACCAAGTT
>JADFOI010000075.1 GCA_022562935.1 Acidobacteriota bacterium
GCATCCAGGTTGTCGTTGCGGTGAAAGTAAAAAACTGAGCCGTGCAACTGGTTGGTTCCGCTCTTGGTGACCACATTGATGATGGCCCCGGCACTCCTGCCGAAGGTGGCGTCGAAACTGTTGGTGAGGATTTCGAACTCCCGAATGGCCTCAACACCCAGGTTGACACCACTGGCACTGCCTGGAGTGGCCCCTTGAGCATCGTTGATATTGGTTCCATCCAGAACGAAGCTGTTGGCGGTGGGCCGGGCGCCTCCCACAGAGAAGCGGAAGCCGCTGGCGGTACTGGCGCTGGCGTTGGGATTGGTATGCCCGCGGTGGGCCACCACCCCAGCCTGCAGCAGGGCCAGCTGCTCGAAGCTTCGTCCGTTCAAGGGCAGATCGCGAATCTTTCGGTCATCCACCAGCTCGCGGACAGTGGAAGTGAGGGTATCGACCAGCGGCGCATCCCCGGTGACAATCACTTCTTCGGAGACCGAACCAACACTCAAACTGACGTTCAGTGAGACGCTCCGGCCGACGTTCAACCCGATTCCTGAGCGGACCGCCGTCTGAAAACCGGGCAGCTGGGCTCGCAGCTCATACTCCCCCGGTGCTAAATTTGTCACCCGATATTCTCCCCTATCGTCTGTGATGGCGGTACGAGTCGACCCGTTCTCCACATTCCTAACCGTGATTTCCACTCCCGGAAGAACGGCACCCGTTTCGTCGCTGATGGTACCGGCCAATGTCGCGGTGGACTGCTGAGCCGCCACCCAGGGTGTGGTCAGAACCAATAGTGCGAACAAGATCACCCAAAGTTTCTGGTTTGTATTCAACATTTTTCTGATCCTTCCCGGGTCATAAGGTGTGAAATTAAGGTAAAAGTCTTGATGGACCGAATATAGCGCAAGTATTGACACAATTCCAACATTATATTGCAGGCGATGCGACATTACTGTTGCACGAGAGGTGCCAAGAATGGCTCTCCGAGTTCAACTTATTGATATCAATAATGTTATCTCCTCTAGGGAGCAGCAACCCCACTTCATTGAAATTCGAATATTTGGTTTTACTCTCCTCAATCTCCCGGAGCTGCTGGGTTAAACCAATGCTGTGAATGATCTTAGGCGAAATAAAATCGATCCAATAAATTGAATCCGACAAATTGGATTAGAATCCAAGGGAACCCCGGAGCATTCGCGGATCAATTCTGTCAGCTGCTCAGGTTGTCATCCAGTCTGTTGTCTGTTGTCTGTGGTCTGTTGTCAGCTTCTTTCAGTGCATATAAAAGAAGCAGGATACCACCGGAGGGGCCTCTGAAACGGCCAGGATGAACCCGTCCTGGCTCTCCACATTTTCCACAGCCTCAGGTGAGTCGCTGAAAGTGTAGGCTCGTGATTGATTTCCCAAAAGGATGGGTGGAGAATCCATGGGTACATTAGGGTCGATCTTAAACACCAGATCAAAAAGAAACCCTGGGAAAATTGGGGTCGCCTCTCCGGCAGTGAGACTTAACTTGATGACCGAGAGGGCAGGGTCTGCCTCGCTGATCCGGACTTCGGTGGTGATTTCGGCCTTGATCTGATCGGAGATCAGTCCCCTTCGAACGTGCTCGAAAGTCACCTGCCCATGGGGGAAAGTGATTTCCATTTCAATTCTTCCCACCTCGACCTCGGCTGGCCCGCTCAGAAAACAGGGAACCGTCACGGCGAAGCCCGGAAGCATGCGGTCTTCGCCCAGGTCCACACGAACCGGCTCCGGAGTCTGAGGTCTCATTCCGGCATAGGCCGGCATCAACCCAACCAAGACCAGGAGGGAAAGTGGCAGACGAAGAGAGTATCCAAAAGGCAAGTTCAACATGATCAACAGCCCCTTTCCTAACACACTCCTGCGACGACCGCAACAGGGGGCTTTTCACTTGCCTTTCCATTGGAAAGCTGTATTCTGGATTCAAATTTTTGGAGATATCAAGTCAGACTTTGCAAGCAGGAGGATTGATCGCTATGCGTGGCAAGTCCATCTTCAGTCGGACCTTTCTTTTCATTTCTTGCCTGATCGTTTTCGGGATCAGCGGCCTGGCTCAAACGCCGCCGGGTTCGGGCAAGATGGCGGGCTATCCCGAGCCCCGTTATCCCCAGCCGCCCGAAATCAATTCGGTGGAGGACCTTCTGCCAGCTGCCAGGATCATTGCCTTTCGCGACAAAGGGCTCAACATGAGACCGGGATACGAAGTCAAGGGAGGTGAGAAGATCCTCTTCGTGGTGACTGATTATACCGATCCCTGGGTGGTTGAAGCCTTCAAGCGAGTCTTTGAGGAAAAGGGTGCCAGTGTGGATGTTTTCATCCAGGCCAGCCCCTTTAAGGACATCTGGACCACCGGGGATTCGATGGAGCGGCGAATACACCGAGATCGGTATCAGGCGGCCTTCAGTACCGGAACCGGATCCACACTGGCGGGCAGAGGCAGAGTCTCCATCGAGGACTTTGCCCGATCACAGGGCTATGATCTGGTGGTGGGTCGTACCTTTCAGACCGGGCTGGAAGGCGCCCAGTCCGATTATGGAATACGCATGATGTGGCCCACCCGCTATACGCTGGCCAGCGCCGGGGAATCCTATCCTCGAGAGCTCATCGAACTGATCGAACGAAAGGGCTGGGAGATGGTTCGCCAGGCACGTCGGGTTCACATCACCGATCCGGAGGGGACCGACCTGAGTTGGAGCTGGACGGATGAGCACTGGCAGGTGGTGGAGGGCGTCCATCCCACCTATCCCGTCCACATCGGGGGCATCACCCACAAATTTGGTCCGGGGGAATCTGAAAATCCCATTATCCCGGGACATCTGATGGCCTATCCCATCGGGATCATATTTGACGATGCCGACGCAGCAGGGGTGATTGCCGGAACCACCGATCATCAGGGACCTTTCCCCTACATCAAGATCAAAATCGAAAACAACCAGATTGCCTCCATGGAGGGTGGAGGAGAGTATGGCGAGTTGTGGCGTGAGTTTTTGGACAAGACCCAACAGATTCACTACATCTCCCAGCCTCGCCCCGGCAACAACTATGTGACCGAGGTTTCCATCTGCACCAATCCCAAGATCGTCCGTCCCCATGATGTGTTCGCGACTCGGGCCGGCCGCAGCGCCTGGGTGTTGGATCGGATGCGATCGGGAGTGATTCACATCGGCATTGGACTCAATTCCCGGCGCGAATGGGCCACGGAACGTGGCTACCCGACCGATCATTATCACGTTCACCTCTACTTTGCCACCGTGACCATTGAGACCCGAGACGGCCGGACCCTCACCATGATCGACAAGGGAAGACTCACCGCCCTGGATGATCCCGAGGTGCGTCAACTGGCGGCTAAATATGGGGACCCCGATGAGATGCTGAGAGAGGATTGGATCCCCGGGATTCCCGGCATCAACATGGAAGGGGACTACATGAGAGACTACGCCGGGGATCCGCGCGCCTTCTACGAGAGGGACTACCAACGGGTTTACGGCGACCTCATTCAGGAGGCGGTGGAACAGTATGGTCCCTAGTGAAATTCAAAATTCAAAATTCAAAACTCAAACTTTCTAAGGTGGAGACGTTGACTGATGCAGAACCAGAGTCAAAGTGGACCCTATGATCTGATCATCGTGGGAGCGGGGACGGCAGGCTCCATTATTGCCGCTCACCTGGCTGAAGATGGTGTGCGTGCCCGGGATGGGGAACCGCTCAAGATCGCCCTGCTGGAAGCCGGGCCTTATCTGAAAGGAAAACTCAACCCGGGACACGGGGTCCCCAGCCGCCGTTCCAGATTTACCAATGTTTCCCACAATGAGAGCGGTCGTTGGGTATGGCCGTGGCCCGAGGCTGCGAAAATGGTGGGTGGGTGCACCATGCATTGGGGCAACAATGGCTACCTTCCCTACGAGATGGATTACATCCACTGGATGGATGAAAGCGGGGTGGATTGGAGCCAGGATAAGTTCAAAGACTCCGTCCAGGAAATCGTTGACGAGTTTAATATCGGCGATGTGCCCGAGGAAATGTGGAGTCCCGGCAATCGTCTTTTCAAGAAGACTGTCGAGTCGATGGGATACCAGCCTCGTTATGTTCCTACCGGTCGCAAGAATTGCATTTACTGCGGCTTGTGTGGCCGGGGTAACTTCTGTCGCTACGACTCGAAGCCCAATGTTTTGGGCTATGTTTGGAGAGCCGAGCAGGCCGGGATTGAGCTGATTCCGGAGGTTGAAGTCGAGAGGGTCATCATCGAGCCAAAGGGAGAGAAGGGAATTGCCCGAGGGGTGGTGTTGAAGCAGCAGGACGGAACGGTTCGTGAATTGAGGGCGGAGAAAGTCCTGGTATCCTGCGGAGCTTACGGTACTCCCATCTTGCTGGGTCGTTCCGGTTATGGGCCCAGGGAGCAACTGGGCGACAAGACTCTGGTTCACAACCCCAATGTGGGAAACAACCTGGAGATTCAACCCGGCACTGATGTTTGGGCTGAATATGATATTGACTTGAAAAGGGAACGGGGAGCGGGCAATTATGGTCACTACTTTTGGCCCGAATTTCCCTCCGATGGCAACAATGTGGTTGGCATTCGAGACACCATCATGAGTTTTCCCACCTACCCACAGGTGGCTGCCGTGAGAAGCCTTGCTCCCCGTTTTGGCCAGGCTCACAAAGATTACATGCGTACGGCTGTTCGGCGCGTAGCCGGTATTCGCTCCAGCATTTTGACACCGCTGGTCAAAGGCAGCATCAACGTCATCACCGGAGCGACAAGCTACCCCTATACGGATCCCAGGAATGTCAAGAGGCTGCACTGGTCGGCGGAGATCATGAGGGAGATCCACCGGAAGATGGGCGCCAAGAAAATTGAGCAGCACGACCCGCCCTCCTTCGGGGGAGGCCATCCGACGGGAACCTGCCGGGCCGGATCCGACCCTAAGGAATCGGTGGTGAATCCGCATTTTGAATCGCACGATGTGGAGAACCTGCTGATTTGCGATGGAAGTGTGGTTCCGAGAGCCTGCCTGGCCCACAAGTGCGTCCCCGTTTCTATCATCTCTGCGTTTGCGGCACGCAGGATCATGGCCGACCACTACACGAGAGCTTAAAGAAAGAAGAAAGATGCCCAAGAAAGAAAAAGTTTCCCGAAGGAATTTCATCAAGCACGGCAGCGTCAGCACGGTGGCCGTGGCCATATCCCAGGTGACTCCCTCTCCAGGCCAGACCATGGGAACTCTGCCTTCCAACTATGATCGTGCCCTGATCTTTGCCCAGTTGGGAGACACGCTGATTCCCTCCAGTCCCGGCGATCCAGGTTACAAGACCCTGGAGCCTTACAACATCACCGCCGAGATCATGAAGGGAGTGGCATCCATTTCCGATGAGGACATGGCTCTGTTCAACAGTGAGAGTGCCGACCACTTTGGAGGCAAGACATTTGTTGAACTCTCCGAGGCTCAAAGGGCCGATTATCTGAACATGATTGCAGACGGGGTCAACATCAGTGACTCTCAGGTGTTGGGAAGGCTTCAGAGTGTTTACAATCTCGTTCGTCTTCGGGTTTTCATCGTCTTTTATCAAAACTATCCCCAGCACACCATCATGCGTGATAAGGAGGGTGTTCCCATTCTTTCTCCCGATGATGAGCATCAAATCACCAACCCCAATCAGCCGGGTTTGGTGACGGGATGGGACATCGCCGGTTGGCGAGGACCCATGACCTGGGAAGAGGAAGAAGAGCGCCGAGAACGCTTCAAGAAACTGAATTGGAAGCAGTACGACTAGCGCGCTTAGCGCACGTTCCAGGTTTCTTGTGTAGGGGCGCACGGCCGTGTGCCCTATAAGTCCCTGATAAAACAGGGTTTGTGGGCGCACAGCCGTGCGCCCCTACAGGCCCTAATCAAGATCGGACGTTCGGTTCGACTTCCTCAACCTGTCGATGTCTCTTGATCAGAAAACTTGGAACCTGGAACTTGGAACTGAGTTTACTCAGTCTTTGAAGTATCCACCCATGATGGCGTCGTGCCACATCTTCACCATGGCCGGAGCGAGGCCCATGGGCAGGTCCGGCTCGGACCGAGAGTAGCTGTGGTAACCCGCCTCAAAGGGAACCAGATGCACCTTGGGAGCTGGATCCATGGCGGCAAACATGGGGAGAACAATCTTGGTGTACCCTTCGAGGGTGTGATCCTTGCTCTTCTTGGCGATACTGAAGAGGATGGGTGGAACCGGCTTGACTCCCTTTCCACTCAGTTCACGGGGATAGGAGCGATATTGGCGGACTAACTCTTCCGTTTCTTGCTCACTCAAATTCAGACGCTCGGCCGTGGCCCGTGCCGCCGCAATCAAGGATTCCGAGCCGTTGAGATGAACCGGATATTCCGCCTTGAAGCGGGCTCGGGTGGTACTCCTAGCATGGCTTTCCAGAACCTGTTCCATCAACTTGGGCAGATGCATCAGGGCCGTGCCTCCTTCATTTTGAAGGGCTTCGTATCCCGCGTACATGGCACTGAGACGCCAGGTGAACTCTACCAGACAGTTAAAGGGAAGGTTCCAGCTGTAGCCGATCAGTTGTGAGTAGATATAGCCAAAGGGGGAATTCTCCATTCCCAGCACGCCAACGATGTTGGGAACTCGCTGAGTCAGCATGAAGGAAAACGGCCCCCCCGTTGAGTGGCCGTGAATGTAGATGGAATATTCACCCTCGGGAAGGTGACGGCGCATGAGGTCCTTGGCGGCCTCCTCGAAAACCACCGGAAAGCTGGCCATGCGATGGTAAAAGTCGGTTCCTTCCTTGGCACAGGCCATAATAACCGTCCCGTAACGATCCATCATCGATTGGTCTTCGACCACCTCGTACTGATCGTGAGTGATCGGTTGGTCCTTGTTCCACATGGGCATCCGCAGGGTGCCGTCCGGACTCACGGGTTCCCCCGGCCAGTCGTGACTCGAATTCAAAAGGTAGAGATATCCGGGGTAGCTCATGGTGGTTACTTTGAAACCAAACTTGCCGGAAATCAGGCGGGCAAGAGCGTCTTTGCTTCGATGGTCTCCCCCTCCACCGTGCAGCACGAAGACCCCGATCTTCTTTCCGTCAGGGCCCACCGGAATTTTGGAAGCGTCCTCCGGTTCATAGACCATCCCGCCGATGTCCCAGTCCATCTCCAGAACCCGGATTCGGAAGATGTCCTCCCGGGCTTTTAACGGGATGTCCGGCATGGCCAGGACGTTCTGGGAATCCTGGACGATCTCCTGACGAGAAAGTTGGGAGGGTGGAGTCCACTGCGCCTCTAGCTGCTGAAGGCTCAGAACGAATAAGGAAGCCAGAAGGGTTGTCAGAGTCATTTTTCTTGGCATGGATTTTGTCCTCCGGTGCAGGGCAATATCTCACTATATGTTCCAGGTTTCAAGTTCCAGGTTCCAGGTTACGGGTTCCGGGTTTGGGATTTGGGATTTCAGCCGGTCTGCCGACTGCGGTCTGCGATTTCTTGTCAGTTGTCAGTTGTCAGCGCTCAGTCCTCTGTTCCGGTCTGCGGTGTGCGGTCAGCTGTCAGCATCCTTTAGACTCTCATCGAACATTGAAGTACCATGACTGATCGCAGGAGGGAGCCAACCATCATGACCATAAAAAATGAGGTGGGAAGAAGGGAGTTCTTGAAGAACATGACGCTGGCCGGTGCCATGGCGGCCGTGGTACCCGCTCTCTCTTCGCCCCTTCCTGGGATGAGTCCGGAAGGCTTGCTGCAGGCCAACCGGGGGGGAGATTGGGTACGATTTGGACACGATCTGCACAATACCCGGTTTAACTCCGTGGAAGGCCGGCTGGGAAAGAGTAACGTGGGCCGATTATGGCAGAAATGGCACTTTGAAACGGAGGCCCCTATTCAGACCACTCCGACGGTTGTGGGGGACACCCTCTATTTCGGGACGATGGCGGGTTATCAGTATGCCTTGGAGGCCGCCACGGGCAAGGAAAAGTGGAGGTTCTTTGCAGGATACAATCCGGAGCCGGGAGCGGGGAACCAGGGAGTCCGTTCCTCGGCCCAGTATGAGGATGGGAAACTCTACTTCGGGACGGGTCTTGCCAAGGTTCATTGCCTGGATGCCGCGACCGGCGAGGAGATATGGCAGGTTCAGCTGGATGATGATCCGATGCGGAATCGGGCACAGATCTTCTGTTCCGTGGCAGCCCATAGGGGCCGACTTTATGTCGGCACTTCCTCCGCCCAGGCCCAGGCGGTTTGCCTGGATGCCGAAACGGGTCGGATCCGATGGCGGTTTTATGTGGTGGAGAAAAGCCGAAAGGGTGGGGGTTCCATCTGGACCTCACCCGCCATTGATGAGACCGCAAACATTGTTTATTTCGTGACCGGGAGTTTAAAGAGTTACATGCCGCCGGATCCCATGCTCTTCAGTGAAAGCATGCTGGCCTTTGACGCGGACACGGGAGAAATGCTCTGGCATGACCAGGTCAGAGCTGCCGATACTTTCGACCTCGATTTCAGCTGCCATCCCATGATCTTCGACGCCGTGCATCCGGCCCAGGGAAACGAAGTGCGCAAGTGCGTCGGAGCAGGCAGCAAGGCGGGTTTCTATTGTTTTAACCGCTACACGGGACAACGCTACTGGAAGGCCATGTTGACTTCGTCCGGTCCCTCCAGTGGTCCGATACTCAACAGTACGGCCGTGGCCTATAACCGTATTTTCGTGGTATCGAATGCCGCACCGGTGCGCGGAAGGTCTGCAATGTCTGTGACAGCGGCACTCCATGCCTATACGGGAGACATCATGTGGTGGATTGCCAACCCGGCCCACGTGCGCGGGCCTGTGGCTGTGGCCAACGGAGTGTTCTACCAGGGGTTTGACGATGGCACGCTTGAGGCGGTTGACGTCAACAGCGGGGAGCGGCTGTGGACACACAAGCTTCCGGGACTGATCCGTAGTGGAACGGCCATATCCAATGGCACGCTCTACACGGCCACGGGGGACACCCTGGGGTGGAGGCCGGGCGGGGACAAGAAGTATGGAGTTTATGCTTTCAGCCCGGATGGGCAGTAGACAGGACGAGAGCGCACGTTTCGCGCGCAGAGAGAAGGGGAGAAAGAGAGAGGGGTCTTTGGGCAGGGGAGGTCAGAGATGAATCGACGAAGTTTTTTGAAGGCAACAACCGGGGTGGCGGCCACTCTGGCCAACGGCATGGGTTGGACTCGGAATATGAGGGCTCAGTCCATAGGTCAGGAAGAAGTCGTCGAGATCACTCTCGGAGCCTTCTATCCCATTGGGCGATGGTATTTTGATCCCATAGGAGTTCATATCCAGCCCGGTCAGAGGGTCCGATGGCGCTGCCGAAAATGGGGAGGTTCCGTCACCGCCTTTCATCCTTCCCATGACAACCACGAGCTGCGTATTCCCGAGGGTGCCCGCCCTTTTGATTCAGGGATTTTGATCGAAGGGGATAATCCCAGGGCACGTTTCGAGTGGGTCTTTGAAGAAGAGGGTACCTATGATTACTATAGTCGCCGGCAGGAGCGGCTGGGGGCCGTCGGTCGAATTGTGGTCGGCTCACCCGGTGGTCCTGGAGAGGAGCTCATCGGATACGGAGAAAGCGCGGGCAGGGCCCTGACTTACCCAGACGTGCGGGAGGTGTTCTCCTGGTTGAGCTCTGAGAAAATCGTTGAGCAGGGGGTCATTCCCTATCCCATGGAACGGTTTGGCCGGACCTTTCCCGCGCAGGAGTCTCACTTTTAAAACGCGGCTAGAGACTATTCCCGGTTCGTGCGGTCAAATTGCTGCTCTCCCCGTTCTCCGAATTGCCGGATGTTTTGCTCCAGCAACACTGCAGGATCGAGAACCCTGCCATCCTTAATGACCCGGTGAATGTTTCGTGTCTGGCGGATGTCTTCAAGGGGATTGGCGTTAAGGATGACCAGGTCTGCATATTTTCCGATTTCCACTGTCCCCAGTTCCTTGTCCTGGTGCATGATTTTGGCATTGTTCAAAGTCGCGGCCTGGATCGCTTTCATCGGTGTAATTCCGGCTTGAACAAAAAGCTCCAATTCCTGGTGCAGGCTCCAGCCCGGCAGGGTGGCACCGTTGGGAGAGTCGGTTCCTGCAATGAGGAGTCCTCCTGACTGATCAAATCTGCGGGTAAATTCCTTCATTCGAACCAGGGTGTTCATCCATTCCCGGCGTTCTTCTTCTCCAAAGCTGGCCAGGGTGTTGGGTTCACCCTCGGGAATGTATCGAAGAGCAGGATTGGCGGCTAGATCTTCAGGAGTACGCTCATGTCGAGCGATGTTGACCAGTGTGGGAGCAAAGTAAACATTTCTTTGGACCATGAACTGGATCAAAGCCTCAGCTTTGTCGCTATCGAAGTTGCGATGCATGCGACCATACCAGTAGCGGAACAAGTGTTCGCGGATCGAGGGGTCAAAGTTAGAAGGAAGCTCGATCGCTTCTCCCATCGAATCTTCCAGAACTCCATATCCATGTTCGATACCGTCCAGTCCCGCCTCTATGGCCAAAAACGCACCGGGGGCCCGGCCATCAACCTTGGGACCCGTGTGCCCGTAGACAAGCAATCCGTGGGCATGGGCGACCTCGACCACCTCCTCCAGTTCAGCTGGGGTGTAGCCGGTGACCTTAATCCCGTCCACTCCCGCTTCGACCAACTTCCGGGCCAGTTCCTGAGGGGTGTTCACACCCATCGCCTTCACCGATCCGGGATTGATGGCAATCCCTGAAACGAACATCCTGGGTCCCAGGATGTTGCCCACTGCCAGTTCCTGCCGGAGCGTCAGAATTCTTTCAACCTGGCTGCCCATGTCTCGGACCGTGGTCACCCCATTGGCCAGATAGAGTCGATGGATCCAGGGGTAACGGTAATGTACGTGAGCGTCGATCAGGCCAGGAATAATGAATTTGCCGCTGGCATGAATGATGTGGGCGCTGCCAGGAGCTGTGATTTCTCCCTGCCTGCCGATCTGGCGGATGCGATTTCCTTCAATGAGAATCGTGGTCCCCGCCGTCGGTGATCGTCCGGTTCCGTCAATCAGAGTCCCGCCTTCAATGACGATGACTGAAGTGGAGGGGGTTGGCGTCTGTCCGCCGACCGATGAGAAAGAAGAAGTAGCGAACAGGAAAAGGAAAGAGAGCGGTATGGATTTCCCCATATCGCGTATTTTCACGGGATTACTTCAGGAAATCAAGGAATGGGAACGGCTTCCAGGATCTTCTCGAGGATCTGGTCGGTAGACATCTTGGCGGCTTCCGCCTGAACGCTTCGAATAATTCGATGACGGAGAGCCGGAATGGCAATCTCCTTCACGTCGGCCGGCAAAACGTAGTCTCGTTCATGGAAAAAAGCCACCGTTTTGGAAAGAGAAAGCAGGTGGTGGTAAGCTCGCGGTGAGACCCCTACGGTAACCGCATTCTGGATACCGTCGACTCTGAAGGCCTCCGGATCCCGAGTCGCCCTTCCCAGCCGGACCACATATTCTCTCAACCGGTCGTCGACATAGGTTTCCCGGATCAATCCTCGAATCTCAACGACGGTTTCGGGTTGGATCAGGGGCTTCAGTTCGATCTGGCCCATATCAGTTTTCAACATCTTGAGCTCATTTTCATGCTCCGGGTAACCGACCCGCAGCATCATGGAAAACCGGTCTTTTTGAGCCTCTGGCAAAATATAAACCCCCTCTTGTTCGATGGGATTTTGAGTGGCCAGCACCCAGAACGGATCATCCAGCTTGTAGGTGGTTTCTCCCAATGTGACCTGACGCTCCTGCATGGCTTCCAGCAAGGCACTTTGGGTCTTTGGGGTCGCTCGATTGATCTCATCCGCCAGTAAGATATTGGTGAATATGGGCCCGTGTTCCACACTGAAGGTTCCCTTGGCCGGGTCAAAAATGCGCGTTCCCACTATGTCTGCGGGCAAGAGATCGGGAGTGAGCTGAATACGCTGAAACTTGGCCTGCACCACACTGGAAATAGCCACCACGGCCAGCGTTTTGGCCACTCCAGGTACCCCTTCCAGAAGAATATGAGCACAGCCACCGCGATGACCGTTCTCGGAAGCCTCTTTTTTAAAGGAATAGGGGATCTCGGTGAAGAGACCCAACAGGAGGTTGCGAACCATCTCCTCCTGTCCGATGATGATTCGGTTGATCTCCCGTTCCATCTCCCTGAGAAGCTTTAAGGTTTCTTCTTTGGTCATTTTTCTAAACAGGCGAAAGCAGTCATTGTAGGGGGCGACCAAGGCCCGGGTCAATCAATTATAAAAATCACCAGCGCAGCAAAGCTGGTGACGATGAACCAATAGTAAAGGGGGGTCTTCTCGGTTACCGTTCGGGTACCGATCACCTTTCTTTCGTTCCAGAGAATCTCATTCAGATTTTTATACAATTCTGTCCCGGTATGGGATCGATAATATCGGCCTCCAGTGGCACCTGCCACCCAGCGCAATGTTCCTTCATCGAAGGTGGCCAGCAACCGATCACCTTCCTCATCCACTAGAAAAACCGTGTGCCCGTCCTTCTCTCCGATAGGAATGTACGCCCCCGTCATCGTGCCTAGACCGACCGTATAGGTACGCACGTTCAACTGAGATGCCTTTTGCACGGCTTCCCGCAGAGTGTCTCCGTGGTCCTCTCCGTCGGAGATGAGTATGAAGGTGAAGTCTTCGGGTCGCAGTCCTTCGTCTATTTCCTGTTCTTTTTCCAAAAGCAGGAGGGCGTTCTTGAACCCGGCACCAATATCGGTGCCGAAAGTAGGTCGCAAGTCAGCCTCCAAATAGTCCAGATAGAAAACAATATTCTGGGCATCCTCAGTGAGATAGGAGAGTATAACGCTCGATCCAGCGAAGTTGACCAGCCCTATTTGACCGATGTTTTCCTTTCGATGCAGGATAAAGTTCTGAATTTCCTCACGAGCTCGGTCGATTCGTGAGGGAGCAATATCCCTTGCCCTCATGGACAGCGAGGTATCCAGAAGAAAGACCACATTGATCTTCTTATAAATGGGTTCCTCTCTCTTGAGCTCGAATTGAGGTTCAGCTACAGCCAGAATCAAACTACCGGTTGCCAGAACGAACAAGAAGGTTAACCGAACATAACGGAATCGGGTCGAGAGATGGCTGAAACGCTCCACCTGGTCCATCTGGAACTGGGTTCTTATCTTGGTGATGTAGCGAAGAATGAACCAGAACAGGAGAACGGCGACGGGTAGGAGAAAGAGCAGATTCAGGTATTGGGGAGCGCCAAAGGACACGGATTCTACCCTGCTATCTTGGTATCTGCCTGTTCGATTTGATCTCTGGGTCGTAGGATTTTTACCGGCTTTTCATCCTGGTCTTGCTCCGCTTGCTCCAGAGCTGTCTTCACCAACTCGTAGTTGAATCGAATGTTCCACCGCTGCTCACCGTCCTGTTCCAGGGACTTTCGATAGAGATCCTGAGATCGATGAAACCAGGCGAATGCATCCTCCATCATTTCTTCCTGAACGCCCTTTTGGAAGTATGCATTGCCGCTCCAAAAGTAGGCTGCTGCCAGGTCTTCGATGTCCTCCTGAATGCAGATGTCGGCTAATTCAATGGCCTCTTCATACTTTCCCATCTGGTACAGAAGTCTCAGCTGAGCAATCATAGCTCCGGAATACTCCTCTTCGAACTGACTTCTCAGCACAGAAGGACTGCTGAGGAACTCAACCAGATTTTTGTACTCCGTCATTGCTTCTTCTGCCATCTGGTCGTGTTCCAATTGTTGAGCTCTCTGCTCACGACCACCCACCGAAGACTGGAGATAGGCGTACGCCAGCAGGATCACGGAACTGATGACGATCAGTGCCAGTAAGAGGGGCAGAAACCCTAATTCTCTCTTCTTCACGGGGCTTAAACTATCAGAGAAAAAAATGCTACGTCAACGATTATCTGTAATATAGTGCCTCATCGTACAGGGTAAAGTGGCATTGGTCGGGATGATTCATCGGTTCTGGTCGCGAAACGGAGAACCCATGCGGGGGGATGATGTCGCTGCTGAAGTAGAGAGTTTGTAAATAATCCCGGCTATGAGACTGCACTCACTTTGTCGGTCGAATCTTTGGGGAGGGGTAAAACATGGGGAAAATCGTGATTCTTTCCACCGGCGGGACCATCGCCATGGATCAGACAGCGAGTTCCTCTCACCCCGTGCCCTCTTTGACAGGCCGGGACTTCGAGCAGCAATTGGCCTCCCAGTTCCCAACCGATATGGAGATCTCGTCAGAGGACATTCTCAACATACCCAGTGCCCATATTTCACTTGAGATCATCCAGGAGATTTGCCGGAAAGCCCAGGGTCACTCATCCAACCCGGATGTGGCTGGAATGGTGGTCACCCACGGAACTGATACCATGGAGGAAAGCGCCTACTTTGCGCATTTGTGCTATAGCGGTTCCCAACCCGTCGTTTTTACCGGTGCCATGCGTTCTGCCAATGAAACGGGATACGATGGGCTGAGGAATCTGATTTCCGCTCTTCGGGTGGCCTCTTCTCCAGAAGCCAGGGACCTCGGAGTGCTGATGGTGATGAACGAACAGGTTCATTCTGCAGGCGAGGTGAGAAAATTTCACACCCAAAGGGTGGATGCATTTCAGTCGCCTCCTTATGGTCCCATCGGTGAGATCGCTTTTGACAAGCTCAACATCAAGCGAAGGATTACCCGGCCCGCTCAGTGTCTTGAGCCAAACTATGCGACTCCCGTTCCCCTGGTAGCTCTCACTGCGGACTTTGAAGTCGCTCTCCTGGAAGCCGTTCAGGAGATGAAGCCTAAGGGAGTCGTTATCGAAGCCCTGGGAGGGGGACGAGTCCCACCCAAGATCATGCCTGTTCTGGCAGATCTGATCGGGTCCGGAGTTCCCATTGTCATGACCACCCGATGTGGAATTGGACCGGTGATCGACCAGTATGGCTACGCGGGTGCTCACCGCGATCTGAAAAAACTGGGATGCTGTTTCGCTCATAATCTCTCCGGATCAAAAGCCAGGATCAAGCTGATGCTGGTTCTGGGAAACGGATTCGATTCAACCCGGCTGAACAGGTTCTTCGAAGATGAATCGTAACAGGGAATGAGATACGATCTGGCCATTGAAGGGGGAACGCTGGTCAGCGGGACCGGCCTGGAGAACCAAAACCTCTACATTCAAGAGGGTGTGGTCGCTAACGTCACCACAGATCGCCTGGAGGCGCGTCAGCACTGCGATGCGTCGGGTCTGTGGGTCCTCCCGGGGATGATCGATGGGCATGTCCATTTTCAAGATCCGGGCGACAGCAGCCGTGAAGATTTTGTCTCGGGTTCCAGCGCCGCAGCTGTAGGTGGGGTCACGACGGTGATTGAGCACACCCACAGCCATCCTGTCCGCAATACCCGTTTCTTTCAGGAAAAGATTGCTCACCTCGAGAATCGTTCCCTGGTGGATTTTGGACTGGGTGGCCATGTGTGGCCCGAAGACATTCCACAGGTGGAGGAATTGTGGCGTGCCGGACTTCAGTTCTTCAAAGTATTTACCTGCAACACCCATGGGGTGCCGGCCATTCTAGCGGGAAGGATGCTGCAGCTTTTTCAATCCCTGGCCAGTTTTGACGCTCTTTGCCTGGTCCATTGTGAGGATGAATTCATCACGGCCGACAACGAGGCATCGCTCAGAAAGCTGGGCCGGAAGGACTATGGGATTCTTTCCCAGTGGCGAAGTCAGGAGGCCGAGCAGGTCGCCGCAAATACCGTGGTTCTGCTGGCCAGACTCACGGGTGCCAAAACCATCATTGCTCACATTAGCCACCCGGAGGTCCTTGACATCGTGGCCCGGGGACGTCAGGAGGGAGGCAGGCTGTGGGCGGAATCCTGTCCTCACTATTTCTATCTTTCCGAGGAAGATATTCTCAAGCACGGCCCCTACCGAAAATGTACGCCGCCCGTGCGCAGCAAGGCACAGGCAGAGGAGCTTTGGCAGCGGCTGGCAGGCAACGAAATCACCCACATTTCCAGTGATCACGCCCCCTCGACACTGGCCCAAAAAGCCGAGGGTGAGGAGGATATGTGGGAGGGACACTTTGGATTGCCTGGTGTACAGACCACCCTCAGCATGCTCCTGAATGCTGTGAATGCAGGTCGCTGTAGCCTGGAGCGCGTCGTACAACTGGTGGCTGAGACACCGGCTCAGCTTTACCGCCTCTGGCCCAAGAAAGGAAACCTGCAGCCTGGAGCAGATGCGGATATTGTCCTCGTCGACATGAAGGGCAAGCAAACCCTGAGCAACGATTCCATGCTCAGCCGCTCCGGGTGGACCCCCTATGATGGGGTGAAAGTTCAAGGATTTCCGGTTGCCACTTATGTGAGGGGACAGCTGGTGGCAAGTGAGGGCAAGGTGGTGGCCAAGCCGGGTACGGGCCGCTTTCTTCCCGGGCCTGGGTTTGATGAGAAAGGTTGAGCATGGAAAATCCGAAGTACGTTACCGTCAATGGGATCAAGACGAGATATTTTGATGAGGGAGCGGGAGAGCCGCTGATCCTTTTCCACGGCGGGAGCTTCGGGAATACCGACAACGTGGATCTTGCCGATAATTGGGATCGGAACTGGTCCTGGTTCCTCAAATCGTTTCATGTTTACGCTCCCGACAAGCTGGGTCAGGGATTTACCGACCTTCCTCAAAGGGATGAGGACTACACTATGGCGGCAGTGGTCCAGCATGCCTATGATTTCATCCAGGAGATGGGTTTGAAGAAGGTCCACCTGGTGGGTCACTCCCGGGGTGGTTTTCTGGTCACCCGATTGGCCCTTGAGCACCCGAAACTGGTCCAAACCCTGGTGATCGTGGACAGCGGAACCCTCGCTCCAGGCGAGAATCCGAGCAACTCCAAGGAGCGTTCCAAGATGGGCCGGGCCAAACTTCTCTCCGATGCCCCCCAACCCCTGCTGAGCCGGGAGAGTTTGCAATGGGTGAGCGAGGCGTTTTCTTCCTCGAAGGAACACATCACTGAGGATTGGATCGCCATTCGACATCAAGTGGCCAACCTTCCCCAATCGATCCAAGCCATAGAAAAGATGTCCACACTGTTTTCAGCGACCTTTCTTCCTCAGCTGGCCCGGCAAAAAGAAGAGACCCTGCAGTGGATCCAGGATGGCAAACTTCAAACTCCCACCCTGCTGGTTTGGGGTTACAATGACCCCTCAGCCGTGATCTCGGGTGGAATGGAGTTGTTTGGCCTGTTGGCTCCCAGCGTTTCGCGTGCCCAGATGCATATCTTCAATAACGCTGGCCACTACTCCTACCGGGAGTACCCGGAGGACTTCGCGCGAGTGGTCAGCGATTTTATCCTGGGAGGAGATCAGGGAGAATGAGGTTAGGGGAATTCGGTGCCAGCCCCATGAAGTCTCCTTGAATTACGGGACTCTGCGGATGAATTCCGGGCCTGTCCCAGAATTCCCGGGTGACACGTCTCTGCAACGGCTGTAAGATACCTCGATCGGATCAACTAAAATGTCCTAAAAACATCTCTGAAAGTAAGAGGGTGAATGCCATGAGAAAAGTGTTGTTGCTTGCCATGACTCTGTTCATGACCGTTCCCGCTTTGGGTCACGGGGACGCGCTCACGCGAGAGACCTTGAAGAAATTCTTTCCCGAAGCCGAAAACTTCGTTAGCCGCCAGAAATCCTTGACCTCTCAGCAGCTCCTTCAGGTAGAAAAAGCTTCCGGGGATGAGGTTCAGGCAGAGGACAGAGATTTGATGGTCTATGTCGCCATTGCTAAAGACCCCCAGACCGGTAAGATGCAGTCGATCGGAGCAGTTTTGATGGTGGACGCCAAGGGTGCCAAAGGCTCTGT
>JADFOI010000177.1 GCA_022562935.1 Acidobacteriota bacterium
ATCGATCGGCTACCGGTGCATCCTGCCAGACCTGCTCATCCAGCCGTCCATCCAAAACGGGGGCTTCCTGGATCTGGAAAATAGTGAGAGATCTTCGGCCATGCTGCCCGCTGGCGGAAAAATCCTGCTGGGCTACTGCCCAAAGCTGGGAAAAGATGAACAGGGATAGGGTAATGGCAAAGTTTCTCAAGGGCAAAAGCGGGCTCATTCTCACACCCCACCTGAGCGGAGTCAAGGTAGAAGGAAACCTTTGTAACCGTGGGGAGACGGAATCCTTTCGATGGCGGTTGTCCCTTCAAAACTCTACTTGAATATACCTGGTTCTGGGATCATAATGTGAGCCGCATCTACACACCTGTTTTTTTTAAGCTGAGGACAAAGGGAAATTGGTTTTAGGCTCAATGGAGAAGAAGCGTAACGGTGCGAGGCACCGGATCATGATGCAAAGCCTAAGAGATTTAGGCACTTTTTTACTCCTGCTGTTTTTCCTTCAGCCGATTTTGGTGGCCCAGGATGGTTCTGAGGGCCATCAGCACGGGAGAAAGTGGCTGAACCTCACACTAAAGGAGGGTCCTCTGGTCTTGGACGGAAAACTCGACGAGGAAGCCTGGAGCCAAGCCCACGTGGTTGGAGACTTCATCCAGGAGGATCCCAACGAAGGGATGCCGGCCACCGAGGCAACCGAAGTTCGCGCGCTTTTCGACGGAGAAAACCTTTATTTCGGGGTGCGCTGTCTGGACAGTCGGCCCGAAGGCATTCTTGCAACAGAGCTGCGACGCGACAACAGCTTTGGGAATGACGACAGCTTTGCTGTCATTTTGGACACCTTTCACGATCACCGAAACGCCTTCCTGTTTCGAATCAACCCCCGAGGCACCCAATACGATGCATTGATTACCGAGGAAGGACTCGACGTCAATGTGAGCTGGGATGAAAAGTGGTACGCAGAAACCAGCATCGACGAGGACGGTTGGTCTGCCGAAATCCAGATTCCCTTCAAATCGCTTCGCTTCTCTTCTTCGTCGGAAGGAGAGACTTCTTTTGGAGTGGATTTCGAACGGATCATCCGGCGCAAAAACGAACTGACCTATTGGAACAACTTCAGCAGGGATTTTGACTTTCACGAGGTCTCTCAGGCAGGACACCTTAGCGGCCTGACGGGAACGGAAAACAGCTTGAGGTTGCGGATCAAGCCCTTTATCACGGGGACGATCAACACCGAAGGGGCGGCACAGCGAAACACCAGTTTCCTGGGTGATGTGGGCCTGGAAGACCTCAAAATACCGATCACCTCGGGCTTGACTCTGGATGCCACCCTCAACACCGACTTCGCTCAGGCGGAAGTCGACGACCAGATCATCAACTTTGACCGGGTGCCGGTCTTTTTCCCGGAAAAAAGGGAGTTTTTTCTGGAAGGTGCCGGCATTTTCGAATTTGGCATCGTTCGAGGAGAGCGCCGAGCTCAAGTCAAGCTCTACCATAGTCGTCGCATCGGCCTTTCCGATGATGGAGAAGAGATCCCCATGCTTGGCGGAGTCAAGTTAACGGGCAGGGTCGGGGAGAAATTCACGGTGGGGTTCCTGAACGCTCAAACGGATGATCTTGGGGTTCGGCCAGGAGATAACTTCACCGTTATGCGCCTGAAACGAGACCTTTTATCACGCTCTACCCTGGGAGTCTATTTCACCAATCGGCAGGCAGAGGGAGGCGATTTCAATCGAGTGGTTGGAATGGATCAAAACCTGATTTTCTTTGAGCATCTGAATCTCAATGGAATGTTTGGCAGGTCTTTCACCGATGGCATTAGCGAGAACGAGTGGATGGGGTCGTTCACTGTGGGTTGGCGGGACGATCTACTGGATACCAGTTTTAACTATGTCTTTCTGGATGAAAACTTCCAGTCGGACCTGGGCTTTATTGAACGACCCGGCACACGCAAACTCGATTCTCGGTTTGCCATTTCCCCACGCCCCAACAGCGAGATCATTCGTCAGTTCAATTTTTCATACCATCTGGAGGAGTTCCAGAGAGTAGAGACCCAAGAGCTCGAGACACGAATCCATCATTTTGGCTTTAACACCTTCTTTCAGAACGGAGCTTCGCTTCGCATCGGCCCTCACCGTCCAACGGAAAATCTCACCGTCCCGCTCAGTCTTCCGGGAGGATTGGTCGTCCCACCGGGGCTCTACAGCTGGTGGTACGTCCCCATCAACTACTCCTTGAATCCGGCTCGCATGGTGAGCGGTAATTTCAGTTACCGCTATGAAAAGGATTACTACGGAGAAGGTGGCCGCCGCCACCAGTGGCAGATCAACCCGGTCTTCAAGCTCAGCAGTCGCTTTTCCGCTGACGTGGCCTATTCCATTAACAGGATCAGTCTGTTTGGAGGAGAACCGGTCACCTTCCACCAGGTGAACAACAGCATCAATGTAGCACTGAGCCGAAAATGGTTGACCAGCACTACCATCCAGTACAATAGCGACCGCGATGTGATCGGGATCAATTTCCGGTTGAACTATATCTATCGGCCGGGCGATGATCTGTTTGTCGTCTACAATGATTCTCGCAACCGCACGGACTCACCTGCTGAAATGGACCGCTCATTCGTGATCAAGCTGACCCACTCCTTCGATTTTTGATTCCAACCCGTGACGAGGAGCCCGTTAGGGGTGGGCGGCACCCGCCTCAGCGCCGGCCTGGGCCGTGCTGTCCGTCTGCTCCAGCCCTTCGAGAAACTTTTCCGCATCGATGGCTGCCTGGCACCCCGCTCCGGCGGCGGTCACCGCCTGCTTATAAATGCGGTCATGAACATCTCCCGCCGCGAAAACTCCTTCCACATTGGTCTTGGAGCCGTCATGGATGACGATGTACCCGTGATCCATCTCCAGTTGACCTTCGAAGATTGTGGTGTTGGGCGTGTGGCCGATGGCAATGAATACTCCCTGAACATCCAGGGTTGTTTCCTCTTCGGTCTTCACATGTTTCAGCTTCACCGCCTCAACGCTTTTCTTTTGGGAATCCAGGATATCGGTCAGCACCGAATCCCAGATGAACTCGATCTTCTCATGGTTGAGCGCCCGATCGGCCATGATCCTGGAAGCCCGCAGTTCGTCTCGTCGATGGACAACGGTCACTTTTTCAGCAAACTTGGTGAGAAAGAGAGCCTCCTCCATGGCCGTATCCCCGCCGCCTACCACTATGATCTTCTGGTCACGAAAGAAGAATCCATCGCAGGTCGCACAAGTCGATACGCCATACCCAATGAGTTCCTTTTCTGACGGTAGCCCCAGCAGTATAGCCGAGGCGCCCGAGGCCACAATCAGGGATTCCGCCTCATAGGTGGCCTTCTCGGTCGAAATCTTAAACGGACGACTGCTCAGATCGGCTTCCTTCGCCACTTCCATCTTGTAGTTTGCGCCGAACCGCTGCGCCTGTTGTTTCATCCGCTCCACCAGTTCAGGTCCCTGGATACCCTCGGGAAACCCCGGATAGTTTTCCACATCAGTGGTTAAGGACAGCTGCCCTCCAGGTTCATGTCCTTCCAGGACCAGCGGTTCCAGATCGGCCCGAGCAGTATAAATCGCTGCACTGGAACCGGCGCAGCCAGAGCCTAAAATGATAACTTTGTGTACCATAAGTCTTCTTCGTCTCACTTTCTGTAGAAAAAGAGGCAATTTAGGATATCAAATGTTTCACCAGGGAATAAAATGATTCGTAGGTAAAGAGGGGGTAAGAAATCGCCATGGAAACGATAGAAGAGACTTTATTGGCTTTGGGGAACAATCCTTACATCCAGGGGCTTGGA